>NZ_JAWPON010000002.1:82739-381378 GCF_033344315.1 Vibrio sp. 2132-1 | reverse complement strand
GTGAGTTTAAAAGCGAGGGAGTAATCGCGCTGAGTTCTTTTAGTTGTTGATTTCATAACACTCTCCAATTTTGGGGGTGGAAAGTGTCAACCTTATTTAGGACGGCACAGTAGATACAAAAAAGGCTTGGTTTTCACCAAGCCTTTTTCTGTTCAGTCATAGTAATACATCAAAGAATTACTTAGTACCGAAGATCTTATCACCTGCATCGCCTAGACCCGGAACGATGTAGCCTTTGTCATTAAGCTTCTCATCGATTGCCGCAGTGTATAGCTCAACATCTGGGTGTGCTTTTTCTAGCGCTTCAATACCTTCTGGTGCAGCAACAAGTACCAGCACTTTGATTTGGTTACAACCTTTCTCTTTTAGGAGATCGATAGTAGCAATCATAGAACCACCTGTTGCAAGCATTGGGTCAACAACAAGCGCAATACGCTCCTCGATGTTTGAAGCAAGCTTGTTGAAGTAAGGAACTGGCTCAAGCGTTTCTTCATCACGGTAAATACCCACAACACTGATACGTGCGCTTGGCATGTGCTCAAGAACTCCATCCATCATGCCTAGACCTGCACGTAGGATTGGCACTACGGTTACTTTTTTACCTTTAATCTGGTCTACTTCTACCGGACCGTTCCAACCATCAATGGTCACTTTTTCTGTTTCAAAGTCTGACGTTGCTTCGTAAGTAAGTAGGCTACCGACCTCAGTCGCTAACTCACGAAAACGTTTTGTGCTGATGTCACCTTCTCTCATTAGACCAATTTTATGTTTTACTAGAGGGTGCTTTACTTCAACAACTTTCATGTCCATCTCCGGCTATAGTTGGCAATATTTAAATAAACCTTCAGATTATACATGATTTTCACAGGGATATCAGGATAAATCACTAAAGAAAAAAACAGACGCAAACGTTTGCTATCTATGTTTAAGCACTGTTAGAATAGCGCCGTTTTCATATCCAACTTAATACCGAGGACTTCCCTGTGAGTGGTAACAACTCTTCTCTTAGCTATAAAGACGCTGGTGTAGATATTGATGCAGGCAACGCGCTTGTGGATCGTATTAAGGGTGCGGTAAAACGTACTCGTCGCCCTGAAGTTATGGGTGGTATCGGTGGTTTTGGCGCGCTATGCGAATTGCCAACTAAATACAAACAACCTGTACTGGTTTCTGGTACTGATGGCGTTGGCACAAAACTTCGCCTAGCACTGGATATGAATAAGCACGACACGATTGGCATCGACCTAGTGGCAATGTGTGTAAATGATCTTATCGTGCAAGGCGCAGAGCCACTGTTTTTCCTAGATTACTATGCAACAGGCAAACTAGACGTTGATACCGCAGCGGATGTTGTTTCAGGTATCGCAGAAGGGTGTGTTCAAGCAGGTTGTGCCCTAATTGGTGGCGAAACTGCGGAGATGCCTGGCATGTATGAAGGCGAAGACTACGACGTAGCTGGTTTCTGTGTTGGCGTAGTAGAAAAAGAAGACGTGATTGACGGCACGAAAGTCGCTGCTGGTGATGCACTTATCGCTGTTGGCTCAAGCGGCCCACACTCAAACGGTTACTCCCTTATCCGTAAGATCCTAGAAGTATCTGGTGCAGATAAGAGCGAAGAGCTAGCAGGCCGCACTATTGGTGAGCACCTACTAGAACCAACAAAAATTTACATCAAGTCAGCACTCAAGATGATTGAGAAACACGACATCCATGCGATTTCTCATATCACTGGTGGTGGTTTCTGGGAAAACATCCCACGCGTACTGCCTGAAGGCACGAAAGCAGTTATCGATGGTAACAGTTGGGAATGGCCAGTTATCTTCAAGTGGCTACAAGAGAAAGGCAACGTCGACACACACGAAATGTACCGCACATTCAACTGTGGTGTAGGTCTAATCGTTGCACTACCGAAAGACCAGGCAGATGCAGCAGTTGCTCTTCTTAAAGAAGAAGGCGAAAACGCGTGGGTGATTGGTCAAATCGCACAAGCAGACGCGAACGAAGAGCAAGTTGAAATCCAATAATTTGCAAATCGAGCTCAAAAGATAAGAAGAATGAGGACACTAGATGACTAGGTCCTCATTTTGCTATCTAGAACACTAAAAACCATTCTATTAGTAGGTAGTTTAGAAGCTACATAACTCCAACCTACAATACCAAGGCGCTCTCGACATCATGAAAAACCATACCCTAAAAAACATTGTGGTCCTCATCTCGGGTAACGGAAGTAACCTGCAAGCTATCTTGGAAGCTTGCGAAGACAGCATGCCAAACGCACGAGTGGCAGCCGTGTTCTCTAACAAAGCAGATGCTTTTGGTTTAGAACGTGCAAAAAAGTTTGATGTAGACGGTCACTTTGTCGACCCTAAAGCATTCAGCTCGCGTGAAAGCTTTGATGCAGAGCTAATGAGTCAAATAGATGAATACCAACCAGACGTGATTATTCTTGCTGGTTACATGCGCATTCTGAGCAGCGCATTTGTTTCTCATTACATGGGTAAGATGATCAATATCCACCCTTCTCTTCTACCAAAATATCCTGGGCTACACACACACCAGAGAGCAATTGATGCTGGCGATAAAGAACATGGTACGAGTGTGCACTTTGTAACGGAAGAGCTTGATGGTGGCCCTGTCATACTGCAAGCAAAAGTTCCTGTGTTCGAAGACGATGATGCTAGTGTACTTGCGGCACGTGTTCAGGCGCAGGAGCACCGAATCTACCCTATGGTGGCTAAGTGGCTGGTAGACGAGCGGTTGATCATGAAGGATGGTAAAGCCTATTTAGATGGCGCAGAGCTTGGCGTACATGGGTACGCCTCAGATGAGTAGCCCTGAATAATAAACTCCAAGCACAAAAGAGCAGCCTGAGGGCTGCTCTTGGTTGTTTTAATACTTATAAACTTGATTCAAGAAAACCATGGTGAGACTAGAAACCTAAAACCCAACATTCTAAAAAATCCCATAACCACTTGAGTAACATAACACTCGGAAAGTAGATTCTGAATCTGGTTCGTTCTTCACCGTTCAGACTGACGAGGTGTTTTATGAGAAATTTCTATCAGTTACGTCTTTACAGCAAGCCTTAGCGAGACTAGGACTCTACTACCAGCACTCTAGAAAGTAAGAATGCTCATCCGTATCCGCCCTCGGTTTAAAACGCATAAAAATAAAGCTCGCGATTAAGCGAGCTTTATTTTTATATTCAGAGTAAGAGACCATCACTCTAACGGTTCGGTTGGCGCTTGATTGCCCGGCTTAGCCGCCGCAAACGGCACATTTACCAGTTCAGAGGCATTATTTTTGACTAGTTCACCTAGGTGAAACAAGCCGTATTCGCCAGGTTTCATACGCTGCCAAGCTTCGTTGCCCGTCAAAGGTTGAGTTGCGATCACAGAAACGATATCGTGTGGCGTTGTTTCTTCTTGGAAGTTAATTTCCACATCTTCATCAAGCAACGCGGCTTTTCCAAACGGTGCGCGTCTTGTGATCCAATACAAATGATTGGTGCAATACGTCATTACATACTCACCATCACTCAGAAGCATGTTAAATACACCCTTCTCTCTTAGCTCATCACAACATTTAGCAACATATAAGAATACCGACTCCATATCCTTTGGTGGCTCAGGATATCGATCTTCCATTTGCTTCAATAACCAGCAAAATGCCAGTTCACTATCTGTTTCACCGACAGGTCGATGTCGACCTGTATGCAAGTCTTGATAGCCAGAGAGCTGACCGTTATGCGCAAACGTCCAATACCTACCCCACAGCTCACGTGTAAAGGGATGAGTATTTTCTAAATTAACACCACCACGATTCGCCTGTCGGATATGACTAACGACCGCACGACTTTTGATGGGATAATTTTGTACCAACTCTGCAATTTTAGACTCACAACTTGGCTTGGGATCTTTGAAGGTTCGAAAGCCCTTCCCTTCGTAGAAGGTGATCCCCCATCCGTCACGATGTGGGCCGGTTCGACCTCCACGCTGCATGAGCCCAGTAAAACTGAAACAAATATCCGTTGGAACATTAGCGCTCATACCGAGCAATTCACACATGGTTTAAAAAACTCCCTAACAACACAGCTCGAAACGGTGGCCGTAAACGATTATTCCATCTCTTTTTCGATCAACTGAATGATGATATGAATAATCTTAATATGAATTTCCTGAATGCGGTCTGCATAACCAAAGTGTGGCACGCGGATTTCAATATCTGCAAGGCCTGCCATTTTGCCGCCATCTTTACCTGTTAGCGCAATCGTCTTCATGCCTTTCGCTTGTGCTGCTTCAATCGCTTTCAGGATGTTACCTGAGTTACCTGAAGTCGACAGACCAAACAGTACGTCACCTTTTCGACCAACCGCTTCTACATAACGTGAAAACACGAAGTCATAACCAAAGTCATTACTCACACAAGAAAGGTGGCTTGGATCTGAAATAGCAATACCAGCATAGCCAGGACGATTTTCTCGGTAACGGCCTGTTAGCTCTTCGGCAAAGTGCATTGAATCACAGTGAGAACCACCGTTACCACACGACAATACTTTACCATCTTGCTTGAATGAGTCAGCAATCATTTTCGCCGCTGCTTCGATTTGCGCAATGTTATGGTCATCGCTTAAAAATTTGTTGAGCACTTCAGCAGCTTCGTTTAATTCACTTCTAATCAGATCATGGTACATAAGACGTTCTCTTTATTATTTCGGCTTCAGTCAGCTCTTGACTCACTGAGCAAATTGTTCTGATACCAATTTGGTATCGGACATTTCATAAACCGGAACTCGGGTTTGATTACTCTGAGTTTACCCACAAACGAGAATTAGTGTCGATAGTGAACCAACAGATTTAGATTAGTGATGGTAATAAACTTGTCAACTTGCTCATGAAACCATCACTCAAATCTCAACTTTAGAATTTTAACTCTACTTAGATCACTTTTTATCCAATCTTATGTTTTACATTTCCTTAATATTTTGATTACACTTAAACCAACTGGTTAGACCTCTTACCTAACATGCAGACGTACAAAACTTATAAAGTCTGAAAAGGAAAATATATATGGACATCTTGCTCTCAATCATCACGATGGCGATCGTGCTAGGCATTACGCTCTACCACCGCATGTCTCTCGTGAAATCTATTAGCTTACTCACCGCAGCCATGCTGGCTCTTACAGTAGCTGGTACTGTCGGCGTTATTGGTTGGGCGATTTACGTTCTCGCCGCAGCTGTGCTCGCGGTTCCTGGCGTACGTCAGTCTTTAATTAGCCGCAAAGCGTTAGTGCTTTTCAAGAAAGTGCTGCCAGCTATGTCTCAAACCGAAAAAGAAGCGTTAGACGCAGGTACCGTCTGGTGGGAAGCCGAACTATTTAAAGGCAAACCAGAGTGGCAAAAGCTACACGCAATTCAAGCACCTAAGTTAAGTGCGGAAGAACAAGCCTTTTTAGACGGCCCTGTGAATGAAGTGTGCGCCATGGTGAGTGATTTCCAAGTGACCCATGAACTCGCGGACTTACCGCCAGAAGTTTGGCAATACCTGAAAGATCATAAGTTCTTCGCCATGATCATTAAGAAAAAGTACGGTGGTCTTGAGTTCTCAGCATACGCGCAATCACTAGTACTACAAAAACTAACGGGTGTTTCTGGCGTTCTATCGTCTACCGTTGGTGTTCCTAACTCTTTGGGCCCAGGTGAGCTACTGCAACACTACGGTACTGAAGATCAAAAAAATCATTACTTACCGCGTCTAGCTGAAGGTAAGGAAATCCCTTGTTTCGCCCTAACAAGTCCAGAAGCGGGTTCTGACGCTGGATCTATTCCAGATTACGGTGTGGTCTGTAAAGGCGAATGGGAAGGAAAAGAAGTACTGGGTATGCGCCTGACTTGGAACAAGCGCTACATCACCCTAGCGCCAGTCGCAACGGTACTAGGCTTAGCATTTAAACTTCGCGACCCTGAAGGTTTGCTAGGCGACAAAGAAGATCTTGGCATCACTTGTGCGCTTATCCCAACTGATGTCAAAGGTGTTGAGATTGGTAACCGACACTTCCCACTCAATGTGCCATTCCAAAATGGTCCAACGCGCGGTAAAGACATCTTTGTTCCTATCGATTTCATTATCGGTGGCGAAAAAATGGCGGGCCAAGGTTGGCGTATGCTGGTTGAGTGTCTGTCGGTTGGACGTGGTATCACGCTACCTTCAAACTCAACAGGTGGCATCAAAACTGCGGCAATGGCAACCGGTGCTTACTCACGTATTCGCCGTCAGTTCAAACAGCCTATCGGCCATATGGAAGGGGTTGAAGAACCATTAGCACGCTTGGGTGGTAATGCTTACGTGATGGATGCAGCAAGCAACTTAACCGTTGCGGGTATCGACTTAGGTGAAAAGCCTTCAGTAATCTCAGCTATCGTGAAGTATCACTGTACGCACCGCGGCCAGCAAAGCATCATCGATGCAATGGACATCGTAGGCGGTAAAGGTATCTGTATGGGACCTTCTAACTTCCTAGCTCGTGGTTACCAAGGTGCGCCAATCGCGGTAACGGTTGAGGGTGCTAACATTCTAACACGCTCAATGATCATCTTTGGCCAAGGCGCAATCCGTTGCCATCCGTACGTTCTTGAAGAAATGAACGCGGCGTATTCTGAAGCAAGTAATGCTGTCGAGAAATTTGATAAAGCGCTTGCTGGTCACGTGAGCTTTACAATGAGTAACCTAGTGCGCAGTATCTGGTTTGGTTTGAGCGACGGTCTGGGCTCTTCATCACCAACCAAAGATGCAACCAAGCGTTACTACCAACAATTGAACCGTTACAGTGCAAACCTTGCTCTGCTATCGGATATCTCAATGGCAGTGCTAGGTGGCTCTTTGAAGCGTAAAGAGCGTCTATCAGCACGTCTTGGTGACATTCTAAGCCAGCTATATTTGAGCTCTGCGACGTTGAAACGTTTTGAGCAAGATGGCCGTCCAGTCGAAGATTTACCATTAGTACACTGGGGTCTACAAGACAGTTTGAAACAAGCGGAAGTGGCAGTAGATGAATTCTTAGCAAACTTCCCGAACAAAGTAATTGGCCGTGCGCTACGCGTATTAATCATGCCATTTGGTCGCGTACGCAAAGCACCAAGCGATAAACTAGACAGTAAAGTGGCGCGCATTCTACAAACGCCAAGTGCAACGCGCTCACGCATTGGTCGCGGTCAATACCTTGAACCAACCGAGCACAACGCAGCAGGTAAGATTGAACTTGCACTATCAGTCATTCTTCAAGCTGAGCCTGTGTTTGACAAAGTATGTAAAGCGCAGGGTAAGCGTCGCCCATTCTTACGTTTGGATATGATTGCTCAGGAAGGGCTAGAGCAAGGCTTTATCACGCAAGAAGAAGCCGATCTACTCAGAGAAGCGGAACAGCATCGTCTAGATACAATCAACGTTGACGATTTTGAGCCGGAACTGCTTGCCGCAAAGCCGCTATACCCTCAGATGGATAGTGTCGCGTAACTCTAGTATCTGAGACCACAAACGGGAGTATCAGCTCCCGTTTTTATTGCTTCCAGAATCGCATTCATAACACCTCACACCACGAAGCCCCTGCGCAATCGCAATAAAAGCCACGCACTCCAATCTTTCCCCCGATTTCCAGTGATAACTAACTCACAGACGTTCCAACTAAGCGGTGTATACTTTAAGTAACTCACTCACATATATGGTAAATCCGTTGGCTAAAATATTACTCGCACAGTGGTTCCCAGGGCTTGTTCAGCTTAAGCATTATCAAAAAGAATGGTTTGTTAACGACTTTAGAGCCGCCTTTTCTGTTGTCGCGGTTGCACTGCCAGTTGCCATAGCTTATGCACAGTTAACTGGTGTATCCGCAATTGTCGGTCTGTATTCGTGTGTACTGCCAATGTTGGTTTACGCCATGATGGGCACATCTCGACAACTCATTGTCGGACCCGATGCAGCAACCTGTGCAGTGATCGCTGCTGTTGTGACACCACTTGCCGCAGGTGACCCCACAAAACATTGGCAGTTGGTTATGACCATGACAGCGATGACGGGGATTTGGTGTGTACTGGCAAGTCGTTTCAAGCTAGGAGTGTTTGCAGATTTCCTTTCTCGTCCGATTCTTTTGGGTCTACTCAACGGTGTTGCTCTCACAATTATCGTTGGTCAGTTTGCGAAAGTAGTCGGTTTGAAATACGAGCAACGTTATTTACTGGAACGTTTATGGGAAGCTCCACAACGATTAACCGATCTTCATTGGCCTACTGTAACTCTGAGTATCGTGACGGTTGTCGTTTATTTGCTCACCAAACGCTACCGACCAACTTGGCCTGCTGCCATGCTGGCGATCCTCGTAACTACTGCGTCAGTTTGGTTTTTCCATTTACAAGAGATGGGCGTATCGGTTGTCGGACTCACTCAAGGTGGCTTCCCTCAGTTTCAAACACCAGAATTTGAGCTAGGTGAAGTTCGTGAACTAGTAGTCCCAGCGCTCAACCTTGCGATTGTCAGTTTTGTTAGCATGATGCTCACCGCCCGCAGTTTCGCGGCTAAAAACGGTTATGATATTGATGCAAATAAAGAGTTTCAGGCGTTGGGTTTTGCCAACATTGCCTCAGCGTTTTCACAAGGTTTCGCGATAAGCGGCGCTGACTCACGCACAGCCGTCAATGATGCAAATGGCGGTAAATCTCAATTAGTTTCGATTGTCGCCGCAATCACCATCGCCATTATTGCGGTATTTATTTACGAGCCTTTGCAGTTCATCCCTATCGCTTCACTTGGTGTTGTATTGATCATTGCGTCCCTATCGCTGCTCGATCTTAAAGCAATTTGGAAATTAAAATCTCGTGACAAAGATGCATTTTATCTGGCCATCATTACTTTTATTTCTGTGTTGATCGTGGGTGTAATACCGGGGATCACTTTGGCGGTATTGCTAGGGCTGTTTCAATTTTTACGTATTGTCATGCGGCCGAGTGATCAGCTACTTGGCTTGGATGAAAAAGGTACCATTCGGACCATCGACGACTCAGGAAAAGCTTCGCCTATTCCTGGAATGGTGATTTACCGCTTTAACTCACCGCTAACTTACTTCAATGCTCCTTACTTTAAACGTAGAGTGTTAGAGCAGGCAGAGCATCACAAAGACGCAAGTTGCGTTGTCATCGACGCCGTATCGAGCTTTACTCACTTGGATCTCAGTGTGATGGCAACACTGGCAGATATTCACAATACTTTGAAAAAGAGAGGTGTACGCTTAATCCTCGCAGGAAGGAAACGACGTCTTCGTCAATGGTGTGAGCTTACTGGTATCAGCACCAGTGAAGGAGGCATCTTACTGCGAGCTGATATGTACCTTGCCATTAAACTTAGTGGCTGTTACATCAGTGCTGTGGGTGAGGGACAAATTCCTACTGTTCAAAAAGAGCCTGATTTAGAGCAGCTACCCAAACCAATTCCAGAAGTGGCTTAAATACAAATTTAATATAGAAAACAGGAAATTAAACTCCTGTTTTCTAGTGCTTATCTTCACAGCTGAATACGTGTTACGCCTTTGGCTTAAACTTTTTTGTCATCCCTTGGCTTTTAGGAGCCACCAGCCTATAACCAAGCTTTTCGTAAAAGACCGGTTCATCAGCAATCATAGAAACGTAAGAGCCTTCAAGTGCAACAGAAGAAAGATAACCGTCGATGTATTCCATGACTTTTCTACCTAAACCGTTACCTTGATAATCAGAATCAACGGCAACGTCGACAATTTCGAAGTTACACGCCCCGTCACCAACAACCCGACCCATTGCAATGAGCTTTCCTTCATCCCGAACAGATACGCCATATAACGAATTGGGTAGGCCAATTTCAGCAGCTTTCAACGATTTGGGTGATAGCCCGGCTTTGATACGCATATCACAGTATTCTTTCGGGCTTGGCACATGCTCTTCATATCTTATTGTCATTATGTACTACTCCTTTGTATCACCTTGGAGCTTACATAACTAAACTGTATAAATAAACAGTTAAACGTTGGAAAGATGTTCCCATTAAGCACACAAAGTATCGGGTCTAGAAAAGAAGCCGCCGACAACTCTGACGCCATAATAGATATAAGCTGCTCTGAAGCTAGACATTCCTTTTTCTAAACACGTTTCTCTCAACAACGCATCCGCATGCTTTCGAGCACTTTGAGGCAACACCTCTTCCCTCATGAGTTGGTAAAGAGCATCATGCACTAAAGAAGCTTTCATAATGTTTTTTGTGTCTAACGCTGGCCCACTCGCTCCATCCCATGCATAGCCCTTTTTAATCGTTAACACGCCTTGTTTGGACAAACTAAGAAAAGGGCTGTCATACGCCTGACTCACTGAAATGTGCGTCTCAATCTTTTCTTCAGAATGGAGAGTGTATTTATACTTCTGACGCTTTTTGTATTTCATCAGAGACCTCGCGTTTACTTATTCTTATTTATCACGCACAGCTGAATATTTATCCAGAAACCCTACAAGATCGGCTCTTGTTATTATGGCGTACTACCTATTACAAAGCCCAAATCAATATAAATAGAACTCCATGCAATCAATAAAGCCAGAACCCCTGACTTTATTGACCAAAATTTAACCAACAATCCTTATTCTGAAGGAAGTCTACTCAATTTTTTATGGATATCTTCTACAAAATTGGCTTGTTCACTTGGAGAAACCTCTAGAACATAATGAAAAAACGGACTTGTATGCTCAGTAATTTTATACTCTTCACTTAACAGCTTAATTACTTGTTCATGATTAAATCGTGCGGAGACTAAGCCACTCTCGGTTTCTTGAGTTATAACTATATAGTGAGCGGTTGGAAAAACCGTAAACCTTCCTTCGACAGGAAACCAAGGAGCAAAAGAAATAATCTCGTCATCAATTATGTATGCTTGAGGTTTACTGACATAGGTGTAAGGGTACTTTTCATCTAAATAGGGTCTTGCTGTATCAAACAAGCCATCATAATAAGTTGGTATTTCTACTTTTTGGATTTTACTTAAGGGATCGAAAGTGAAGGTATCAAGTGATTTTAAATTATTACTTCCCGAATCTGGATTATTAACACCATTATCAATAGAAGAACAACCTACAATTATCACTGCACAAAAAAAAGCTAAAATTTTATTCATTATTTCTTTTATCTTTAATTGATTGTTTTGAAAGTTAGTCACATTAAAAATGCAACCAATTTAGAAAGTAAAAATGATATATTATTTATATAAAATCCCAAACATATATTTGAGTACAGTAAACTTAAATATTCATAATTTATCCATTTTTCTTCTTCCAACTTGGTAACTTGATAAAAAAACGGAGCCGATTGGCTCCGTTTCTCGCTTTATGTGTTACTACTATTTCTTTGGTACTTCTAATTGCATCTCTGGCATGGCATCGCGCTTCGCTTTAATTTTGCGCCAGACTATCCATGCAATGATCACAATCAGCAGCATTATCAAGTTACCTACCGCGATAATAATCATGCTGCGCTTACGCTCAGCCTCCCGCTCAGCGATAATTTGCTTTTCCATTTCAATACGGCGCTGCTCGGCTAATTCAGCTTCTTTTGCAATTCGAGCAGCTTCTAGATCAACTTCATCAACAACACTGAAAGTTTGCTCTGGAATAGGAAACACCAACGGACGCTGGGTTGCAAAATCAGTGGTAAAGATCTCGCCGCGCCATGCGTACTTACCAAGCTCAGCATCGTTATTGAGGTTCAACGTAACTCTCATTCCATCTTTAGAGACCTGTCCTTGGCTGTAACTAATGAAACCATCGGGAGCATCCTTTTTCACTGTGACTGCAATAGAGCCTGGTGCAATCATACCTTGCTCACCACTCACCACTAATTGATGTGGCTTATCGGGATTACGAGCCTGAATAAAAGTACGAGAGATTGGGTTCGGATAAACCAAGATGACTTGTTCTTGCGCTCGTAAGAATACGCCATTGCCAGACGTGATGCGCGCGCGGTACTTACCAGGCTCAACGTCTATTGGGAGCTGAACCGTGAACACTCCATCCCCTGCTTTTTCATCCAAGCCGCGGCCGTCATCAGAAAACTCACCCACAACCATCGGCACTGGACGTGCTTCTTTGATCAGCTCATCTTCATTTTCGACAAACTTGGTAAATGTCACGCGCAGATTCACGCGATCAAGGAAGTCGCGCAGTACAAGAGGTTTGCCGTCGGAGGTCAGGCGAGCTGTAAACTTAAGCGCTTCCCCATTATATAATCGGTTTGGGAACAGATCCGTACTGAGCTTTAGGTGAGAAATTAAGCGGATGTTATTTTTAGGCGTAACTTTCCCCACAGCCTGCCATGGACCTGGCATAGGGTTATCAACGGAAATAATATCGAGTGAGGCTTCTTGATACCAACGTACATTGTCGTAAGAGCCCCAAGCATAGTATTTTTTACCGTCAGGACGGACTAAAACAACTGGCTGAGAACTTTGCTCACGATAAACCAAAAACGTGATCTGCTCGATGGTTGGATCAACTCGAAAGCGATTGTCTAACAAAGACATTGTAGATTCACTCGCAGCACTCGAGAGACTACTCCATATCGCTAAAAACGCGACCAACAAAGCCCTCAACATAGCTTCTCCTATTGATGCCAAATACAGTCGTTCACCAACTCTAATCTTTTTTGGTGAGCTTCTAGTTCATCGGCACTTGCGCGCAAAACCTTTAGCGCTTTTCTTCCTTCAATACGACGAATGGTTTCTACCCCACCCTCTTGTTTATTCGCGTTAAATTCTAGACTCGTTTGACCACCCGTCATAAAGAGGTAAACGTCGGCTAGAATCTCCGCATCGAGCAAAGCTCCGTGGAGTGTACGGTGCGAGTTATCAATACCGTAACGTTCACATAAGATATCAAGGTTGTTTCGCTTACCAGGGAAGATTTTCTTCGCCATTGCAAGGGTGTCGGTCACCTTGCAGTAGTCGTCCGTTTTGCCGATGTTAGGATCGAGCATGCCAAACTCGTAATCCATAAATCCGGTATCGAAGGGCGCGTTGTGGGCAACAAGTTCTGCGCCTTTAATAAACTCAAGAAACTCTTGGTGCACGCTCGCGTATTCCGGTTTATCAACCAAGAATTCATCCGTAATACCGTGAACTTCAACCGCTTCTGGTTGGATTTCACGATCGGGTTTTAAATAAACGTGGAAGTGACGACCAGTCAGCTTACGGTTGATGATCTCCACGGCACCGATTTCAATAATGCGGTGTCCCATGTAGTGAGGACCACCCTCGCGGTTCATACCTGTGGTTTCGGTATCGAGAACGACAATGCGGTTATATTCAGAATTGCTGCTGGTATTCATAAGGTTATGTATGTCAGACTATGCTTTATTAAATGTTTCGGCTAATAGTACCAAAAAATATGACCAAACACGTTGAGATTTTCACTGACGGTTCTTGTTTAGGTAACCCAGGACCAGGTGGTTACGGCATAGTATTGCGTTACAAAGACGTAGAAAAGACACTTTCCAAAGGCTATACGTTAACTACCAACAACCGCATGGAAATGTTGGCGGCTGTCGTCGCGCTACAGACGTTAAAACAACCTTGTAAAGTCACTTTAACGACTGACAGCCAATATGTGCGCCAAGGTATTACTCAGTGGATCCATAACTGGAAGAAGCGTGGTTGGAAAACAGCGGATAAAAAACCCGTGAAGAATGCCGATTTATGGCAAGCTCTAGACAAAGAAACCGCACGCCATCAAGTTGAATGGCATTGGGTAAAAGGCCACGCAGGCCATCGTGAGAACGAAATGTGTGATGAGCTAGCCCGGACTGCTGCAGAAAACCCAACTGAGGAAGATACAGGTTACCAACCCTCTTAGCGAGATTCTTTCCTCATAGTGTTACCCTCTCGATTCATCACCCCAAGTGGTGTGAGCTTTTTCTTCAAGCGCCAATGCGGTTTGATAGGCTTGAGAGGGTATGTCCGTTTCCGCGCGACTATGTAATACAAACTCCCAGCGGGTGATGCCCAATCACCAAGACTATTTTCCAACCATGTCCACATCGTACGGTAACGTTTCATCGGAAACAGCGCATAACGATCACAATGAATCACTTGATAATTAAGTAACCCTAACCAATCTTTGATGCGGTTCGACGTAAACATTCGTCCACTCCAAGGCAAATTATGTTTACGCCATGGAAGTAAACTCGCTAATCCAGTCAAGCTTAATGGGTTGAATCCAGTAATAATTACATAGCCATCATCCATCATCACTCTATCGACTTCACGCAACAAACGGTGTGGATCGCTTGCATAGTCGAGCTGATGAGCGAGTATCACAACATCAAAGCTTTTTTCCAAAAAGGGTAATTCGTAACCATCTGCAATCACATTATGCAACGGGTTCTGGATATCTACGTTGACTTGGTGTTGAATGTTACAATTACAGCTGGTTAGCTCACAGCTCAACCCGCCCAGTTTGAGCATATGGTAGCCGAAGAGTTTCGGACACCATTCATCAAGTCGGGTCTGGATTGACTCAAGCACCCACGGACCGTTGTTCATTGCTGACCAAGTCGACGGGTGTGGTATAGTTTTGTTGCTGAGTGCTGGTTTCATTAACCACCTGACTAAAATGGGTGACGGAGAACGAATCGTGTTAGAGATCAAAAGCATACCCGCATTTAATGATAATTACATCTGGCTGATACAAAATAGCGATAAGCGCTGCGCAGTCGTTGATCCGGGCGATGCGAAGCCAGTATTAGAATTTCTGCAGGCTAACGAATTAACTTTAGAAGCGATTTTAATTACGCACCACCACAACGATCACATTGGTGGCGTTCCAGACTTAGTGCGTGCATTTCCTGACGTCGCCGTTGTGGGCCCAAAATCAGAGCCAATTCCAACCCTAACGACACCAATGGAAGAAGGCGACAAGCTGGAGTTGTTTGGTGAGATTTTCTTAGTACTTGGGTTACCCGGCCATACTTTGGGCCATATCGGTTACGTTGGGGACGGAAAACTGTTTTGCGGTGATGTGCTCTTTTCTGCTGGCTGCGGTCGTATTTTTGAAGGTACGCCTGAGCAAATGTTTGAATCACTGAGCAAACTAACGTCTCTACCAGAAGAAACTCAAGTCTTCTGCGCGCATGAATACACCGCGAGTAACGTGGCGTTTGCTCTAGCGGTTGAACCTGACAATGAGCAACTTCGCCAATATCGCGACGATGTAAACCGACTGCGAGCACTCAACATTCCGACACTTCCAACAACAATACGCAAAGAAAAGTGGATTAATCCGTTCTTGCGAACCTCTAACCCTGACGTGGTTCAATCTGTTGCTAGTCGCATTAAAAATAGCGATCCATGCTCGGTTTTTACTGCTTTACGCGAGTGGAAGAACGAATTTTAACCATTTTCTGCTTGTAAGTTTGCAAGACCCCAGTATTATCAGGGACTGATTTTTCGAGAAGCGCCACTGGCGCTTCTCTTACGTTTGGGGTTGATATAAATCTATTTGAATTTCTCCCCATTGCATAATTAGAAGCTCTTTGCCTCTATAAATTAGTTAGTGTTTAAAAGATGTCTATTATCTTGCGACTGCCACGCACATTACGTTGCGCGACAGGCAGGTGAAGATAAACAGGCCCTAAATAGGCTGAATCCATGCGTTTGAAGTATACTTGGGCGTTGGCGTTGTTATTATCTGGCTGTCAATTGACTCAGTCAGATTCAACGTCTTCTACACCAGAAACCAATAAATCTGAGCAGACTGCAAAGCAAAATGCAGTAAAAGCTCAACCGGGCAATAAATCGTCACTAGCAAAAAAATCCGCTAACGACGCGCCTAAAGTTCTCTCCCCCCAAGAACAAGAAGATGTGTGGCAACGTATCGCCATGCAGCTGGACATGGATATCCCAAACCACAAGAAAGTGGACTACTACCGTACGTGGTATTTAAAGCACCCAAATCACCTTTACACGGTATCTAAGCGTGCGACTCCTTTTCTATACATGATCACAAAACGTATCGAAGAGCGCGGACTCCCAATGGAGCTTGCATTACTTCCTGTAGTGGAAAGTTCATTCGATGCCTTTGCCTACTCACATGGTAGCGCGGCTGGGTTGTGGCAATTTGTCCCAGGCACCGGAAAAATGATGGGATTAGAGCAAAACTACTGGTATGACGGTCGCAGAGATGTGGCAGCAGCAACGGATGCAGCGCTGGACTACCTAGTACAACTAAACGAGCGTTTTGATGGTAACTGGGAACATGCAATCGCCGCTTATAACAGCGGTGGAGGCCGAGTTTCTAGCGCAATTCGTAAGAATAAAAAGCTCGGTAAACCTATCGATTTCTTCTCATTAGACTTACCAAAAGAGACCAGCAGTTACGTTCCTAAGCTATTGGCCTTGGCTGACGTTATCGCAAACCAAGACAAGTACGGACTTAATATTCCTGCAATTCCAAACAAGCCTGTTCTAACGCTTGTTGATCCAGAAGAGCAGTTAGATCTGGCTATTGCCGCAGATTATGCCGGCATTAGCGTAAAAGAGTTGCAGAGTTACAACCCAGCATACAACCAGTGGTCGACAGCGCCTGAGGGGCCGCACCAACTTTTGATTCCCGTAGAGAAAAAAGAGACTTTTCTCACCAAGGTGGAGAAAAATCGCGGTAAAGGGATGAAGGTCGCTCGCTACAAGGTGAAATCTGGTGACTCTTTAAGCGTGCTAGCTAATAAATACGGCACAACCACGAAAGTCATTCGACGTGCCAACGGCCTATCGAATAACAACATTCGTATTGGTCAATACCTATTGATTCCGACATCAACAAAAGACGATGCAAAATATGCATTAACGGCACAAAACCGATTAAACAAGACTCAATCTCGTGCTCGTGGTCAACTCAAGCTCACCCATGTCGTTCAGTCTGGAGAAAGTTTGTGGTCAATCGCACGTAACAATAAAGTGTCGTATAAATCGTTAGCTAAATGGAATGGTATGGGCCCTAAAGATCCATTGCGTGTGGGTCAAAAGCTAGTGATTTGGAAAGACTCAGACAAAGGTTCTGTGATCCGTACCGTTTTCTACAACGTTCGCTCTGGCGACACCATTAGCGGCATTGCAAGCAAGTTCAAAGTAAAAACGAACGACATCGTGAAATGGAACTCGCTACACAAGAAAAAATACTTACAACCAGGTCAAAAGCTTAAGTTGTACGTTGACGTAACGAAGGTAAGTGTATGAACCCATCAAGCAATCCACTTGTGATGCTGTTGGACATTTTTCGTTCTCCAACATCTTGTTTTCTTGCGCTTTATCAACGCGGTGGATGGGGATGGCAACCGTTCATCTTCCTGATGCTTAGTCCGTTTTTATTCTGGGGTGCTTACTTTTCGAATGTCGATTTCACGTGGCTCAGTGACCAACTTGCTGCGCAATTTCAGCAAATCGACCCGAAGCAGATTGAGCTATTAGAACCAAACACGCTAATGGCAAGCGCGATCATCAATGATGTATTCAACCGCTTTGCCACCTTACTATTGCTCGCGCTTTGGTTCTTTCTTGCAACAAAGGCAAGCAAACAACAATACGGTTACTGGAAATGGTTTGCCGCATCGTGTGCTATCTTATTCCCAGCAGTATTGGGCGATGTAGCAAGCTACGCGAGCTTGCTACTCAAGCATGGTCAGGTAATGACTTACGCTGCCGATTTAAATAGCCTCAATGGTCTATTAAAGCTGCCTCTTACTAACGAATGGTCTCATTTCGCTAGCTCGTTACCTTTGCTTCTGCCTTGGTACATTGTGCTCGGCTACGGCGTTGTACTGACGTGGACGGAGTTTGAACGTGGCCAAGCTTTGGTGATAGCAAGCCTGCCATGGGTATTCTTCTACGTTATTTGGGCACTTTATATTGTGGTAACCTAAGCTAGTTATTTAACGTAAATGACAATAACAATGGGTTATGATCGGAAGCGTCGCTCTGCGGCGCTTTTGCGTACTTAAGCGTCAGACCTCGGTAAAACACATGGTCCAGTGGTAACCCTGTTATAAATTGGACTCGATGATCCGGCAAGAACGTCACCTCTTGTAAGTCCGCAGCCTTTAAGGCCTGCCTCATCGCATTAACGCGAGATTCACTCCAGCTATTGAAGTCTCCAGCAAATAGAATTGGCCCCACATGATGCTTTAAAAGCATTTCAAGCGCCGTTAACTGAGATACATACTCTTTTGTACCCACGGTGAAGTTAATCGCATGTACATTCACCACTGCGAGTTTCTCGCCATTACTCAAGTGATACTGGCTATATAATGCAGACTTAGGTAAGCGAAGCCACGGCTCTTTAGAGGTGTAAGCGCAGGCTTTTTCTGGTTGCCCTTGAGCAATACTAATTACACCGGCACCGCTACCCAGCGCCTTAAAAGCACTCACTTGATTACTAACCCAGCGACCATCCACCAACCACTGTTTAAATGATGGTGTCATGCTGGCTTCTTGCAATAACAGTAACTGCTTATCAGCAGAAAACTCATCGAGTGCACGTTGCCAATTAGCCCGGTTCTGTTTGTAGATATTCCAGACAAGCACATTGATTTTGCCGTCATGATCGAGAGCTTTTGAATCGCTAAATTCGATGCACCTAATATCCTGCGTCAACTCTGAGCCTGTTTGAGTAATGATTTGCGGCTGATCTGGTACGGTGAAAATAACCTGGAAGCCGACCAATACCGCCATAATAAGAAAAGCTAACGCCAGAAAAAAACGCTTAAACATACGACAAACCTGAATGTAGGCACCCGAAATCTAGAACAACCAATCTCGGGTTAAATGATTTCACTAATAAGCAAACAACAAAAAAGGAGCCACTTGGCTCCCTTTTAGCATAATAAATACGAAACAGGTGACAAGAAACCTTAGATCGCGTCTTCGTCTTCTTCACCAGTACGAATACGAACCACACGCTCAATATCAGTGACGAATATTTTACCATCACCAATCTTACCAGTTTGCGCGGTTTCAATGATTGTCTCTACGCATTTATCAGCCACATCTTCGGTTACAACGATTTCGAGCTTCACTTTAGGTAGAAAGTCCACCATATACTCTGCACCACGGTAAAGCTCTGTGTGACCCTTTTGGCGACCAAAACCTTTCACTTCAGAGACGGTCATCCCTGTAATGCCAACTTCAGCTAGCGCTTCTCGAACATCATCCAATTTAAATGGCTTGATAATCGCTTCAATTTTTTTCATGTTCATCCCTTAAGCTTCAATCGATTGCGCTTATTATCGTTTAGCGTTTCGCAACATTCAATGTTTGTCTCTGATCCACCAGCGAAAATCCAGGCTGAGCAAATTAACATGGCGAATATCATAAGTTGATAAAACCCAATGAGGACTGCTCAATGCCCAATCGTCCAAGCTTTACTTCAGACTCGCGTTTACTTCAAACTTGCGTAGTAAGCCGCTAGGTTAGCGATGTCTTCATCAGACAACAATGAAGCTTGAGCTTGCATCACAGCAGCAAGCCCACCTGTTCGCTCTTTATTTTTATAAGCTTTAATTGAACTGATAATATATTGCTCATTTTGCCCTTTCAGATTTGGGTAACCCGGAATGACAGCAATACCATCAGCGCCATGACACGCCGCGCATACTCCCGACTTTGCTTGACCTGCTGCGACATCTCCCGCAGCTAGAGCTTGCCCACTGAACATGGTTAACGCCACCATTGCACCCATGATTGTTTTCTTCATTGCTTCACCTAATCAATTATTATTTAAGGATTTTTATATTTTATAATCGACATTGTGGCATGAATTTTCATTACCTGCGCCAAATAAGTTCACAATCTTGACCATTAAATGCCTGATCAACGAACAGATCTGCCACAGCAACGACTCGGTCTTGATACATCAAAATCGGAATTTGACGACGCAGCCAGCTTGGCACATTGTATTCTTGGAACAACTTCTTCAGTTTTCGACTGTGATTACGCGTGGTTGGATGCGCTGATAAGCCTTCCGGATTAAAGGTCACGCGAAGCAATTCTGGCTGACTCGGAAGCGCAATCGTTGCGTTGCTAGAACTCGTCGTTAAGGTCAGCTCCCCTAGCCGCTCTGGCAGCGATAAAACGGTATCGACTTGAATCGTACTTTGCCACTCAGTGACGTCAGCGATTTCCGTTACCCAATAGAGACGATTTCGAAAACGGCGCACTTCACCTTGTTTAAGTTGTAGTTTGGGGTTGGCATCTTGCTGAGCTAATGCGACTTCATTCCAGATAAGATTGAGTTGTACCTGAGTCGGCATACTAGTATTAAGCTTAGCCAGCCACATACGAATCAAGCGCGCACGCGCTAATCCACTGTGCTTAGCCAGTTCTTCAATACTCAAACTTAGATCCGTTTGTAAAGCGCGTTCAAACACCGCGCTCAATAGTTCATCCAATAGCACCTCTTGTTGAGCACATAAGCTTGCACTGCGCTGAACCGCTTGATGGATACTCGGCCAGCGACCAGACAATTCAGGGATAACACAATGACGAAGAAAGTTACGATCATAACGAGTATCTTGGTTGCTTTCGTCTTCCACCCACTCCAAACCTAATTTAGTAGCCGCGTCTTCGATGGTCTTCCGCTTGATAGTAAGCAATGGTCGAACTAGAGATCCGCAAGAAAACGGCATACTCTCCGCCATCGAAGATAACCCTTTTGGCCCGCTACCGCGCTTAAGCGCAAGGAGAAAAGTCTCTATTTGATCGTCGGCATGTTGACCAGTCAACAGTATATCGCCTTCTTGAATGTACTTAGTTAAGGCTTGGTAGCGAGCTTCACGAGCAAGAAGTTCAATACTTTCACCATTGCTGATGTCTAAGCTCACTCGCTCGATCGAGCACGATATCCCCACTTGTTGTGCCCAAAGTAAGCATTTATCGGCCCAATTATCGGCATTCGAGCTTAAACCATGGTGCACATACACAGCGTGACACTCTACAGAGTGCGCTTGTTGGTAGCGACTGAGTAATTCGAGTAAAAGACGTGAATCCACTCCTCCGCTAAACGCCAAGACAACCTTAGTGCCTAATTGATAGTAGCGGCCGAGAACTTGAGCAAAATGCGGGTAAAGCGATTCCATAAGCGATCCGATAGGTACAAAAAAAGGGCTGGACTCTCATCCAACCCTTTCTATTTTAACTGTTATCACTTGAGATATCAGCTAACGCTTAATAGCAATCACCGAAATTAACAGTAACCGTAGCTCATTAGACGCTGGTAACGACGCTCACGTAGCGTCTCTTCATCCAGTTGTTCTAGATCTTCTAGCTGACGAAGTAGTGTCGCTTTCATATTCGCTGCCATTTGAACATGATCGCGATGAGCGCCGCCTAGTGGCTCTTCAATGATTTCGTCGATCAGTTCAAGCTCTTTAAGACGCGGAGCAGTTAGACCCATTGCCTCTGCCGCTTGTGGCGCTTTGTCTGAATCACGCCATAAGATTGAAGCACAACCTTCAGGAGAAATTACTGAGTACGTAGAGTACTGAAGCATGTTCACGTAGTCGCCTACACCGATTGCTAGTGCACCACCAGAACCGCCTTCACCAACAACGTTACAGATTACTGGCACTTTAAGACCAGACATCACTTTTAGGTTTTTCGCGATAGCTTCAGATTGACCACGCTCTTCTGCGCCCACACCTGGATACGCGCCAGCCGTGTCGATAAATGTGATAATCGGCATGTTGAAACGCTCTGCCATTTCCATCAAACGTAGCGCTTTACGGTAACCTTCTGGTTTCGGCATACCAAAGTTACGTTTCACCTTTTCTTTGGTCTCACGACCTTTTTGGTGACCAATGATCATCACAGGGCGGCCTTCAAGGCGAGCCATGCCACCCACAATCGCTTTGTCGTCTGCAAACGCGCGGTCACCCGCTAATTCATCAAACTCCTCAAAAGCGTGTTGGATGTAATCCAGCGTGTAAGGACGTAGTGGGTGACGAGCCAGTTGAGCTGTTTCCCATGCACCTAGGTCACTGAAGGTTTTTTTCTTCAGCTCTAAGCTTTTCTTCTCAAGCTGTTCGATTTCTTTATCCAGGTCAATCGCAGAATCACCACCGTGACGAGAGACATCACGTAATGCTTCAATTTTCGCTTCTAGTTCTGCAATTGGCTTTTCAAATTCAAGAAAGTTTAGGCTCATCTATGAATCCTTGTTTACTCAGCGTCTAACATATTGCGCTGAATTTTTAGTTAAATTCGAGTTCTACCTGGCTTTTGCCAAGCAACTGTTTTAAATCGTCGAGTAATGTATCACTTGGCGTAACTCGCCACTCGGTGCCCAATGTTAACCGCGCTCTGGCGTCGGCACGCTGGTAGTATACATTGACGGGTACGGTTCCGGCTTTGTGCGGTTCTAAAATACGGCTGAACTGCTCAAAAAACTGATCGTTGATCTGATTTGCATCTATCGATACCGACAAACCACGAGCGTATTTCTCGCGCGCACTGCCGAGATCCATAACTTCACGCGCCGACATTTTAAGGCCACCGTTGAAGTCATCAAAGCTGACCTGTCCAGAAACGACCAAAATTCTGTCTTTTTCGAGAAGTTCAGCGTATCGATCCAGTGCATCTGAGAACAACATCACTTCCATGCGGCCACTTCGGTCATCCAGTGTCATAATACCAATTCGTGTACCACGCTTGGTCGTCATTACACGAGCGGCAATAACCAGGCCGGCTACCGTGACAGATTGATCGCGGCGAGTGGGCGTTGCGTCTTTTAGTCGACAACTGGTGTATTTGTTTAGTTCCTTTACGTAGGCGTTAATTGGGTGCCCTGTCAAATATAGACCTAGGGTATCACGCTCGCCCTCTAACCACACTTTTTCTGGCCAAGGCGGAACTTGCGTATACTTGTGCTCTACTTCTTCAGGCGCATCCGTTAGCACACCAAACATATCCGTTTGACCAAACGCCTCAGCTTGGTGATGTTGACTTGCGGCTTTTACCGCATCATTGAGTGACGCCATCATCGCCGCGCGGTGTGGGCCTAGTCGATCCAACGCACCCGCGTAAATCAGCTTCTCTATCACTCGTTTATTGACGCGTTTTAGATCAACTCGAGCACAGAAATCAAACAGGTCTTTAAAGTGACCACCTTTATTTCTCGCCTCAAGAATCGCATCGATAGGACCTTCACCTACCCCTTTTATCGCACCAATACCGTAAACAATTGCGCCATTTTCATCAACATTAAAGCGATATAGGCCAGAGTTGATGTCTGGTGGCAGCACGGTGAGCTTCATACGGAAACACTCATCGACCAAGCCAACGACTTTTTCCGTGTTATCCATATCGGCTGTCATTACCGCAGCCATAAATTCGGCAGGATAATGTGTTTTCAGCCAAAGAGTTTGATAAGAAACCAATGCATAAGCAGCAGAGTGCGATTTGTTAAAACCATAACCGGCGAACTTCTCTACCAAGTCGAAGATTTTCATCGCCAACTCGCCATCGATACCGTTCTTTATCGCACCTTCTTCAAAGATAGCACGTTGTTTTGCCATCTCTTCTGGCTTTTTCTTACCCATTGCACGACGGAGCATGTCCGCACCACCTAGCGTGTAACCCGCTAAGATCTGCGCAATCTGCATTACCTGCTCTTGGTACAGGATGATGCCGTAGGTTGGATCAAGCGTCTCTTTTAGAGACTCGTGTTGCCACTTTTCATCTGGATAAGAGATCGCCTCTCGGCCATGTTTACGGTCGATAAAGTTATCTACCATGCCCGATTGCAAAGGACCCGGACGGAAGAGTGCTACCAATGCGATAATGTCTTCGAAACAGTCTGGCTGAAGTCGTTTGATCAGCTCTTTCATGCCTCGAGATTCAAGCTGGAATACTGCTGTCGTTTCAGAGTTTTGCAACAAACGGAAAGAGGCAGGGTCTTCTAACGGTATGGATTCAATTTGAACCGGTTCTTTCCCTTCTCGCTCTAGGCGTGGGTTAATCAGTCCTAACGCCCAGTCAATAATGGTTAAGGTACGTAAACCCAAGAAGTCAAACTTAACTAGGCCAGCGGTCTCAACATCGTTTTTATCAAATTGAGTAACCGGAAAGTGACCTTCAGCGTCTGCATAAATTGGCGCAAAATCGGTAATTGTTGTAGGTGATATTACAACACCACCAGCGTGTTTACCGGCGTTTCGCGTACAGCCTTCCAAAATATGACACATGTCGATGAGTTCTTTAACTTCCTCATCGGCCTCATACAATTCAGGTAGTGCAGGTTCAGCTTTAAACGCTTTATCTAGCGTCATACCTGGATCGGGCGGGATCAGCTTTGAAATACGATCAACAAAACCAAATGGGTGGCCCAATACGCGGCCAACGTCACGGATTACCGCTTTTGCCGCCATGGTACCAAACGTGATGATCTGAGACACCGCGTCACGACCGTACATTTCCGCAACGTGGTCAATAACCTGGTCACGTTTATCCATACAGAAATCGACGTCGAAATCGGGCATCGAAACACGTTCTGGGTTCAAGAAACGTTCGAACAGCAAGTCGTATTCTAGTGGATCCAGATCGGTGATTTTTAGTGCGTAAGCCACCAAAGAACCAGCACCGGAACCACGTCCAGGACCGACAGGAATTCCATTATCTTTTGACCACTGGATGAACTCCATTACGATCAAGAAGTAACCAGGAAATCCCATTTGGTTGATAACATCTAGCTCTATCTGAAGACGTTCATCATATTCAGGGCGGCGACGTTTTCTCTCTTCCTCATCTGGAAATAGGAACTCTAAACGCTCTTCCAACCCCTCTCGGGATTTCATGACTAGGAACTCAGTCTCTTTCATCCCTTCGGTTGGGAAAGCAGGTAGGAAGTACTCCCCTAAGCGCACAGTCACGTTACAACGCTTCGCTATCTCGACACTGTTTTCTAACGCTTCAGGAATATCAGCAAACAGCTCGCACATTTCTTCTTCTGTACGAAGATATTGCTGCGGACTGTAGTTTTTTGGCCTACGCGGATCTTCTAATGTGTAACCATCGTGAATCGCTACGCGTATTTCATGAGCATCAAATAGGTCTGGACTCAGGAATACAACTTCATTGGTCGCCACTACTGGCAAGTCTTGCTGCTCTGCCAATTCAACCGCAAAGTGAAGATAAGTTTCTTCATCTGGACGACCGGTACGAAGTAGCTCAAGATAAAAGCGATCTGGAAAATGCTGTTTATAGAAATCAACACACCCTTGCACTATTTGACGGTTGCCTTTCAAAAGGCCGCGACCAATTTCTCCGCTTTTACCGCCGGATAATACAATCAGGCCTTCAGACATTTCAGCCAACCAGGCTTTGTCAATCACTGGGTGGTGTTGAACATGTCCACGTAAGTACGCTTTTGATATCAATAACGTCAGGTTCTTATAACCTACATTATCCGCCGCAAGCAAAGTCACTTGTGTCAGCTCTTCACCAAACTCGTCCGACTGCATTTTAAAGTCAGCACCAATGATCGGTTTAACACCACTGCCATGCGCCGTACCGTAAAACTTCACCAAACCACATAGGTTGGTAAAGTCGGTCAACGCCATTGCGGGCATACCGAGCTCAGCAACTTTCTTTACGATTGGCGGAACTTTGTTGAGGCCATCCACCATCGAGAAGTCACTATGAACACGCAGGTGGATGAATTTGGGATCTGACATTAACAGGTACCGTGTAACTCTATTTTGTTGGGGATTCTAACCTAAAGAGGTTGGGTTTATAACACCAATTAGATCGTTTGATTATTCTATGCTTAACGCTTTTTTTACTGGCTTGAAACTCTTGCGGTGTTCACTGATCACTCCGTGTTGCTCAATCGCTTCAAAGTGCGCTTTAGTTGGGTAACCTTTGTGCTTCGCGAAGCCAAATTGTGGATGAAGTTTATCCAACTCTTCCATCTCTTGGTCACGCACGACTTTGGCAATAATGGAAGCCGCACTGATTTCGGCAACACGTAGATCGCCTTTTACTACAGCTTGAGCATCCATTGGCAGCTCCGGACAACGGTTACCATCAATCAACACCAAATCAGGTTGAACCTGTAACCCCGCCACTGCACGCTGCATCGCAACCATAGTCGCCTGTAAAATATTCAGTTGATCAATTTCTTCAGGAGAACAACGCCCGACCGCCCACGCCAATGCTTTTTCTTTGATTTCAGGAAGCAACGCCATGCGTTTCTTTTCGGTCAATTTTTTCGAATCGTTCAACCCTTCAATAGGATTGTGAGGATCAAGGATAACCGCAGCGGTGACGACGTCTCCCACCAAAGGGCCACGTCCGACCTCGTCGACTCCGGCCACAAGCTGATAACCTTGCGGATATTCAAACGGAGGGAGTTCAACTTTGGTTTTGGTCGCTTTTGGTTTAACAGCCATGATAAATCTCTATTTCTCAATCAGTTTTAGAACTGCGTTTGCGGCTTGTTGGTCCGCATCTTTACGAATCCAATGATGCATTTCCGTAAATTTATCTAACATCGGTTTATTGTTGCTTTCCAATAAGCGAGAAACCTCAGTAAACAAATTGTCTGGTGTGCACTCATCTTGTAGATATTCTTTGACGAGCTCATCATCCGCCAAGATATTCGGCAATGACACATACTTCGTTTTCAATAGACGTTTAGCTAAGAAAGCAGTAAATGCATTCACACGATAACCCACCACCATTGGACGCTTGAGAAGCATACACTCCAACGCTACGGTACCGGAGGCCAACATCACAGCATCGGATGCGGTGATGACGTTGCGTGCGGTGTCATCAACTAACTTGAAGTCCAACTCTGGCGCGAGCGCTTTCCAGGCTTGTTCAAACTGCTCACGGCGTTTTTGATTAACAAGCGCGACAACAAACCCCAGTTCTGGAAATTTTTTATGGAGTAACTTGCAGGTTTCAATAAATGGCTCTGAGAGCATTTTTAACTCGCTACCACGACTGCCTGGCAGGACAGCAAGCCACTTTTTATCTTGTTCTAAACCAAGCAACTCACGTGCAGGCGCTTGTTCTGATTCTAGTGGGATGGCATCAGCCAAGGTATGACCAATGAACTCGCAAGGTACATTAAATTTGTCGTAGAACGCTTTCTCAAACGGAAGAAATGCTAGCACCAAGTTCGTTGCCGCTTCTATTTTAAAGATGCGCTTCTGACGCCAAGCCCAAACAGACGGACTCACGTAATGAACGGTTTTAATGCCCGCTTGCTTGAGGTCAAGCTCCAAGCGTAAGTTGAAGTCAGGAGCATCGATCCCTATGAAAACATCAGGCGGATTCTGAGTAAAATACTGAACGAGATCAGCTTTCACTTTAAGAAGTCTCGGTAAGCGGCCTAAAACCTCGACTAATCCCATCACCGCAAGCTCTTCCATATCAAACAGAGACTCGCAACCTTGGGCTATCATTTTCGGACCGCCAATGCCTACGAACTCTGCGTCTGGATATTGCTGCTTTACTGCTTTGATAAAGCCTTCACCTAGCGTATCGCCAGACAATTCTCCGGCAATGATGCCAATACGTAATGGTCTTTCCATATCTACTTCGCTATTTTTCCTGTGCGCTATGGATAACGGTTTGCCTTATCCATAAAACACAAAAAGATCGTAACCTCAAATTCGGTCACGATCTTTTTATTTATTGGTTCATTCGCCAATTAACGAATAATGCCACGTTCCGTCGTTTCCAGAATATCTGAGAAACGCTTCACTGCTGGCCACTCTTGAGCCATTTCAGCCAGAATAGGCTTCACTTCTTCTAGCGTCTTACCTGAACGGTAGATTTCTTTATACGCTTTTTGTAGCGCACGAATCTCTGGTTTCTCAAAGCCATTACGCTTCAAGCCAACAAGGTTCAAGCCGAATGGAGTAGCGTGGTTACCTTGCGCGAGTACATAAGCTGGGACATCTTGCACCACAGCTGAACAGCCGCCAATGTATGCGTAAGCGCCCACTGTACAAAACGGATGAATCGCAGACAGTGCCATCACACCGGCATAGTCATCAACAGTAACGTGACCACCAAGAATCGAGTTATTACCGATATGAGTGTGGTTACCAATAACAACATCATGCGCAACGTGTGCATTCACACACAATAAGTTGTCATCACCAATGATCGTGGTTGCTTTGTCTTGCACTGTGCCGCGGTGAACTTGGACCGCTTCACGAATGACGTTACGGTCACCGATAACCACAGTTGTGTCTTCACCACCGTATTTTTTGTCTTGGTTTTCTTCACCAATGACAGCATGTGGGAAAATACGGTTATCTTTGCCAATAGTTGTGTGACCTTTGATCACAACGTGAGACATCACTTCTGTGCCTTCACCAATTTCAACCGTAGAGGTGATGTACGTAAAAGGACCTACTGTTACGTTAGCACCAATTTTGGCGCCCTCTTCTACCACCGCTGCCGGGTGGATTTTAGCGGTTTCATGAATCATATTAAAACTCTCGACGAGCACACTTCAGTTCTGCAGAACATACCACTTCACCGTCAACTTTTGCTACACCGCTAAATGCAGCAATGCCGCGACGTTCTTTCAGAAATTCTACCTCAATAACCAATTGGTCGCCCGGAACCACTGGTTTACGGAATTTCGCGCCGTCTACGCTTGCAAAGTAGTACAGTTCATTTTCTGTTGGTGCACCAAATGATTTAAATGCAAGTAAGCCTGTTGCCTGAGCCATTGCTTCTAAAATCAAAACACCTGGGAATACTGGTAGTTGAGGAAAGTGACCTGTGAACTGAGGTTCGTTAACCGACACGTTTTTAATCGCGTGAAGGTACTTCTCTTCTTGGAAGTCTATCACTCGGTCGATCAATAAGAATGGGTAGCGATGAGGTAGTAGCTCTTGAATTTCAGAGATGTTCATCGTTTTCTTTTCAGTAGTCAAAGTCGTCTTCCTATATCAATTTTTTGCCGCCAAGATGGCAAACGTGGCAACAGGTCGTAAAGCCGAATCGCTTTGCAATATACTAGCAAAATACGCACCATCTTGGAGTTAAATCTACTTAGAGCGCGTCATTATAGAAGAAAAAGACCCGCATTTCGCGAGTCTTCGTACAGAATATGGAACTAGAGCCTGTTAGCTTTCACGTTAAATACAGAGCGAAAGATAACTTGTTCTAAATTTCTTCTTTCTGTTCCAGCTGTTTTTCAACCGCTTTCAGGCGCTTATTCATCTCATCAATACGGTGAACTCGAGTTGCAGTTTTACGCCACTCTCTGTTCGTTTGTAGTGGAATACCTGATGAGTAAAGGCCTTTTTCTTCGATACTGCGCATTACCATGCCCATACCTGTAATCGCCACACCATCTGCGATAGTGATATGGCCATTCAGAACAGACGCGCCGCCAATCTGGCAGTACTTACCAATTTTTGTACTGCCCGCGACAATAGTACCACCAGGCATCACGGTACCATATCCGATCTGCACGTTGTGCGCGATTTGAAGTTGGTTATCCAGAATGACATTGTCTTCAATGATAGTATCTTCGAGTGCACCGCGGTCAATCGTAGTACAAGCACCAATCTCAACGCGGTTACCGATACGCACTGAACCAAGCTGAGGGATTTTGATCCACTCGCCTTTGTCATTCGCATAACCGAAGCCATCAGAGCCAATGACGGTACCCGATTGAACAAGACAGTCATCACCTAATGACACTTCATGGTAGATAGTGACATTAGCCCAAAGCTTGGTGTTATTCCCTAGCTTGGCGTTCTTACCGATAAAACAACCAGCGCCAACGCTTACGTTATCGCCGAGTTCTACGCCCGTTTCAATCACAGCGTTAGCGCCGATTGTAACGTTCTCACCCATCTTAACGTCAGCGGCAATCACAGCACTTGGTGCAATATCGTCTGCCGGTTTTGGTGTGGTATCCATCGCTTGAACCACACGAGCAAATGCGACATAAGGGTCTGAAACCACTAGCGCATTTCCAACGCATTGATCTTTATGCTCAGCCTTTACCATAACAACGGTAGCTTGGCACTCAGAAAGGTGTTTTGCGTATTTTGGGTTAGACAAGAAGGTTACGTCACCTTCTTGTGCTTTATCCATTGGGGCAACACGGCTTACAACGAGAGACTCGTCACCAAACAGCTCACCCCCGGTAATTGTCGCCAATTCGGCTAATGTCAATGTCTTCATAACTTCTTATTTTAGAGCTTTAATTACGTCTTCAGAGATATTGTATTCTGGCTTGCCGTACTGCAAAGCAGAGATATCAATCACAAGATCGTAACCATTTTTGTCTGCGACTTTCTTAACTGCATCTTGAATCGTTTTGAAAAGCTTCGCTTTTTCTTCAGCTTCACGACGCGCACTTGCTTTTTCAAGTGCTTGTGCTTTCACTTTGTACTCGCTGTCTAGCTTCGCGATATCGATACGTAGCTTTTCAACTTCGTCTTGACCCAAAAGCTCGCCGTCACGTTGTAGCTTCTCAATCTTTGTTTTAGCTTGTGCTTGGATTGACTTCAGTTCATCAGCTTTGCTTTTGAAGTCTTTCTGCATTTTTTGTAGTACAACTTCACGTTGAGGAAGAGCTTGAAAAACTTGAGCTGTATTTACGTAAGCAATTTTCTGTGCAGCTTCTGCCGCATTTGCAAACATTGAAGAGCTCAGTACAAGAAGGCCAATCCCAGCCGCTTTGATCATTTTATTCAAAATATTTTCCTCTTTAGAAAGTTCTACCGATAGTGAATGTGAAGAACTCTTCATCATCGCCATCAAATTTCTTAATTGGTTTCGCTAGTGAGAAGACTAGTGGCCCCATTGGAGACATCCACTGCAACGCCGCACCGTAAGAAGAGCGGTAGTTGGTTGGATCTGAGTAATCGTAGTAGTAACGGTCACCATATTCCGCACCTGAATCGCGGTAGTCAAACTCCGTATCCCAAACACTTGCCATATCAAAGAAGATACTGGTACGAATTTGGTTTTGTACTTCTTCTGATGCAAATGGTGTTGGGACAATCAACTCAACACTTGCTAGCGCTACGGCGTTACCACCAACAGAGTCATCTGTTGCTGTATCTGCGCCATTGTTTGAACCAGATGTATCACGGTAAACCGCTTTAGGACCAACAGAGTTTGAGCCAAAGCCACGAAGCGATGTAAAGCCACCTGCGTAGTAGTTTTCGTAGAATGGGAACAAGTTATCGTTGCCATCCGTTTGACCGTAACCATTACCGTAACCTAAGCGGCCACGGAACAAGAGGGTAAACTCGTGCTTTTTAGTCAATGGCACATACTGACGAACATCGTACTGCATTTTGAAGTATTGAACGTCAGAGCCAGGTACGGTCATTTTATAGAATGCACGCTGATGGTTACCTGCCGTAGGGAAGTAGCCACGGTTTAAGTTATTACGTGTCCAAGAGATATTGAAGTCGAAATCGTTTGTGTTCAACGCTCCACTAGAATCAATGTTGTCTGCTTGTGCTCGTAAGAACTGCTCTACCTGTAAGTAAGGCGATAAGTTACCGATCTTGTTGTGCGTATAACCGACACCGAATTCAAAACGGTTCAACTCATCGAATGGGAAACCCCACGTTAAGCTCGCGCCATAGCTTTCGTTGGTATAGTCAACGATATTGGCTTCTTTCGCTTCAAATTCGTTATAGAAAACCTTACCACCTAAGCTTACACCGTCTAAGTTCCAGTACGGATCACGGTAATCTAGACTGATGTTTTTCTGGTAGTCATTCATCATCGCGTTGATACCAACACGGTTACCACTACCAATGAAGTTATCTTGTTGCAGGCCAACCTGGAAGCTCACACCCGATTCTGTGCCGTAGCCAACACCGAAGTTAACGCTACCAGAGTTCGCTTCTTTGACAGAGTAAACTAGGTCAACTTGATCATCACTACCAGGAACTCGAACCGTCTGTACTTCAACATTTTCAAAGTAGCCCAAACGATTTAGACGAGTTTTACCCGTTTCAATCGATTTCGAGTTCAACCAACTGCCTTCCATCTGACGCATTTCACGACGAAGGACTTCATCTTTGGTTGAGTTATTACCCGTGAAGCGAATGTCACGAACATAAATTCGGTTACCCGGATCTACGTTAACGACCAAAGAAACTTCTTGATTCTCGTCGTCAAACTCAGGAATGGTATTCACTTGAGGATAAGCATAACCGGACTCACCAAGCACACGCTTAATCCCTTCTTCCATTGAAGTAACCAACGAGCCGTTGTATGTCTCATTGTCTTCAAATGGCACAAGTCTTTCGAACGTCGCTTCCTCGCCAATCAAATCACCACGGAACTTCACGTCCTTAACGGTGTAAACCTCGCCCTCTTCTAGACCAAGAGTAATGTATACCCCTTTCTTGTCAGGAGAGATTGCAACTTGTGTCGAATCAACGTTAAATTTTAAGTAACCACGATCCAGGTAGAATGATTTGAGTGCTTCAATATCACCTGCAAGAACTTGCTTTTGATACTTTTCATCAGAAAGGAAATTCCACCACGGCACATCAACATTTAAGTTAAAGCGCGAAAGCAGTTCTTCATCACTGAACACTTCATTACCGATAAAGTTGATTTGCTGAATTTTTGCCGACACACCTTCAGTAAAGACAAACTTAAGATCAGAACGATTACGTGGTAGTGGAGTCACCACCGCTTTTACTGTTGCGTTGTATTTACCTACGCTGTAGTAAAAGTCTTCTAAGCCTTTTTCAATGTTGCTTAGCGTGGTGCGGTCAAGCGCTTCACCTTCACGAACGCCAGACGCGTTCAGGTTTTCTTGTAGCTGCTCGTCCTTGATTGCTTTGTTACCTGAAAAAGAGATGCTTGCAATGGTAGGACGTTCTTTGACTTGAACCATCAGAACACCACCGTCACGCAACACTTTCACATCTTCAAAGTTACCAGATGCATACAGGGCGCGGATAATTTCTGCAACATCGCCTTGGCCAATGGTATCACCGACACGTACAGGCATTTTCAACAATGCAGCACCCAGTGCTACACGCTGCAATCCATCGATTTCAATATCTTGAACTACGAAGTTCTCTGCTCCATTTGCAGATACACTGGTCGCCAGTAAACTTGCAAATAGAATTCGCTTAATCGCCATACTTGTTCTAATTATTCCTTGCTACTGCTTTTGTCTCTGAACTATCACAGACGAGTAAAATCATTAAATAGCGCTAACGCCATGAGCGAGAAGATGATCGCACCACCAATTCTAAAGCCCATTTCCTGCACTTTCTCAGGAACAGGACGTCGAATGACTGCTTCAATTGCAAAAAACAACAAATGACCGCCATCCAACATTGGTAAAGGAACGAGATTAATAATACCTAGGTTAACACTAATTAGAGCGAGAAAACCTAAAAAGTAGACCAAACCATAATCTGCTGTCGCGCCTGCGCCTTTGGCTATTGATATTGGTCCACTCAGATTATTCAGACCAACGTCTCCAACAATAAGCTTCTTAAGCATGCTGATTGTCAAACCAATGACTTGGCCAGTTTTGTCTACTGCTTTACCTATTGACTCGAATACACCAAACTGAAGATCGAAGCGATAACTTTCTGGCCATTCTGCGACTTTAGGTGCAATACCTGCAAAACCAACGACTTCTTTGTTAGCTAGCTCACGGCTACCGGGCGTCAGCGTCAATGTTTGCTCATAACCCTGACGTAACACCGTCAATTCAAGCGGTGTATCAGGATTAGAACGAACCGCTTCAACTACTTGCTTCCATTCGGTCACGCGTTGTTGACCAATTGCGACAACCTCATCACCTGGAAGCACACCGGCTTTTTCCGCCGCTCCACCTTGCGAGACCTGCTCGATAACTCGATACACCTCCGGTGTATACGGAGCAAAACCTAACGACTGCATCGCTGACTGAGTTTCTGGGTCGAACTTCCACTCACGTAAATCGAGCGTTTTCGTTACTTCTGAACCAACTTCATTCGCTGACGTTAGTGTTACCGTCATCAAATCATCGCCAATATGAGAAATCAATCCCATATTTACTGATTCCCAATCCGGAGTTTTGATACCAGATATCGATTTAAGTTCCATTCCAGATTCAATTCCAGCTTCCGCAACAATCGAATTGGGCGTAACTTCACCAATTACAGGCTTAACAGCTGGGATACCAATTAGAAATACCAGCCAATAGGCAAAAATTGCGAAAAGAAAATTAAAGATGGGGCCAGCCGCAACAATAGAGGTACGCTTCCATAACGGCTTCTTATCAAACGCTAGGTGCTTCTCATGTTCTGGCACCTCATCGACACGGCTATCAACCATTTTCACATAGCCGCCGAGAGGGATCATTGAGATGCTGTACTCCGTTCCGTCTTTGCCTACTTTACTCCAAATAGACTTGCCGAAACCGATTGAAAACTTTTCAACTTTAACGCCGCAACGGCGAGCAACCCAAAAATGCCCAAATTCGTGCACGGCAACAAGAATGCCCAGTGCGACGATAAAAGAAATGAGATTCCACAATATACCAGTCATCAGCTACGCTCGCGTATGGTTTCTAGGGCAATAGTTCGTGCCATTCTATCTAGCTCGAGCAAGCTTTCCAAGCTATTCGCATTCTCAGCTTTGCAGCTTGCGTTGATTTTATTCAACACAGACTCATTGATGCGAGCAATATCGGTAAAACCTAGTCTGTTATTTAAAAATGCATCAACAGCGACTTCATTAGCTGCATTCAATGCCGTTGTTGCGTGTTGACCTTCATAACAAGCATCAATTGCGAGTTTTAAACATGGGTAACGAGCAAAGTCAGGCTGCAAAAACGTCAGCTCACCAACTTTCGTGAAGTCTAGCGGCTTAACCCCAGCTTCCACTCTTGACGGGTATGACATGGTGAGCGCAATTGGCGTCGCCATATCCGCTTCTCCCATTTGTGCCAAGACCGAACCATCACGATACTGAACCATAGAATGAATTACCGATTGAGGATGAATAACCACCTTCAGTTGTTCGCGAGCAGCATTAAATAGCCACTTAGCTTCTATATACTCAAGGCCTTTATTCATCATCGTGGCAGAATCAACAGAAATTTTTGGCCCCATCGACCAGTTTGGATGAGCGATCGCCTGAGCGGGTGTCACCTGCTCCAGTTCTGCGATGTCAGTGTAACGGAAAGGACCACCAGATCCAGTCAACAAAATATGAGAAATGCCATGTTCTTGTAAATTGCAACGACCTAGATTGGTTTGTACTTGCTGTGGTAAACATTGGAAAATGGCGTTGTGTTCACTGTCGACGGGAAGTAGCTCTGCGCCAAATTCTTCAACGGCATCAATAAATAGCTGGCCTGACATTACAAGTGCTTCTTTATTTGCCAACAAGACTCGCTTACCTGCTTTCACGGCAGCCATGGTAGGCAATAAGCCGGCTGCTCCTACAATAGCAGCCATTACACTGTCGACCTCGTCCAGCGAAGCAATATGGCATAGCGCATCAACACCACCTAGCACTTCGGTACCTGGCGAAACCGAGTGTAGCTCAGCTTGAAGTTGAGACGCCGCAGCTTTATCTGCCATGACCGCATACTTAGGTTGCCACTGACGACATAGACCGATCATCTTTTCAACGTTAGTGCTTGCCGCTAAGGCAACGACAGAAAACAGATCTGGGTTTTGTTCGACCACTTTAAGCGTGCTTGCACCAATTGATCCAGTAGCACCAAGAATCGTTAACTTTTGCATGTTGTAAGACCGTTAGAAAGCTCAGGAGCGACGACGCCGCTCCTGATAAATTAGAATACGTAGTAAAGAAGAGCAAAAACTGGGAATGCTGCGGTTAGGCTGTCGATACGATCTAGCACACCACCGTGCCCTGGGATAATGTTACTGCTGTCTTTAATGCCTGAGACACGTTTGAACATACTTTCAACCAGATCACCAAGCACTGAAATAACGACAGTCACTAGCGTAATCAGCACCATATGGACAGGGCTAGTGAACTGGATATCGAACCAATCAGCAAATGCCCACGCTACGATTAATGCCGTGATAATGCCACCAATTAGCCCTTCAATGGTTTTATTGGGGCTTACATGAGGAGCCATCTTACGTTTGCCTAAGCTTTTGCCTGCAAAGTAGGCGCCGCTATCTGCAGCCCATACCAAGAAACAAACGTACAACACAAGCTTTGCGCCGTGGTATGGATCTACAGTGATGTCATACGCTCTGAGAATAATCACACTCCAAAGGAATGGGATTAATGTCAGAAAACCAAATACATGACGTAAAACAAAATTACTTTGCCAAGATTTCGTCGTTTTGGGGTAAGTAATCGCCATTAAGCTAGCAATAATCCACCAAACAAAACCAATACCCAAGACGACATAATGAGGTGTCGTTAAGTGATTGAGGCTATATGCATCAGGCGAGATGTATAGAAAACTAAGTCCGGTAATAATGATTGCCGGCACAAGGGCAGCAATGCGAGAGTTGCTTCCTGTAAACTGAGTCCACTCCCAAAAACCTAATAGCGTTATTGCAGTTAAAGCGGCAATAAAGCCCATTAGCGGTAATTTAAAAATGCCTAAAATAACCAGGGGAGCTAAAATTAGTGCTGTTATTATTCTCTGTTTCAAACTAACTAGTCCTTATTGAGCTGCCATCAATGCCTTTATTTGTTCACCTGTACAGCCAAAACGACGTTCTCGGTTGATAAACCAAGTCACAGCTTCTACCAAACTGTCTTCATCGAATTCTGGCCAGTACTCTGGTGTAAAGTACATTTCTGCATAAGCCATTTGCCACAACATAAAGTTGCTGATGCGGCACTCTCCACTGGTGCGAATTAAAAGATCCACTTCCGGTAGGTCTGCCATGGTCAAATGCTCAGTGATTAGCTGCTCATTGATATCCTCTACACGAATTTCACCGTTACGTGCTTTTAGCGCTAACGTTTTAGCAGCTTCTGTGATGTCCCATTTACCGCCATAGTTGGCTGCAATGTTGATCACCATACCCGTGTTATCTGCCGTTAGGTTTTCTGCTTCTACAATTTTCTTTTGTAGACGCTCACTAAATCGACTGGTATCACCGATCACGCGCAACCGTAAGTTATTTTTGTGTAGTTTTTTTACTTCACTAGACAGGACCGTGATAAACAGTTCCATCAAAAGACCCACTTCTTCCTCCGGACGACGCCAGTTTTCACTACTAAAAGCAAACAGCGTCATGGCTCTAATGCCTAGTTTTGAAGCAGCAGCCACGGTCTTACGAACGGCACTAACGCCTTTTTTATGACCAAATACGCGAGGTTTTCCTTTGGACTTAGCCCAACGGCCATTACCGTCCATAATGATGGCAATATGCTTAGGAAGGGAATCAGAGAAGGCTTGAGAATTTTGCATAGGGAGTTAATTGAGTTCCATCAGTTGGATAGACTAACATAAAAAAACGCTGAGCTGTGAGCACAGCGTTTTCCAACAGTGATGTGTGTGGGAGTATTAAACTTCCATCAACTCTTTTTCTTTTGCAGCAAGAACTTCATCGATCTTCTTAACTGCAACGTCAGTTAGCTTTTGAATTTCGTCTTGTGCTTTACGGTCTTCATCTTCAGAGATTTCTTTATCTTTTAGAAGCGCTTTAAGATCGTTGTTTGCGTCACGACGGATGTTACGAACAGCAACACGACCACCTTCAGCTTCACCACGAACGATCTTAACTAGGTCTTTACGACGCTCTTCCGTTAGCGGTGGAAGTGGAACGCGGATGATAGTGCCAGCTGACATAGGGTTTAGACCAAGGTCAGACGTCATGATCGCTTTTTCTACTTTCGGCGTCAGCTCTTTATCAAAAACCGTGATTGCAAGTGTACGTGCATCTTCAGCAACAACGTTTGCTACTTGGTTTAGAGGTGTTGCTGCACCGTAGTATTCTACAGAAATACCAGATAGTAGGCTTGGGTGTGCACGACCTGTACGAATTTTAGAAAGGTTGTTCTTAAGCGCTTCAACGCTTTTATCCATGCGCTCTTGCGCGTCTTTTTTGATTTCGTTAATCACAGTTTCACCTTAAAAATGTCATCTTTCCTGAAGAAAGCCTAAAACGGTTGAGCAAAGCAAGCACCACCCTAACGCTTTGGAGTGGCACCTTAAGCCAAGCTTATTCGTTGATGAGCGTGCCTTCTGCTTCGCCCATTACCACGCGACGTAGTGCGCCTGGCTTGTTCATATTAAATACGCGGATTGGCATTTTGTGGTCACGAGCTAGCGTAAACGCCGCCAAGTCCATAACTTTCAGCTCTTTATCCAGAACTTCTGCATAAGATAGCTTATCATACAGCTCTGCGTCTGGGTTTGCTACAGGGTCAGCAGTAAATACACCATCAACTTTCGTCGCTTTTAGTACGACATCCGCTTCAATTTCGATACCACGTAAACAAGCAGCAGAATCCGTTGTAAAGAACGGGTTACCAGTACCAGCAGAGAAGATGACAACTCGGCCTTGGCGAAGCTCACGGATCGCATCAGCCCAATTATAGTCGTCACATACGCCTTTTAGAGGGATTGCAGACATAACGCGCGCATTTACGTATGCACGGTGAAGAGCATCACGCATCGCTAGGCCATTCATTACTGTAGCAAGCATACCCATGTGGTCACCAACTACGCGGTTCATACCAGCTTCAGCTAGGCCTGCACCACGGAACAAGTTACCGCCACCGATAACTACACCAACCTGAACACCCAGTTCAACCAGTTCTTTAACTTCTTGTGCCATACGATCAAGGACCGCAGGATCAATACCAAAACCGTCTTCACCTTGAAGAGCTTCACCACTCAGTTTTAATAGAATACGTTGATACGCTGGTTTAGGGTTCGTAGTCATGGAGTTTACCTTCCAAAGAGAGTTGTTGATTAACAGTCATGAATAGACACAACTTCAGTTATGGCTATTCATCACGGCTAATCGTTCACTGCTCATAAAAAGACCGCAGCCTTGGCTACGGTCTAATCTTTATACAGTCTCTAAGGATTAACCTTTTTGAGCTGCTGCAACTTCTTCAGCGAAGCTCATTTCTTCTTTCTTCTCGATACCTTCACCTACTTCTAGGCGAACGAACGTAGAAACTGAAGCGCCTTTTTCTTTCAGCATTTCGCCTACAGTTTTCTTAGGCTCCATGATGAAAGCTTGACCTGTTAGAGAGATCTCGCCAGTGAATTTCTTCATGCGGCCAACAACCATCTTCTCAGCGATTTCAGCAGGCTTGCCTTCGTTCATTGCGATTTCAACTTGAACAGCTTTCTCTTTTTCTACTACGTCAGCTGGTACGTCTTCTGGGTTAACGAACTCAGGCTTAGAAGCAGCAACGTGCATTGCAACGTGCTTAAGAGTTTCTGCGTCGCCTTCACCAGCAACAACAACACCGATTTTCTCACCGTGACGGTAAGAAGCGATTGCAGTGCCTTGAACGTATTCTACGCGACGGATAGTGATGTTTTCACCGATTTTAGCTACTAGAGCTACACGTGCGTCTTCGAATTGTGCTTGTAGTTCTTCAACAGAAGCTTTTGAAGCTAGAGCTGCAGCTGCAACTTCTTCTGCGAATGCAGTGAAGTTACCGTCTTTAGCAACGAAGTCAGTTTGGCAGTTAACTTCAAGAAGAACAGCAACGCCGTTTTCTTCTTTGATGATGATTGCGCCTTCAGCTGCAACGTTACCAGCTTTCTTAGCTGCTTTCGCTGCGCCAGATTTACGCATGTTTTCAATTGCTAGTTCGATGTCAGCGTTTGCTTCTACAAGCGCTTTCTTACATTCCATCATGCCAGCGCCAGTACGCTCGCGAAGTTCTTTAACTAGAGCAGCAGTTACAGTTGCCATTCTGTCTTCCTCGTTTGATTCGAAATAAGGTAAAAAACAGGGGCCTAACATTGTCGGCCCCCATTGCTAACTATAACTTAGTTTATGCTACACAAAGGTTTCACATAGACCAAGTGTGACACAGAGCCGCTATTATTCAGCTTCTACGAAACCGTCTTTTTCAGCAACTGCAGCTACGTCTTTGTTACGACCTTCAGATACTGCTGAAGCAGCAGCGTTCAGGTATAGCTGTACAGCGCGGATCGCGTCGTCGTTACCTGGGATTACGTAGTCAACGCCGTCTGGGTTAGAGTTAGTATCTACCACAGCGTATACTGGAATACCTAGGTTGTTAGCTTCTTTAATTGCAATGTGTTCGTGATCAGCGTCGATTACGAATAGAGCGTCTGGTAGGCCGCCCATGTCTTTGATACCACCAAGAGATTTCTCTAGCTTCTCCATTTCGCGAGTACGCATTAGAGCTTCTTTCTTAGTTAGTTTGTCAAAAGTACCGTCTTGAGATTGAGTCTCTAGTTCTTTTAGACGCTTGATAGACTGACGAACTGTTTTGTAGTTTGTAAGCATACCGCCTAACCAGCGGTTGTTTACGTAAAACTGGTTGCTTGCGATTGCAGCTTCTTTAACAGCTTCAGATGCAGCGCGCTTAGTACCTACGAATAGAACCTTACCTTTCTTCTCGCCAACTTTAGCTAGTTCAGCTAGAGCGTCGTTGAACATTGGTACAGTTTTTTCTAGGTTGATGATATGAACTTTGTTACGAGCGCCAAAGATGAATGGCTTCATTTTTGGGTTCCAGTAACGAGTCTGGTGACCGAAGTGAACACCAGCTTTTAGCATATCGCGCATTGATACAGTTGCCATTTTAAAATCCTCTATGGGGTTAGGCCTCCACATTCCCCATAACTCCGACCAAGCTTCTGCTCAGCACCCCGGAATATGTGACGGAATGTGTGTGATTTAAAGATAAAAGGTTATTCGGATGAAGCTTGCTTCGCCGCTTAACTTTGCTAAACGAAGAGAACAGTCCTCTATTCCGGCGCGCTTTATACCATATTTTAGCTCACTGTGGCTAGTAAAAATTATTTCTTCACCGAGCCACTTTCTCCTATTTATAAGCAAAACTTTAAACATATGATCGAATTAAGAATGATGCATATTCCTATCTAACTTGGGTTAACGCCCCGATGTCTGATAGAATGCGGCCATTCGCACGTTTACGTGCTTAGGAATAAGTAGAGAAAGCCAATGTCAATCAAGATTAAAACTGCTGAAGAAATAGAACGCATGCGCATTGCGGGCAAGCTAGCCGCAGAGATTCTAGAAATGATCGAACCACACATCAAAGTTGGTGTGACGACAGAAGAGTTAAACAAAATCTGTCATGAGTACGCTCTAGAAAAAGGTGCATACTCTGCTCCGCTTGATTACCATGGTTTCCCTAAGTCGATCTGTACTTCAATCAACCATATCGTATGCCACGGTATTCCAGCGGAAAAAGACGAAATCGGTAGCAACGGCCAAATGAAGCCGGCGGTACTAAAAGATGGTGACATCTTAAACGTTGATATTACCGTAATCGTTCCAAATGATGAGAATGCCGATCTGAGCGTGCGTCCTCAGGGGTACCATGGTGACACTTCTAAGATGTTCCTAGTCGGTGATGTTTCGCCTGCAAACAAACGTCTGTGCATGGTAGCTCAAGAAGCACTGTATGTTGGTATGCGTACCGTTAAGCCAGGTTCAACGGTTGGTGACATCGGTACAGCTATCGAGAAGTACATCAAAGAGAACAACAAGAACAATCCTCGCAACAAGTTTTCTATTGTGAAAGACTTCTGTGGCCACGGTATCGGCGATGAGTTCCATGAAGAACCACAAGTGGTTCATTACAAGAACAAAGACCGCCGCGTATTAAAAGAAGGCATGTGCTTTACTATTGAGCCGATGATTAACGCAGGTAAATTTGGTTGCTCTGTTGATGCACAAGATGACTGGACTGTTTACACGGGCGACGGCAAGAACTCTGCGCAATGGGAACATACCATTGTTGTAACAAAAGAAGGTTGTGAAGTACTGACGCTTCGTAGCGACGATACGATTCCTCGCCTAATGAAAAACGCGTAAAGCTGACGACCACTCGTTGTTTACTATATCCCTGCTTCGGCGGGGATATTTTTTATCTGCCGCAAATTTGTTAGATTGTTATTAGATTAGCTTGCACGGATGGCAAATATGACACTTCAGTCCCCTCTTACCTTTTCCGATGAACAAATCAATATCGGTGAACTCAAACAAGAATTAGAGAAGTTTAGCTCTAATCAAAACCAAGAGTTTCTCAATCATCATCCGGTAACAAGCTTGGTTTTAGCCAGAGCTGAATATATGGATCTGCTTCTCAATCGTTTGTGGCAACATTTTGGTTTCAAGGATATTTACAACATTTCCCTAGTTGCCGTTGGTGGCTACGGACGAGGCGAGCTGCATCCGCTCTCCGATATCGATATTTTGATTCTGTCGAACAATAAACTGCCAACCGCGTTAGAAGCAAAAATCAGCGAATTCATTACGCTGTTGTGGGATTTAAAACTCGAGGTCGGACACGCTGTTCGCACCGTTACTGAATGTGCTGAAATTGGTAAAGCCGATCTAACGGTCGCGACAAACCTGCAAGAAGCGCGACTGCTGTGTGGAAGCGAGGACACCTTTCAGGCACTGAAGAAAGTCGTGTTATCAGACTCCTTCTGGCCAAGTGAGACGTTTTACCGCGCTAAAATTCAAGAGCAGCGCGAACGCCATGCACGTTACCACGACACGACCTACAACTTAGAACCGGACATTAAATCAACCCCTGGCGGGCTGCGCGATATTCATACATTAAGCTGGGTCGCTCGACGTCACTTTGGTGCGACTTCATTGTTAGAAATGAGCCGATACGGATTTTTAACTGACGCAGAATACCGAGAATTGGTTGAATGTCAGGACTTCCTTTGGCGAGTACGTTTCGCTCTGCACATGGAGCTTCGCCGCTATGACAACCGCTTGACCTTTGCCCATCAAGCACAAGTTGCGGAAAATCTAGGCTACGTCGGAGAAGGCAACCGAGGCGTAGAAATGATGATGAAAGAGTTCTACCGCACGCTTCGTCGTGTGGCAGAGCTCAATAAAATGCTACTCAAACTCTTTGACCAAGCGATCATTAATGGTGGGGCGACAGAAAGTGCCGAGATTCTCGATACGGACTTTCAACGTCGCGGTTCTTTAATTGAAGCGCGGAAACCCGCATTGTTCCAAGCTCGCCCAGAAACTATTCTGGATATGTTCTTACATATTGCTAACGACTCAACTATTGAAGGGGTGAGCCCACCAACGCTGCGTCAACTGCGCACCGCTCGGCGTCGGCTCAACAAGTTTTTGCACACCATTCCTGCTGCGCGTGAAAAGTTCATGGCGTTATGTCGTCACCCTAATGCTCTTCACAAAGCATTCAGCCTCATGCACCGATTAGGGGTTATGGCGGCCTATTTACCGCAATGGAGTCAGATTGTTGGTCAAATGCAGTTTGACTTATTCCATGCCTACACCGTTGATGAACACAGTATTCGCTTACTTAAACACATCAACACTTTTAGTGACCCAGAAAATCATGCGAAGCACCCTATTTGCTGTGACGTCTACCCTCGGATGCAAAAGAAAGAGCTGCTGATTATTGCCGCTATTTTCCACGATATCGGGAAAGGTCGTGGCGGCGATCACTCGATTATCGGTGAAGGAGAAGCGTACGACTTCTGCATTGAGCATGGTTTATCGAAGCCCGAAGCGAAACTTGTCGCTTGGTTGGTAAGACATCATCTATTAATGTCTGTCACCGCACAGCGCCGAGATATTTATGATCCTGATGTCATTACCGAGTTTGCCAAAAAAGTCAGAGACGAAGAATCTCTCGATTATCTTGTATGCCTGACAGTTGCAGATATTTGTGCAACCAACCCAGAACTTTGGAATGCTTGGAAACGAACTTTACTTGCGGAGCTGTATTACTCCACACAACGTGCTTTACGTAGAGGCCTAGAGAACCCTGTCGATGTGCGTGAGCGAATTCGCCACAATCAACAAATGGCCTCCGCAATGCTGCGCAAAGAGGGGTTTGCCGCGCGCGAAATTGAAGTATTGTGGCAACGCTTCAAAGCTGACTACTTCCTTCGTCATACCCATACGCAAATCGCGTGGCACTGCGAACACTTACTTCGCATGGAAGATCCGACTAAGCCTTTGGTGTTGATCAGTAAAAAAGCCACTCGTGGCGGCACTGAGGTGTTTGTATATACGAAAGACCAGCCTGCTTTATTTGCGACGGTCGTGGCGGAGTTAGATAGGCGTAATTTTAATGTACACGACGCGCAAATCATGACCAGCAAAGATGGGCACGTGATTGATACCTTTATGGTACTCGATCAACATGGCGAAGCGATCGATGAGTCTCGTCACGCCGCGGTGATTAAACACCTCACTCATGTACTGGAGGCAGGCCGACCAACCAAGATTAAAACGCGCCGTACTCCGAACAAACTTCAGCACTTTAACGTGAAAACCAAAGTCGACTTCTTACCAACCAAAGGTAAAAAACACACTTTAATGGAGTTTGTCGCGCTAGACACACCAGGGCTATTGGCCAAAGTAGGCCGTACGTTTGCTGATTTAAATATCAACCTTCATGGTGCAAAAATCACCACCATTGGTGAGCGAGCAGAAGACTTGTTTATTTTAACCAGTGATGCAGGGGGAAGATTAAGTGAAGAACAACAGGATGAGCTAAGAGAGAGATTGATCGAAAAGTTATCTGATGAGGTCGCAGCTTAGATCAAACCTGCCAATCTTTTCGGTTCAGGGCGAGAGCGATCTTGCCCACAAGTTAAGCATTTTGGCTAAATATCAGCTATCTAGCTCATACATAGGCTGCTACAGTTATATCAATATCAATTCGATGTAATAGAGGTAGCCTATGTATCCCCACCTCACTGGTTTGGGTATTCACGACCCTAAGCAGATTGAACGTTATTCCCTACGCCAAGAAGCACACAAAGACGTACTCAAGATCTATTTCCACAAGCAAAAAGGCGAACTGTTCGCTAAAAGCGTTAAATTCAAATACCCGCGCCAAATCAAAAATGTTCTTGTGGACAGTGGCAGTCACAAATATAAAGAAGTAACGGAAATCAACCGTAACCTCACATTAGTCATTGATGAACTGAATAAAATCACTAAGCCAACGAAACAACCTGAGGTTGATGTAAAAGAGAAAATTCTTTCAGACCTTCGTCATTTAGAAAAAGTCGTTTCGAGCAAGATCGCAGAGATCGAAGCGGATCTTGAAAAACTAAAGTAAAACGTTAAGTCTTAAATATTAAAAAGGGTTAGCATTGATGCTAACCCTTTTTATTTGTACTCAATCATTATCTAGATCTAACTGCGCCGATTATCGGTTCATCCCACTCAAATCGAGTAAACAATTGCTGCCAAGTTTCATCAAGATTGGCCGTCATGACAATCTCTTGATCGGTAAATGGATGGACAAACCGTAACTCTGAAGCATGCAGTAGCAAACGATGAGAATCAAACTCTGTGCGATACAGCTTGTTGTGCTTTCCATCCCCGTGCGTTGTATCACCCACGATCGGATGGCGTAGATGTGCCATATGACGACGAAGTTGGTGCTTACGCCCCGTTTTAGGTTTCATCTCAACTAAGCAATAACGCGTTGTAGGAAATTTACCCGTCGAATAGGGAACCTCCACTTTAGCCAACGGCTTATATTCCGTCACCGCTTCTTGCGCTTCTTTTTCTTGTGAAGCGAACTTATCCGCAATCTTGTCTAACTCGACTTTGAGCGCGTAATCCAAGACGCCCTCTTCCTCAATCCAACCGCGTACTACTGCGTGGTATGTCTTTTCCATTTTATGTTCAGCAAACATCGGCATGACTTGTGATGCGACTTCACTCGACAACGCAAACACGAGCACACCAGATGTTGGACGATCCAGACGATGCAATGGGAACACATGCTGACCAATTTGGTCGCGCAAAGTTTGCATGACAAACTGAGTTTCGTGTTTATCTAACCAACTGCGATGCACTAACATGCCTGCAGGCTTGTTGACCGCTACAAAATATTCATCCTGATAAACGATCTCCAGCTCAACTGGTTCTGAAGATCGCGCTATTTCTTGTTCTAGCATTCGTTTACTTACACAGTTCGTCAATGGTTCGGATTGTAACAAGCAGCTCTGCGAACTGCGGTTCCTGCTTCCACGCTTCTGAAAAATAGGGCTCGAGAGAAAACCCTCTTGGCAATGGTTGGTTGTTTTCCACTAGCACGTGCATTCTGTCTATAAAGATCCACTGCAACCACTCATGAGGATGCAATGTATCAATCGCAAATGGCTCCACGCTTTGTAAGGCTTGCTCTGAAGGCCTAGTGTGTTGCCACAACTTATGTTCTTTAAGCTGCGTTTCAAGTTGGTGAAGTAAGTCGACCAATTGAGTATTTGTTACCATTAATTCTATCTCGAACCTTGAATTAGCCGAGAATGATACCATTTCTTGTGAAAAGAACGTTAGGACGTCGTATTTAATGGAAAACATTCAAACCCTCACTCAACTGTTGAACAACAGCCGCTGTGATTATCAAATCTTCGATCTTGGTCGTCGTATCAAAACCATCGCTAAGAAAGAGTTTGCCGATGTAGAAAAAGGTCAAGCACCGTACCCATTCCCAATGCAGCGTAAAGCACACCTTGCCATCGCTTATTGGAATGAACAAAAGCAGCCTTGGATTTGGTTTCTAAAGTTTGAATTGGACGAGCGCGGTTTGTTAAAGCAATCAGATATCGGCAATTTCATTAAATACGTAGTGGAAGCCATGGGAACACGCCTCAATGGTGATATCTCTGAAGAGCAACAGCAAAAGCTGTCTAATAACCCATATACGTTCAAACCTTCCGAAGACAAAATGGCCGTGTTTCATAGCCAGGTCCGCGCGAACCTCGATCTTCCTACCAGCCAATATTATGAGCACACTCAGCATTACTTTTCAGGTGGTTTAGGCTGGGATAATTGGCAAACCGTAGGTCTGCAAGGGATCACCGACATGACCGCTCGTTTGGACAAAGAGCAAAACGGGGTAATGATACGCAAAGCGTTGAACCACCTACCAAATGAGCCACTTTATGCCCTATTAGGTGCGCTTGAGCATGTAGAGCTTCAAGAGCGTTTAGCAGAACGTATTGCGGAAAAGGCACAGCAAGAAATCGCAAGTAGCGAACCTGATCTCTTCCTACTTTCAGCACTTATCCGAGCCCTTGCTGGTGCACCAACAGAAGTCGCCTCTCCAGTATTAGATGCGATATTGCATAGCCCTCGTTTAAGCCATCAGGAGGTTTTGATTGGTGTGGCGGGTCGCGCTTGGCACTTACTCGCCAATGAAAAGGTAGCAGAACAGTTTTTGCTGCGTTTAGCTCAAACCGGTAATCAAGCCCTATTTAATCAGTTATTTGCCGATTTAGTGATGCTGCCAGAGTTAAGAATGGTGTTATTGCCTTTGCTGCATTCAAACCCATCAGAGGAACTAGCAAATGCGCTAGTAAGCTTACAACAAGCAACAAAAAGCTAAGAAAGGTTCAGGAATGATTGGTGATCTTTTAGCAATTTTAGGGCTCTGCTTTTTCTGTTACCTGTTTTGGCAACAGCGTCGCCAAGCCGAACTCGCAAAAGCGGCCATCACGCGTAAATGTGAGCAATTGGATCTCCAATTAATCAGCATCGCCTTTGGTGCCCATAAACTAAAAACGCCAGACGGAGTCTGGCGTTGGCATACGGTGTATCAATTTGAGTTTTCATCTCTTGGTGACGATTGCTACCAAGGAGAGTTAACCATGGTCGGTTTCAGGCCGCAGAACTTTCACCTACCACCGCATCGCTTGTAAATTCCATTTCAAAGTAAGGACCATATATATCCTTACTTTCTTTTGTTTTAACAAATCCCAGCTTTTTCAGTACCGCCATAGAAGCTTGATGATTGCTATTCACGTTAGCTTTCACCTTATTCAAGCCCAACTCATGGCACGCTTTGGGGAAAAATGCTTTTAGTGCTTCTGTTGCTAACCCTTTACCCCAATATGATTTATCAAAAATAAACCCTAATTCAGGTTCGGAATCGAGATTAGCAATAAACACGTGCCCCATATAGTCACGACTGGTGCTCTCTAGCACTGCCATACTATAAATGTTCTCATCATCCAGTATTTTCTCAAACATCTGTTTGGCAGACGCAACTGTATACGGACCATTCAATTCAGCACGGTTTTTCGCACAGCAATTCAGCATGACGAATTCTAGTTGCAACGACTCATTGTAGGGTAGAAGAAGCATTCTTCTGGTTACTATGGCCACATCTGTTCCTTGATTACAACAAACTTAATCTATCCGCAGATCACAAACTCGATGAGCTGAACATGCTCAATGATTGCGGGCATAACACCTTGTAGAGAAGCCGAAAGTTAAACCAACTGGTTGGAAAGGATATTGATCTGAGTTGTTTTTTATTAAGTGTTATTAGGAATTTATATATTTTGTGATATTGATATCCCCAAGCAACATCGAGATGCTTAATTCAATGAGAACACTGGATATCGTTTTTATATAAGAAAGACCCCGACACATAAGTATCGGGGTCATGGTCTTACTCGCAGCAGTCCGGCTACTAAAAGTGCTCCATGCATCATCCATAATAGTGGCTGATTCCGTCAGCTTATTCCTTACGTCGCCGTCCTAGCGGTGTCCTTATCATCCTGACTGCTAACATTCCTCGTTAGCACACGTCACTTGTTCCTTGAGCGGTGTCCCTTGCATCTTCCTGATGCTGTCCATAACCTCAATCCTAGAGGGTCCATTGTCTATCCTTAGTCATCAACATCCTATTGATGATCGTATCCTTACAATGTCCTACGCTCCATGCTTGATTAATCATCCTGACCAACCAAATCGTCTTCCTGACGATAACCAAATCCTTGGTGCTTTCCTGTTCCATGTCTGCTTCCTGCTGACAACTCTCAATTTACGCCTTTTCCAAAAATAGACAATCTATCCAAGATAAATATTTGGCTCTCACATTGGTTAACAAGTTGTTAAATCATTATTTATCATAAACTTAAGCTCTTTATCTTCTCTTTTCCCGCTTACGAAATCGTTTTCTCTCACAACCTATGTAAGAGATCTCTCACACTACACTCTCCAAAATGCCATTCGCCAAATTAGCGCACTCAACGTATGATGATAGATATATCGTTGTTAAGGATTAAAAATGTTAACTCAAGACGTTACTAAAGAATTAGAAGCGGTAATGGAACAACTGCAACAACAAGGAAAAGAACCAACCGTAGCGTTAGTGAAAGCACGCTTGAAAACGCCCGTCCCAATGCCTGCATTAATCACCGCAATAAAAAGTTGGAAAAGTGCTCAGCGTGTTCCCAAGGTTGAAGTCGCAGCACAAGCGCACACCGATAATGATCGTCTTGCAGCGCTAGAAAGCACGGTGAAAAAATTAGTGGCTCGTATTGAAGAGCTAGAAGCCAAGCTAAGTGAGAAATCATCATGAAGTTATGGGTAGATGCAGACGCGTGTCCAAAAGTTATTCGCGAAACCATTGTGCGTGCCGCCGAGCGTACGGGGATTGAATGTACGTTTGTCGCTAACCACGTTGTCCCTGTGCCGAAAAGAGACAACATCCATTCGCTACAAGTCCCTGCGGGATTTGACATCGCAGACAACGAAATCGTCAAGCGTGTAGAAGCCAACGATTTGGTGATCACGTCAGATATTCCGCTTGCAGATGAGGTTATCTCTAAAGGCGCTCAAGCCCTCAGTTCTCGTGGCGAGCTCTATACAAAAGACACCATCAAAGCTCGCCTAAATATCCGCAACTTTATGGAAACCATGCGTTCAAGCGGAATTCAGACAGGTGGACCCGCCGCGCTTTCTCAAACCGATCGACGCGAATTTGCAAACCATTTGGATCGTATTTTGGCGAAATTTAAGAAGTAACCCTCACTCTATTCAAATTGAGCCAGCAAATAAAAGCCTGGCTCATTCCTGAAAATTCATTCTCAGCATTGCACCCAAAGCGTGCTCTTACTCCCATTTGTTTTGTTCTGTTTATTTTTCATCTTGCTCGCCATAGCTTCAATATGCAACGTGGTTTATTTTGAACGACGTTTTTAATAAGTGTATAGAGAATAATGGGCTTTAACATCGTTTCCAGTGGAAGCTACCTGCCAACGAATCAATGGTCTGATCGAGAGATGGATCGCTTCCTAAAATTAGCGCCAGGGACCTGCCGAAATAAATTCGACGTTGAATATCGTCATGTAGCCAATACAAAAGAGACCGCTATTTACATGGCAATGCAGGCAATAGAGCAGTGTTTAGGAAACACACATACCTTAAGCTCCGTTGATCTTCTTATCTACGCTAGCGGCACACACCACCAGTCTCTACCCTACGACGCCTCAGCGGTTCTCGCCGCGTTAGACGCTCCAACATGGCTAGAAAGCTTTGATTTGAACAGCACCTGTTTATCCTTTCTCTCTGCGCTTGATCTTGCTCAGAGTCTATTCTTAGCAAAACGGTACCGTCGGATTCTTATTGTCACCAGCGAACTCGCCACTGGCATCACACTGAATCGAAATTTTACGCTCAAACCAGAAGTTGCAACCTTATTCGCGGACGGTGCCGCCGCATTTTTGCTCGAAGAACACGACGATGATGGATTGCTCACCAGTCACTTTGAAACGCATCATACCGGGTATTCATTTTGTCAAATTAAGGGCGGAGGTAGTCATATCAATCCGCATACCTCCGAGCATCAAGCCTATTTAAAAAGTTGCCAGTTTGAGATGGAGGGCAAAGCACTCTTTAAACATGTGCGTAAAGCCTTACCAGCGTTTCTAAAAAAAGGGTTTGACGCCTCTCCGGTAACACTCGGCGATATTGATTATTTTCTTCCTCATCAAGCCAGCGCGCATGGATTAAAAAAACTGCCTTCACTCACCGGGCTACCAACAGAGAAAACCGTTAATCACTTTTCGACTTTGGGAAACCAAGTCGCCGCCTCACTCCCAATTAACTTACACTGGCTGCGTAATCAGCCAGAAACCGCAGGAAAACATGTGTTATTAGCTGGCACCGCCGCAGGGTTGTCGCTAGGGATGGGAGTGCTAAAACTATGAAGATATTGGTCACTGGTGGCAGCGGGATGTTGGGTAGCGCAATTCTGAGAATGTTTCACCAGCAGCATGAACTGCATTTTATAGCACGAAATACAGTCATCGCTAAACAACTCGCCGAGCAATTCGATGTTATCCCACATATAGTCGATTTAAGAGACCACTCAGCAGTTCATGCGGTATGCCAAGGTATGGATGCAATCATCCATTGTGCCGCTCTCTCAAGCCCATGGGGAAAGTGGCAGGCGTTTTATCAAGCCAATGTAGATGCCACCAAAAACCTCGTCAATGCGGCTAATACCTATCAAATCTCGCGTTTTATCCATATTTCCTCCACCAGCGTCTACTTTGACCATCAAGACCGTTGGAATATTCGAGAAACCGACGCCATAGCTTCATACTGGTGTAATGATTACGCACACACAAAATACCTATCGGAAATTGAAGCCGTAAAAGGCCAAAGCAAAGCGATCATTTTAAGACCGCGTGGCATTTTTGGACCCAATGATCGCGCTATTATCCCAAGAGTGCTTAAGGCGATAAAAAACAACACTCTGCTTCTGCCATCGGGTAGAAATCCTGTGGTTGATCTGACTTATGTCGATAACGTTGCCCATGCAGCGATGCTCGCTTGCACTCAGGCAGACCGACTTCAGCATGGTGATGTGTTCAACATTTCCAACAACGAACCAATGCCAATTGAGACTGTTCTGCAAGCTTTATGTGAGGGGTTAAACCTAAAAGTAACGTTGCAATCATTACCATATGGCGTTGTATCACCATTATTAAAGCTCAGTGAGCAAATACGAAGGCACTTACCACATCAGCCAGAACCAAGGCTCACCTCATACAGCGCAGGATTGTTTAACTATCATCAAACTCTGGATATCAGCAAGGCGAAACAAACACTGAATTACCAACCGCTTTTTTCAATTCAAGAAGGAATACAGCAGTATGCAAACTGGTCTAAAAATAAAAATCTTTGAGGTTGGACACTGCGTACACCCAGGCTTTGTTGTCAAACCAGGTTCTGGTATCAAGCCTAGAGCATTTCCGGCAGCCGTTGCGTTAATTCAGCACCCAACACAAGGCAACATCCTGTTTGACACGGGATATCACGAGCATTTTTTTAGCGCGACTCGTCCCTTCCCTGAACGTTTTTATGCTTGGACAACACCTTGTCGCTATAACAAAGAACACGGAATTGTTGCGCAGTTAGCAAAAGAAAGTCTCAAACCTCATGATATTGAACACTTAGTACTCTCCCACTTCCATGCTGATCACATTGCTGCCGTGTCTGAGTTTTCCCACTCTCAATTGCATTGCCAACAAAAAGGGGTGGATGCAATTACTAAGAGTGGTCGAATTGGAGGCGTAAGAAAAGGATACCTAAAAGCTCTACTTCCTCCACAACTTGAATCTAACTTATTCATTCATAGTGACTTTTCCGTACCAATCAGCCAAATTATTCCTCAGTGCCAAGGTGTTAATTTGCTCTGTAAAGACATGTTCGACGACGGATTCATTTATATGGTTAGCTTGCCAGGCCATGCTGCGGGTCAAGTGGGCTTGCTAGTTAAAAGAGACCAAAGTTGGCTGTTCTTACTCGCCGATGCATGCTGGTTAATCGAGAGCTTGAGTGAAAATATCGATCAACATTGGCTGGCGAACATGCTTTGCGATGATACAAAAGCCTATAAAAACACCCTCTCCGAGTTGAGAAGTTGCTACCAACAAACCCACCACTTTGTTCGCTTCGTGCCTTCACATTGTCAGGAAACTATCCAGCAGCTAATCAAAGAAGGATGGATGAAGTGAGAACGCTTATCTCAGAATTCTGGCGAACCCGCTACCGCCCCTTCGGCTCAAGGGAACAAGTCGAAACATGGCAGCAACAACACTTAACGCAACACTTGGATTGGGTATGCCGTCATTCACCGTATTACCGCTCACTTCAAGGTGCACCACTCAGTGATTTCCCTATCATGAATAAGCAAACCATGATGGAGAACCTCTCGGAGTTGAATACGAAAGGCTTAGATGCTGAACAGCTAATGCAACAAGCACTCGACGCAGAACAGTCACGCAACTTCGCCGCTTCGAAAGTTGGCGATGTTACTGTTGGGCTTTCTTCGGGCACATCAGGCATGCGCGGGTTGTTTCTTGCTGACAAACAGGAAACACAACTATGGGCTGGCAATATATTGGCTCGCCTGTTGCCCAACCTATGGCAAAAACACCGAATTGCTCTAGCCTTGCGCGCCAACAGCCCACTGTATAAATCCGTCGCGAAAGGGCCTGTAACATTTTTTTATGCCGATTTAACCAAACCTTACCAAGAATGGATAAAAGAGCTGGATGAGTTCCAACCCACGCTTTTGGTTGGTAGTGCGCAAGCTCTTCAGCTCTGCGCCCAGTTCAGCGGTCAATTTGGTCAACCCGCAATTCAACCACAGCGGATCATTTCTGGTGCAGAAGTCCTAACCGAGAGTGACCGTCACTTTATTTCTCAACGGTTCGACAGCGAACTCCATGAAGTCTATCAATGTACTGAAGGTTTTCTTGCATGTACGGATCAGCATGGACAAATGCGCTGGAATCAAGATGTTGTTTACATCGAAAAACATTGGCTGAATACCGAACGTACTCATTACAGCCCAATCATTACCGATTTTCGTCGTAAAACTCAGCCAATTATTCGTTATCAGCTCGACGATATTATTGAGAATAAACAGGATAATGGCGTATTTGAACCTCTTGGCGCAATTGCCGGACGATGTGGTGATCGCCTCACGCTAAACGCAAACCACGTCCCAGTGACGGTGTTACCAGATCTCATCTACCGCGCTATAACACTATCCGCCCAAAGTCGCGTGGATTACCGAATCACCCAAACAGGGTCACAAGCCATTCAAATTGAATCGGATGTTCACCACCATCGGGTTATACATCAAGCCTTGATAAAGTTGTTTGAGCAATTGCGGCTTGATCCTGTCAGATTTAGTTACCGCCCTGCGCCTATTTGGACGCCAATGAATAAACAACGACGTGTGGTGAACATATGCGGGTCTTAATCACCGGAGCCCGATCACCAGTTGCACTAGAGTGGGCAACCATGTGTATGCATCATGGACATGACGTAACTCTCACCGATTCGCTAAAAAAACCTCTAGGATCGTTTTTGCGAGGCATCGAGTCTTATATCCCCACCGCTTCGCCTCGATTTGCGTTTCCCACCTATCAACAACAGATCCTAAAAATCATTACTCAGATGCGTATTGATATAGTGATACCCACTTGTGAAGAAGTGTATTACTTGGCTCATGTTGCCAAACAATGCCCAGAAGTAGATTTTTTTCTGCCCAATGTGGGACTACTCAATGCCCTGCACAACAAGTTGACCGTCTTTGAACAGCTTCAAAGTTTGCCAGAAATCACACTTCCAAAAACTCGTTTGGTCGCTGATAAAAGTGAGATTGAAATTAATAAGAGAACCGTTCTAAAGCCCGTTTACTCTCGGTTTGGCGGGCAAGTCATAAGAGATGTGACGACTCAGTCTATTTCTGCCGCCACGATATCGCCCCTTTACCCTTGGGTTCAGCAACAAAAAATCCATGGGACTCCGGTGTGTAACTATGCCATTTTTGAACATGGTGACCTTAAAGCACACCAAGCTTATGTGCCGAAATACTGTGTAAACGGCTCGGCCGCCAGTGCTTTTCAGCCGATCTCGTGCGAACGACTAGATACATTTATCGCAGCTTTTGGTAAACGTCATACTTATCATGGGCAAGTGTCGTTTGACTTCATCAAATCACAAGATGAACTCTACGTGATTGAATGTAACCCAAGAGCCACCAGTGGTTTGCACCTACTCTCGTCTCGATGCAACCAACTGCTTCCTAATATGGAGTTTACCAGTCCTTCCAAGCAGCGATTGCATCATTTAGGTCCAATAACACTCATCGCTGAAGGCGGGTTATCCCTGTTCAAGGCTCGAACTTGGCAAGATTGGTGGTCTGGAGTGAATGTGATGCAACAGCATAACTTACCGGTCGGGAGCCAAATCCGGAGTATGTTTGAATTACTCCGGTTAGCTAGGCAGAACAAGACGAAGTGGAGCGACGCTTCTACCGTTGATATTGAGTGGAATGGAGAGGCATTGAACTCATGACACTTTCCTCTCAAGAATGGCATCAAACCTTTATCACTCTTATGCAGTCAAATCCTATTGATGAATGCACAGCAAGCTTTGGTTGCTACTATATCGATGATGTTGCCATTCCTTACTCCGTAACACCACAAATACCAAACAACTGTTATGCAGTCTCCCCTATGACACTGCTTAGTGGCTACGCCGAAGAAGAGCTTCACAAAGTCAAAAATGTGGCTGTTCGATGGGTATGTAAGTTACTTATTAATATGACTAAACCAATCTTATCATTGGCTGGATTGGATCAAGTCCAAACGCTCAACAATCAGTGCTTGTCCACCAATATGTATAGCGAACAATGGGCAGCCTTAAATCTCGATGAACTGCGTCGCGTCGCACTCGATCAATACCCTACCTTTCCCTTGGTGCTTCGCTCCCTCAACCAGCGTCAGCATTCACACTTAATTCAGCGATTGAAGCAGCCAAAATGGCAAAGCTTGGTAACACGACAAGTGTATTTACTTGATGATTGGCAAGCGTTCAGCTTCAACCGAGATTTAACGAAAGACTTCAAACTGCTTAATGATAAAGATTGGCAGTTTAGGCCACTGACCACTGATGAAGAGTTTCAGCGTGCCAAAGAGTTATATGACATGCTTTACCTTGATAAATACAGCCTCAATAACATCCAGTTTTCAACCCAATATTTAAAACAGGCGAGCCAGAACAAATTAGTAAAGTTAGTGGGACTGTTTTATCAAGAAGAGATGCTGGCTACGTTAGGCATTGTAGAAATTGATAATGATATGACTTGCCCAATTTTTGGCTACGATACCAATAAGCCACAACGCCTCGCATTGTATCGTCGAATATCGGCCTATACCATCCGCCACGCAATGATATTCCAGCGTCGTTTTAATATGAGCTCAGGTGCTCCGGCTTTTAAACGCAACAGAAAAGCCCGGCCAGAAATTGAATTTAGCTATGTTTATATTGCGCACTTACCTTGGTACAAACGCATAATTTGGAAAAGCTTATGCTGGCTCACTCAGCACTTTTATCGCCCTTTGTTGATGCGTTTTCAGCTATAAACCGACATCTATAATCAGGTAAGCCTGCGTACACAGTCTCAATCGATAAAAAAGCCTGCGACGTTCGCAGGCTTTTTATAATGGAGCTGTGTGAGGTAACCGTTTTCTACGGTGTGTAGTATGTTGCTGCGCCAGGGCCTACTGGTAAACCAAATACGAATACCCATAGGTAGAAGAGCACACTCCAACCTACTATGAAGCAGATTGAGTAAGGTAGCATGGTCGCGATCAGCGTACCGATACCTAAGTTCTTCATGTAACGAGTCGCTACGGCAAGAATCAGACCAAAGTAGCTCATCATTGGAGTAATGATGTTTGTCGTCGAGTCACCAATTCGGTAAGCAGCCTGAATCGTTTCCGGTGCATAACCAACAAGCATCAACATAGGAACAAAAATCGGAGCCGTTACTGCCCACTGTGCCGATGCCGAACCAATCATTAGGTTGATAAAGCCACACATCAGGATGAAGGCAAAGAACAACATTGGACCAGTTAAGCCAATTTCTTGCAGGAAGCTAGCGCCAGCAACCGCGAATACCTGACCGAAGTTAGTCCATTTAAAGAAAGCAACGAACTGAGCCGCAAAGAAAACTAATACAATGTACATGCCCATAGAAGACATAGATTTCGCCATTGCATCAATTACATCGCGATCCGTCTTCATCGTGCCAACAACTTTACCAAACACAAAGCCTGGAATAGCAAAGAACACAAAGATGAATGCCACGATACTTTTCAGGAATGGTGAACCTGCAATTGTACCTGCATCAGAACGTAGAATGCCGTCTTCTGGAACAACCGTCCAAGCAAGCAGCGCTGAAACAACCAGTACAGCAACACCTGCTAGTTTTAGGCCTTTCTTCTCAATGTCTGTTAAGCCACCCATTTTGTCGTTCGACAAATCTTCTGAAGCTTCTTCTTCACTGTATTTGCCAAGCTTTGGCTCAACAATTTTTTCAGTAACAAACGCACCTGTGATTGCAATGAAGAATGTCGACACAAACATGAAGTACCAGTTAACTTCTGGACCAACAGTGTAAGTTGGGTCGATCATTTGCGCCGCCGTTTCAGTAATGCCTGACAACAGCGGGTCAACCGTACCAATAAGTAGGTTTGCTGAGTAACCACCAGATACACCAGCGAACGCCGCAGCAAGACCGGCAAGTGGGTGACGACCTAAAGAATGGAACAGCATTGCAGCCAGTGGAATAAGTACCACATAGCCAAGCTCTGATGCCGTATTTGAAATGATACCCGCGAAAACGACCGTCACTGTTACCATGCGTTGAGATGCACCCATTACTAAGCCACGCATTGCTGCAGATAGCAAGCCTGAGTATTCAGCAATAGCAACACCCAACATCGCAACCAATACCGTACCCAAAGGTGCAAAGCCGACAAAGTTTTTCACTAGATTGGTAACGATTAGTTCAAGGCCATCAGCGTTAAGCAAGCTAACGACATGAATCATGCCATCCACGGCACGACCTTTTGCACCCTCAGGACGAGGATCAACTACGGAAACTTCGAAGTATCCTGCAATACCCGACATCACCAGAATGGCTAAACAGAAAATGGCAAATAGTGTGATCGGGTGGGGTAATAAGTTCCCCAAATATTCGACAGTATCCAAAAAGCGCGTAAACAGCGGCTTCTTAGGCGAGTTTTGTTTAATTGAATCAGATGAACTCATCTGTTCCCTCCTTGTTTTTATTCCTATGCAAATGTGACAAAAATGTCAAAAAGCGTGCGAAGGGTACTTGAGTAGAAGGTCAAATAAAAGCCCTAAATGTTACAAACTGTGACGAACGGAGGTATTTATAACCAACATTGAATAAAAATGTAGATATTTCATCCATGTAAGATAATTAACTCAACATTATCAATTAAACAAAACCATAAGTTAGATATATGCAGGTTGATTACTTTTGCACAGCTTTGAATCTCGGGTTCGTTTTACAAATGACATAAAGACGCCCTCTCCGTTTTACAATCTGGCAATCCGGATGACGACTTTTTGCACTTTTTAATGATTTTACTACCTTCATGATTTATTCCTTTTCGCTCTTAAATTGACCAAAACGACGGTTGAAGTTCGCAATGCGACCTTCGGTTTGTACAACGCGCTGTTTACCGGTGTAGTACGGGTGAGAAGCTGACGACACATCTAACGTAAAGTAAGGGTAAGTTTTGCCATCTTTCCATTCGATGGTTCTCTCCGTTTTCAACGTAGAACCAACGACAAAGTACTTATCTACACTGGTGTCGTGGAACACCACAGGACGATATTCAGGGTGGATTCCTGGTTTCATAATACTTTTCCTTTCAATTAAATTGTTATGTTATAACATTTTAATTAATAATCATTATCAAAAAGAAAAGCAAGAGAAATTTGTGATACTTTTCATCTCAATGAATTCTTAGAGATGTCCACCATGTATTCCATCGAACCCATCGGCGTCATTGAGACACCGTACAAAGAAAAGTTTGCAGTTCCGCGCCAACCACGCTTAGTACCAGAGGCTAAAGCACGCGTAAAACTGTTAGGTGCAGCAAATAGCCCTGAAGCAGTGCGTGGGCTAGAACAGTTCTCTCACGTTTGGTTGTTGTTTCTATTTGATCAGAATCTGGAAGCTGGTTGGAAACCAACTGTACGTCCGCCACGATTAGGCGGCAATGAACGAATTGGTGTCTTTGCCTCGCGCTCGACTTTCCGTCCAAACGGAATCGGAATGTCAGCCGTTGAAGTGAAAGGAGTCACTAAGCAAGGCGATCAAATCTATCTTGATTTAGGCAGTGTAGATCTCGTGGATGGGACACCGATTGTGGATATTAAGCCTTATATCCCCTATTCGGATTCTATTTCGGAAGCACAAGGCGGATACGCAGACCAAGAGCCAGAAAAGTCACAAGTCACCTTTTCTGCTCAAGCATTAGCAACGATAGAAAGTCGATCCGATACTGACTATGTAAGATCAGTCATTGAACAAGTTCTGGCACAAGATCCTCGCCCTGCATATAAGAAAAACAAACCGGACGACAAAGAATATGCGGTAAATTTGTTCGACTTGAACGTAAAGTTCACAGCAACAAGCAACTTAATAACGGTTACCGCTATTGAAAGCTTTTGACAAACGCAATTGGCTGATATTATAGACGGCTAACAAATTTCCCTTTCGGGAACTCCCATACTCCTGCTTATTCAAGCTTGAGTATCTAACTTAAATAAACGGATAAATTTAATGCGTACCAGTAATTATCTTCTTTCTACTCTGAAGGAGACTCCAAACGACGCAGAAGTAGTGAGCCACCAGCTCATGCTACGTGCAGGTATGATCCGTAAGCTGGCTTCAGGTTTATACACCTGGCTACCTACTGGTCTACGTGTACTGCGTAAAGTCGAAAACATCGTTCGTCAAGAAATCGACAATGCAGGCGCAGTCGAAACTTTGATGCCCGTTGTTCAGCCGTTTGAACTATGGGAAGAGACAGGCCGCAGCGAAAAGATGGGCCCTGAGCTACTTCGCTTTACTGACCGTCATGTTCGTCCGTTTGTACTTAGCCCAACCGCTGAAGAAGTGATCACTAGCCTTGTTCGCAATGAAGTGAGCTCTTACAAACAGCTTCCGCTAAACCTGTACCAAATCCAAACTAAATTTCGTGACGAACGACGCCCACGTTTTGGCGTAATGCGTTCACGTGAATTCTCAATGATGGATGCGTACAGCTTTGACATTGATAAAGACGGACTACAAAAGTCATACGACGCAATGCATGATGCTTACTGTAAAGCATTCGATCGCATGGGTCTGGATTACCGTCCTGTACTTGCAGATAGCGGTGCTATCGGTGGTAGCGGCTCTCAAGAGTTCCACGTACTGGCTGAAAGCGGCGAAGATATCATCGCATTCTCTAGCGAGTCAGATTACGCGGCAAACATTGAAAAAGCAGAAGCACTAGCTCCAGCCTCTGAGGCTGCGGCACCAACACAAGAAATGACGTTGGTTGATACGCCAAACGCGAAAACAATCGCTGAATTGGTTGAGCAGTTCGAACTACCAATTGAAAAAACAGTGAAAACACTGTTTGTGAAAGCATCTGACGAAGTTGATACGCCAATCATCGCGCTTATTATTCGTGGTGATCATGAACTGAACGAAGTGAAAGCAGAAAACCTTCCTCAGGTTGCAGCTCCACTGGAAATGGCATCTGAAGAAGAAATTCGTGCGCTTATCGGTGCAGGCCCTGGTTCACTAGGCCCTGTTGGCCTTAAACTGCCGTTCATTGTTGACCGCAGCGTTGCGGTAATGAGCGACTTCGGTGCGGGCGCGAACATCGATGGCAAACACTACTTCGGTATTAACTGGGGTCGTGATGTAGAGCTTGGTCAAGTTGAAGACCTACGTAACGTTGTGGAAGGTGACCCAAGCCCATGTGGCAAGGGCATTATCCAGCTTAAGCGTGGTATCGAAGTTGGCCATATCTTCCAACTAGGTAACGCTTACTCCGCAGCGATGAACTGTGGTGTACTGGGTCCTGATGGTAAGAACGTCATCCTAGAAATGGGTTGTTACGGTATCGGTATCACTCGCGTAGTAGCGGCTGCTATTGAACAAAACCACGACAAATACGGCATCATCTGGCCAGATGCAATCGCACCATTCCAGGTAGCGATCGTTCCAATGAACATGCACAAGTCAGAAGAAGTGAAAGAAGCCGCTGAGAAATTGTACGCTGAGCTAACGGCAATGGGCATCGAAGTGCTATTTGATGACCGTAAAGAACGCCCAGGCGTAATGTTCTCTGACATGGAGCTTATTGGTGTACCGCATACCATTATTATCGGTGACCGCTCAATGAAAGAAGGCAACTTCGAATACAAGAACCGTGCTACTGGTGAGAAAACAGCAGTCGCAATGACTGACATTGTTGAGCACGTAAAAGCTCAACTAAAGTAAGTACTCGACGAGTTCGCATTTGAAGTAATTTCAAATAGTTAAAAAGGGTTGGCTTCGGTCAGCCCTTTTTATTACAGCTCAACGCCCCCCTCCACCTTTTTCGAACTATTCACTTTGTTAATCTTTGGTTCAGCTTCTTGCTATTAAACTGATTTCATCATCTAAAGGAGGTCAGTTATGGATTTAAAAAGTCTTCTAAACCAAGCACTCAAATCAGACTTACTTAAGCAAGGTGCAGATGCATTGGGCAAACAAACCAACAACATCAAATCCTCATCAAATTCAAGTAGCCTAAAAACGCTAGGAGCAGGTGCTGTAGGCGGAGGCCTCATCGGTATGCTGATGGGCTCAAAGAAAAGTAAAAAAATGACTAAAAAAGTAGGGTCAAGCGCATTAAAAGTCGGTGGCGCAGCTGCGCTTGGAGCCTTGGCCTACAAAGTGTATAACGACTGGCAAGCCAAGCAATCCGGTCAAGGTGTTCAAGAAACCTTTGACCCCGATGACAGTAAACACAGTGTCTTAATTTTAAAAGCAATGATTGGAGCTGCAAAAGCTGATGGTCACGTTGATGAAGAGGAAATGGCGCGCATTGAACAAGCTCTCGCGGATATGGGCGCAGATGAGCACGTTCGTCACCTCGTTCAGCAAGAGTTAAACAAACCGCTTGATCCTGCTGAAATTGCTAATCAGGCGACCTCTCCTCAACAAGCGTCAGAAATTTACCTAGCGTCTTTGATCGTCGCTGATGAACAAAACTTTATGGAAAAAGCGTATCTGCAAGAACTAGCAAAACAACTTCAACTTTCACCAGAAGTCACTCAGCAGTTAGAAGCACAAATGCAGTGATTAAATCTCGCTCAAGCAAACCTTCAACTTGAGCCAAAACAACTCTGTACTTTGAGTTTCAAATCCGCTGTGTGTATATTGAGATAAGTTATCATTTAGTGGAAAGAAAACATGCAAGTATACGGCTGTTGTGAACTGGTTCGTGAGCTTTATGCTCAGATTGGTAGTGGCGATCAAGCTTATATTCCCCAAGCAATTTCATGTGCAGTTAAAGCACTGAACGATGTTGCAGCGGATGAGTCCCTGCCTAAAAAAGTGCGTGAAAAAGCGGCATTTGCTGCGGCAAACCTACTGATTTCAGATTTTGAGGATAAGTAATGAATCTAGCGAACTTTGAATCCATGGACCCTGTCATGCTGATGAGCATTGTGAATATGAAGCTACGCGATGACTTCGGAGGTGATCTGGACAAACTGGTGGCTTTCTTCGATATCGAGCGCACAGCACTGGAGACAAAACTGGCTTCTGCTGGTTTTGACTTTCTTCCAGAAGCAGGACAATTCCGTTAATCCACACCATGCTTGGCGGATAACCGAAACGAGAATAACCAATATGAAAAAGGGCTTGATGAGTTACCATCAAGCCCTTTTTTTTATTCGATAGGCGTCTCGGTTAGCCAAATGAAGCCCAGATGACTGTCGCCACAAGAATTGGACATACAAACTTCACATACGCAGGCCATAACTTACCAAACCAACCTTGCGTAAACTCCGGGCAACCTTGCTCAAGCTCTTTGATTTTTGAGTTGCGATTCCATACCCAACCACCAAATAAGCAGAATAAGAGCGCAGCGGTTGGTTGTAGATACTGAGTAGCAACCGTCGCGACCATACCAAACAGAGCGCCAAAGTTATAAACAATCACCACACTGAACAAGGCAATGAGACCACCTAAAACCCAGCTCGTTGCGCTGCGCTTAGTATTGAAGCGCTCACTCACTAAAGCCACTGGACACTCTAACATTGAAATGGAGGACGTTAGCGCCGCAATCGTCAGCAATAAGAAGAACACAATAGAGAACAATTGACCAAGCAAACCTAAGCTATCAAACATCAATGGCAATACGGTAAATACCAACGTATCAGAGCTTAATAGAGAGCCATCTTCTGCATAGATCTGAACGCCTTTTTGCATTGCCACAAACATCGCTGGCATCACCACTAATCCTGCAATGAAAGCAACGGCAGTATCTACCATGGTCACGTTCATCGCCATCTTTGGTAGGTTCTCTTTCTTACTCAAGTAAGAGCCATAAATCAGCATTGAACAGCCACCGATCGTAAGCGAGAAGAAGCCCTGCCCCATTGCAGCAAGAATCAACTTGCGGTCCCATACCTTTTCAAAATCCGGCACTAGGTAATGTTTCAGACCTTCCATCGCACCGTTTTGCGTCATGATGTAAGCAAATAGCAGAGCAAACAAAACAAACAATGCTGGCATCAAACGTGTGGACCACTTCTCAATACCTTGTTTTACGCCACCTTGTACGATGAGAATCGTCAGTACATAAAAAGTAATGGTTCCGAACAAGTTACGTTCAACACTAAAGCCCTTTAGCCATTGAGTTGCAGCTTCTAACCCCATTAGATCTGTGATTGCACCCAGTAAAAAGCAGATCAACCAACCACCAACAATTGAATAAAACGCTAAGACAGCGCTTGGTACGCTTAAACCAATCCAACCCACAATGCCGCCGAGCTTTTTACCGGCAGGGTTATCTGTGATTGCACGCATACTGTCTACAGGGTTGGCTTGACCATGGCGACCAATCGCCATTTCAACCACCAGCATCGGAAATGCGACGATAAGAATCATCACCAAATAAACTAACAGGAAAGCACCGCCACCATTACTGGCTGCTTGAGTTGGGAAGCCCCAAATATTGCCAAGGCCAACTGCGGCACCTGCGGCAGCTAAGATGAACCCGAGACGAGAGCCAAAATGCTCGCGAGGCTGAGAAGAGGTTTGCTGTGTCATACTACTCACACAAAAATATCATTGAACTAGCTAACTAGTACACTATAGCAATATTCACTATTCAACAAGAGCACCTCGGTTAAATCCTCGACAGTTGAAACAATTTGTAGTCATTCAGCTTGTAAATTTTAACGTACATCTCATATTCATCGCTCAAAAGCCTCGCGACTGTTGTTCGTTTTACGTGGCTGAATTTTACCAATCCTTCTGCCGTGAAGTGAGCCGAAAAATAATGAGCTCTGGTGTAAGGGACGAACTGTTCCTCGTGATACTGTGTCGAAAAGCAGAATATTGTGCTTCGCTTTTTCCCCCTAATGTCTATTTATCAGCTAGTTATTACTCTGTTCTCATTTATACCCATGATTCAAGGAGAGGAAAATGAAGGTCACCCTACTTCACGGAGCAATGGTTGTAGCACTCAGCGCCAGCTACCAAGCTCAAGCCTATAACTGTCAAAGTTTACCCGACTGGGACAGCACTGCGACTTATACATCGGGCGCTTTAGTAAAAACGCAAGGAGCCGCTTATGAGGCTGCATATTGGACGCAAGGCAATGATCCCGTGACCAACTCAGGATCTTGGGAAGCATGGAAAGCGTTAGGGCAATGTGATGGTGGAAGCAACAATTTATCACCAACGGTGTCGTTCTCCTCTCCAATAAACAACGCACAAATTCCCGAAGGCAGTGCGATCACTTTGTTAGCCAACGCAACTGACGAAGATGGCCAAATCACACAAATTGAGTTTGTTGCAGGCAACCAAACCGTTGCTGTGGTAACTCAAGCACCATTCGAAGCTTCTTGGACAGCTATTGAAGGGATCTCGCAATTGACCGCAATTGCGACAGATAATGAGGGAGCTGTTAGCACCACGACGATTTCTATCCAAGTTCAACCACAAGTCGAATTACCGCCACCAAGCATTTCATTGACAAGCCCAGTAGGCACAGAAGTGCTTAATGTAGGCGATAACCTAACCGTAGCCGCTCAAGCTGACGATATTGATGGTGTGGTCACACAAGTTGAGTTCTTCGTAAACAATCAATCTGTCGCCATTGATACTAGCGCACCTTACGAATATCAATGGACCGCTAGTCCAGGTACATACTCGTTCAAAGCACAAGCGACTGATGATACAAACCTCGCAACGATGAGCCAAGAAGTAGCGCTGGTTATTAGTAATTCAGAAACCGGAACGGGCGGATGTGCAGATGCAGTACCTTATGTGGCAGGCACAAGTTATCAAGCTGGCGACCTGATTTCTCACTTCAACCAAAAATATCGTTGTGATGTTGCTGGTTGGTGCTCCTCGGATGCGACATGGGCTTACGAGCCTGGTGAAGGGCTATACTGGCAAGATGCTTGGAGTGGCCTAGGTGCTTGTTCGACACCACCGCAAGTTACCATTACGGCACCAACGGATGGACAAGTCGTGCTCGCTGGCAGCAATAACGAAATCACGGCAAACGCAAGCGATGCTGATGGCACAGTCACGCAAGTTGAGTTTTTTGCGAACAACACCAGCTTAGGGGTCACCACTCAAGCGCCATATTCCGTTACTTGGAACGCCACACTTATTGGCGCTAACCAGCTTAAAGCCGTCGCAACCGATAATGATAACAACACGTCAGAGTCCCTGGTTGGTGTGGAAGTCAGCGATAAAGATTTGGTCGTCTCTCTGACTTCACCAAGCAGCGGTCAAACCGTCGGATTAGGCAAAAGTCTCGCATTAAGCGCCGATGCAACGTCTTTAACTTCAGGCATTAAACACGTTGATTTCATGATCAACGGCTCTATTGTTGCAACCGATACCACAGCACCTTACACAGCCAACTGGACACCAACTGCACTTGGTAACTTTACAGTTAGCGCCCAAGCTGTGGATTTGTCAGGAAGCAATGCACTGTCTGACGCCGCAGCAATAACGGTGGTTGAGCAAGTAGAGAAACGCCATAAACTCATCGGTTACTGGCACAATTTTGTAAATGGTGCGGGCTGTCCAATTCGTCTAGCAGATATGGCAGATGCTTGGGATGTGATTGATATTGCCTTTGCTGAAAATGATCGCAACAGTGATGGCACTGTGCACTTTAATCTATATTCAGGCGATATTTACAGCGATTGTCCAGCACTCGATCCAACACAATTCAAGCAGGACATGGCAGCGCTTCAAGCTAAAGGTAAGAAGTTTGTTCTCTCTCTTGGCGGCGCAGAAGGCACGATTACGCTGAATACCGACCAAGATGAAGCCAACTTTGTCTCTAGCCTAACAGGTCTTATCGCTGAGTGGGGCTTTGATGGTCTAGATGTGGATTTAGAGAGTGGTTCTAACTTAGTTCATGGCTCGCAAATTCAAGCTCGCCTTGGTCGTGCTTTGCTTCAAATAGAGCAAAACATGGGTGGCGATATGTACCTAACCATGGCGCCTGAGCACCCTTATGTTCAAGGTGGTTATGTGGCTTACAGCGGTATTTGGGGGGCGTACATCCCTGTGATTAACGAGACACGCAGCACGCTCGACTTGCTTCACGTCCAGTTATATAACAACGGTGGTTTGCCAAACCCATACTTGCCAAGCAGTGCACCAGAAGGCTCTGTGGATATGATGGTAGCGCAATCTAAAATGCTTATCGAAGGCTTTGAATTGGCCGACGGCACTCAATTTGCACCATTGCGCGATGATCAAGTCGCAATCGGCTTACCTTCAGGTCCTAGCTCGGCAAATTCAGGGCAGGCTCCAACACAGAATATTATCAACGCACTAGATTGTTTAACCAAAGGCACTTCATGTGGCACCGTTAAACCAGCGTACCATTACCCGAATTATGCAGGAGTAATGACATGGTCTATCAACTGGGATCAGCATGATGGCTTTAACTTCTCAAAACCTGTCGGCGATAAACTCACCGAGATGAATGCGCAATAAGCTATCAAAGAATAAGCGAGTAAAACGCAAAGAGAGCACAATAGTGCTCTCTTTCTTTATCTCATCGAGTTTTTACTTTTTAATGAGTAATTAAATCGTAAATACTCGGTAATCTTTTAGTTCAGGGATTTTCTTCAACAGATCGTCTTCTTGCCCTGCCATGTCATCCAACGAGTCACACAAGTCTTCAGCTTGTTGCTCTACCTCTTTCGAATGCTCAGCTAAACGCTCTTCTACTTTCGCGCTGAGTTCAGCCATACTCTCCGATAATGCAGTGAGGTTTATTCCCCCCTCTTCCTTCATTTTTTTCGATAAAGCATCCAACGAACTCGCTAAAAACTCTTTATTGAAGATCTCTTGTGCTTTTGCAAAGTCTTCAGTCCACCCTTGTGTCATGGACTCAAAACTTTCCGCTGGTAGAATGAAATCGCCATCTTTGTAGTAACGTGATTCAACATCAGCGAAAAAGTCCTGTACTGCGACTTTGACGTTATCAAACGCGCCAGGTGCGTCTAGGCTTTCCGCGACATCATCGATGATGTCATTTGCAAGCGCTAAACCATCACTCGCCAACTGCTTTGCTTGTGGAATATACGCGTTCATTTTTTCGCGATAGTCTTCAATTGCCGCTTTTTGGTCGGCATTGAGTTCAATCAGCTCACCTTTGATGAATAGATTGTTATCTTCATCCACGACAGCTTTATCACCTGTCGTTTGGCGAATTTCCAAGCTTTGCCCATCCATACGGACTTCATTATTGATGTCCACACGACACTGCGCTGCATAACCAGTAGCACTGACCATCAGCAATGAGAGTGTAAAAAGCTTTTTCATGTCATTCTCTTTTATTTAACATTACTCGTGTTAAACATAACACTGAGTGATACATGAGATGTCAGCAAATCGTCACAACTTCGTAACAAGTTGTTTTATCTCCTATTTTTACGTCAACCTCATCACCTTCTTCTTTTCCGAACAACGCTCGACCCAGAGGAGATTTAGCTGTTAAGACAAAGACTTCCTGAGCCTGATATTGAACAGTCAAACCACCAGAGCAAGGGCCTACAAAGAAGTGCTTTTCGATCAAATTCTCATCTGCGAGAACAACGTAAGCACCAACACCAACAGGCGCATTCTTAAAGTCGCGAGTCACTAAAGAACGATATTGACGCAATTCCTCTTCACTATCTTGGATTCGCATGGCTTGTCCATGAGCAAGATACGCGGCTTCAAGTGCCAATGTATCGTACTTGTGCTCGGGAACAGTTTCTTCATCTGTCGCGGCATCGATAGCTCGCTGAGCCGATGCATGGGCAACTTGAAGTTTTTCTTCCAGATGTTGGATGATAATTTGGACTAAGTCAGCTTTGTTCATACTTTTAGGACGCGCGTTTGGCACTCAGGGTGTGTTAATGTACCTAAGTTTACCATCAAAGAAAGGTTTCCCTATTATGCAAAGTGACTCGCTGCATCAAACACTTCAATCTGTATTTGGTTTTGGCTCATTACGCCAAGGTCAACAACCTGTTATTGAAGCCGTTATGAATGGTTACTCTGCTGCGGCAATCTTTCCTACAGGCTCGGGGAAGTCACTCTGTTATCAACTACCTGCAACCATATTACCCAACCTTACGTTGGTGATCTCTCCGTTGTTGGCGTTAATGAAGGATCAACTGAGCTTTTTACAAAGTAAAGGAATCGCTGCCGCTTCTATCGATAGCAATCAAAGTAGAGAAGAAGCACAAAAGGTCATGGCTGGCGTGAAGAATGGACAAATCAAAATCTTGATGATTTCTGTTGAGCGACTAAAAAATGAGCGTTTTCGTGAATTCATTCGCCAAGTACCGATTTCTTTGATGGTCATTGATGAAGCGCACTGTATTTCCGAATGGGGGCATAACTTTCGTCCAGATTATCTCAAACTACCGCAATATCAACGTGAACTGAACATCCCACAGTCTTTACTTCTCACCGCAACGGCAACGCCTGCAGTTATTGAAGACATGCAAAAAAAGTTCGATATTGCCAGTGAACATATTACCGTTACAGGCTTCTACCGCTCTAATCTGGATATCTCGGTGATCCCGTGTGAGGAAACAAAGAAACAAGAACAGCTCAGTGAGATCATCGCCTCTTCACCTAAGCTTCCGACCATCGTATACGTGACGCAGCAGCAAACAGCAGAACGAGTAGCAAAGTCATTAATCCATATTGGCATTAACGCTCACGCATACCACGCTGGCATGAAAAGCGACGTTCGTGAACAAATCCAACAGCAGTTCATGGATGGCCAAATTGACAGTATTGTTGCAACGATTGCATTTGGTATGGGAGTCGATAAATCTGATATTCGCCGCGTCATTCACTTCGACTTACCCAAATCAATCGAGAACTACGCACAAGAGATTGGACGTGCAGGCAGGGACGGGCAACGCTCTGAGTGTATTCTGCTAGGCAATACGTCCGGCTTAACGGTGTTGGAGAATTTTGTCTATGGTGACACACCAGAGTTTACGTCAATTAACTATGTAGTCGAGCAAGCGAAAGAACATGCTCCACAATGGGAGGTAGTGCCACTGCGTTTGTCGCGTGAAAGTAATATCCGCCAATTGCCACTCAAAACCTTATTGGTTTATTTGGAGCTACATAACGTCATTGAAGCAAAGTACAGTTACTTTGCAGAATATCGGTTTAAGTTTTTGCACAATCAGCAATTTATTGTGAATCAATTTCAAGGCGAGCGACGTCAATTTGTGGAGGCTATTTTCTCTTGCTCACAAAAAGCCAAAGTGTGGTGCCAAGTTGATCTAGAATCGCTATGGATGAACTATCAATCGGAACGCAGCCGAGTTGTCGCAGCGCTCGACTATTTTCACCAGAATGGTTGGATAGAACTAGAGAGCAAACAACTGACGGACGTGTACTCAGTTATGCCAACCAAACAGAGCTCGGATGTTTTAATCCAACAACTGTATGACCTGTTCCAATCCAAAGAAAGCAAAGATATCGAAAGAATCCACACCATGCTGCACTTGTTCCAGTCCGAGCACTGTTTGAGCTCACAATTGGCGAACTACTTTGCGGATCACGATGCACCAAAGCAATGTGGTCACTGCTCCGTGTGTCGTGGTCACGTCGCCACATTCACAGCACCAGAACCTGAAGATATTGAACAATCTCAAGTATCGATATGGGCGCAGGAGTTTATTCAGCTTTCCCCATCAGCCATCAGTAATGATGCCGTTGCTCGCTTCTTGTGCGGAATCAGCACTCCTTTGATTAGCCAGCTAAAAGCCTCAAAGCTAGCAGGTTATGGTGCAATGGCAAACGTAAGTTTTGAGCAGGTATTAACGCAGGTAGAAACGGTAAAGGCCTAAAAAAAGCTCAATTGACGCGCTTGGTCTTCGGGCTTGAGCATCACGTTCAAGCCTAAAAGGCGAATTTCCCGTCCATTTTGGCGTTTAAGAATATCTCTTAGCAAGATCTTGAAGTCCTCAAGCTCTAATTGCGGATGGATGTGCTCAATTGTTGTCAGTTGAAAGTCGGCAAATTTGACTTTAATACCTTGTTTAATAATCGACTTATCTGGGCTTGCACGCTCTAAACGTTTCTCGAGTTCAGGATAAAGTTTCTCCTCAATCACTTGCCAACATTCATCATAGGTTGCGATGTTCTGGCTGAATGTCCTTTCCACACCGACGGACTTTCTCTCGCGCTCAACAACGACTTCTCGATTATCAATTCCATGGCTTCGCTGCCATAAGGAGGCACCCTGACGACCAAACTGCCTCAACAACTCTCGATAGTCACTGTTTTTAATGTCCTCACATCGATAAAAACCGGCTTGGTGGAGCTTCTCAAGACTCACCTTCCCCACACCAGGAATGTTCTCTAGCGGAAGACTATCGATAACCTCTTGGACTTTCTCTGGCGGAATCACAAACTGACCGTTGGGCTTGTTCATGTCTGACGCGACCTTGGCAAGAAACTTTATCGGAGCAATGCCCGCCGATGCCGTCAACCCAAGTTCACTCCAGATATCGCGGCGAATTGACTCTGCGATCAACGTAGCGGAGCCACGGCAAGCTGTCGAGTCCGTGACATCGAGGTATGCTTCATCCAATGAGAGAGGTTCAATGATAGGCGTATAACGCTCAAAAATAGCACGAATCTGCTGAGAGACTTGCTTATATACATGCATTCTACCGGGCACAACCAACAAATGAGGACAGAGTTGCAGCGCGCGCGCCGTTGACATTGCACTGCGAACACCATATTTACGCGCATCATAATTACAGGTGCTAATCACTCCACGCTGCTTTTCATGTCCGCCAACAGCGAGTGCAATGCCACGGTAACTGGGGTTATCTCTCATCTCTACGGCAGCATAAAAACAATCCATATCGACATGAATAATTTTTCTAATTCGATCTGACATAGCCATCAAAGCACTGTTCAAAAAAACAGTATAAATCAAATCTACCTGAAGAGAAATGGGCGTGTTTAAGCGAACGTCAATCTCGAAGCATTACGTCCAATTGATCGACTAATTCGGCCCAATCTGCATCTTCTTCGATGGCTTGTTTTAGAAAGTTCGCCTGTGACATCGTCCAAAAGCTAGCTTCATGTAAAGGCGCAGAATCTCTTTTGTGTCGATGTTGATTAATAAAATCTTTCATTTCTTGAGGAGAGCTACCGAGGCCCAGTTGTTGAAATAGCTCAGCCATACCATGTTGATGCATTTCCATACTACTTTCTCCCTACGTTAGCTAAACATAATTATATAACTAAGACAGGAATAATGATGTGATGTTAACGGATGCGTGTCAAACATTTGAGTAGTTGTTCTACTTTTGGTTGACATGTGTTTTTTGATGGCGATAAGTTTAATTTTAGTTATCATTGATTTTAAACAATTAATTTTGGGGACTGCGCTTGAGTAATAAGATTCTGGTTGTTGAAGATAGTCGTGCATTTAAAAACTTTCTTTGCCAAACAATAAGCCAAGCTGGTTATGAGGTCATCGCAGCGGAAAGCTACGCGGAGGCAAAGAACTTGTTATCTTCAGCACAGGACCTCTTCTGTGCGGTTTTAGACTATTGTTTACCGGATGCTCAAGATGGCGAGATTATTGACCTCGTTTTGGAACATGGTCATCGTGTCATTGTTTTAACGGCTCGATTTCAAGAAGACACTCGCGAAAAGATGCTTGCAAAAGGTGTCCTCGACTATATTTTGAAAGACAGCATGGCGTCCGTTTCCTATCTATTACCACTCCTCAAGCGACTAACCAACAATCAACAACACAAATGTTTAGTCGTTGATGATTCACACACCGTAAGAAGACACATTGCCCAACTTTTGGAGCATCAATATATTCAGACGTTGGAAGCTGACAATGGGCAAAAAGCCCTAGAGCTTGTCGAGCAAAATCCAGATATCACTCTCGTTTTAACCGACCATGATATGCCCGTTAAAGATGGTATTACTATGGTGCGTGAATTACGTCGGAAGTGGGATAAAAATCAATTAGCCATTCTCGGCTTGTCGGGTAGTAACTCTAAGACCATGACGGCTAGGTTTCTAAAAGCAGGGGCCAATGACTTTTTATACAAGCCATTTAATCAAGAAGAATTTTTTTGCCGTATTCACCAACTGTTAGATATCAAAGACGCAACATCTGAACTGTTTAAAATGGCAAATCAAGATGCGCTAACGGGCTTATGGAACCGCCGCTTTCTGTTTGAGCAACCCCATGTAGAAAACGCTCAAAGAAACATCGCGATGCTTGATATCGATTTCTTTAAGCAAGTAAATGATACACACGGACATGAGGGCGGCGATGCAGTGTTAGTCATGATAGCGAATATTCTAAAAATCTATTTTCCAAATGATATTGTCGCTAGGCTTGGTGGCGAGGAGTTTTGTATTCAAGCCAGTGGCGACTATGACGGCTTTCTAACACGCTTAGAACAAATGAGACAGCGCATAGAAAAAACGCCAATAACTTATTTGGACAAAAACATTCTTGTGACCGCGAGTATTGGTGTAAGCAACATCGAGGGGGAGCTGGAACAACAAATAAAAGTGGCGGATGAGCGACTTTACATGGCCAAAGAGAACGGACGTAACCAAATCATTTCTTCGTCCTAATGACTATCAGTGTGGTCTTGCTCTGTAACATGAGAGAAAGAAACAACAAAACACGGTATTGGGCTCTTTCTCGGACATCTGAGCTTTGGTTAGCTGCCTAAAAATAAAGCTCAGCAGAACGCTGAGCTTTATCACTTTCTTAGTACGATTAACCAATACTAAGCAATTCTATCTTTTTCCCACGCCGCCAATTTCTCAGCACGCGCAGCCTCGCGCGCTTCACGTTTTTTACGCGCATCGCAGGGTTCTGGACAATTACACACTTTTTCGATGCCAACTGCCCCTAAGCCACCACAGCTACCTTTCACGACTTTCTTTTGGAAAATGTATCCGACAGCCATTGCAGTGATTACCGCGACAAACACAGCAAAGGTAATTAGAAATGTATTCATAAAAACATGCTCACTTCTGTTGTTATTTCTTCATGAATGGCTTGTATGCTTCCGAAGCCAACTCTTTAAAACCATCTTCCGTTTTCACAATCATGAAAACAGGAATATTATTTTCGTTCGCAATTGCCATGCCTTTGTCTTCACCTAGCACCATAAGACCAGTTGCAAGACCATCAGCAGTCATCGACGATTTATCTAATACCGTTACAGACACCACTTTATGATGAATTGGTTTGCCTGTTCGTGGATTAATAATATGAGAGTATCTCACACCATTACTCTCAAAGTAATTACGATAGTCACCACTTGTTGCAATTGCCATGTCGCCTGGTTCAATAATTTCTTGAATTGAACGTTCATCAACGGTCGGTTTTTCAATTGCGATACGCCAAGGCACACCTTCACGATTGACACCTTTGAGACGCATTTCACCGCCAACTTCGACCATAAAGTTCTGTACCCCTTCAGATTGAAGGTAGTCAGCAACCACGTCAACCCCCCAACCTTTCGCAATCGTCGATAGGTCGACGTACAAGTTAGGAAGGTCTTTGGACAGTGTATTACCATCAACAGATAGGTGGTGAATACCGGTATTTGCTTTGCGAGCAGCGAGTTCTTCATCGGTTGGAACTACATCTGGACGAGCTTCTGGACCAAACCCCCACAGGTTAACTAGAGGGCCGACCGTCACATCCAATGCACCTAAAGTAAGACCGTTAAGGCGAATTGCTTCTTTCACTACCGTTGCAGTTTGTGTCGAAACTGTAAATGGCTCGCTCGTTTGATGCTGATTAAAACGACTTAACTCTGAGTCGTCACGATAGGTCGACATTTGGTCATTAACCTCTTCCAATAAGCGATCAATTTCTGTCTGCATCGCTTTTGGCGTTGGAATACCATCTTGCTCGATATACTTGATGTTGTAAGAAGTCCCCATGGTAGGGCCACTTAAATGAATTTGATCGGCAGGCTGCTCACAGCCAGCCAAAATCAATAGAGAAGCAAATGCAACAAGCCACTTTTTCACTTGTTAACTCCCAATGTTGTTGAATTGATATGGGAAATAGGATCAATCCTTTCAATCCGATTACCTATATCAACTGTTGAGTATCAGTTTTATGTCTATAAAAAATAATGGCTAGCTCTCTTGGAGAGCTAGCCATAGATTCAATCACTTGGAGGAATTAACCACCGAAGTCATCTAGTAGGATGTTTTCATCCTCTACACCTAGATCTTTTAGCATGCCGATTACAGCAGCGTTCATCATAGGTGGACCACACATGTAGTATTCACAGTCTTCTGGCGCTTCGTGATCACGTAGGTAGTTCTCGTAAAGAACGTTGTGAATAAAGCCAGTGTAACCATCCCAGTTATCTTCTGGAAGTGGATCAGACAGTGCACAGTGCCATACGAAGTTGTCATTCTCAGCTTGTAGCATATCGAAGTCTTCTACGTAGAACATTTCACGCTTAGAACGTGCGCCGTACCAGAAAGACATCTTACGCTTAGAGTGCAGACGCTTAAGTTGGTCGAAGATGTGTGAGCGCATTGGAGCCATACCAGCACCACCACCAACGAATACCATTTCTGCATCTGTATCTTTCGCAAAGAACTCACCAAATGGACCAGAAATAGTACACTTGTCGCCTTCTTTTAGAGACCAGATGTACGAAGACATGATGCCTGGTGGTACGTCTGGGTTGTTCGGCGGCGGAGTTGCGATACGAACGTTAAGCATGATGATACCGTGCTCTTCTGGGTAGTTAGCCATAGAGTATGCACGAATGGTCTCTTCATTAACTTTAGACTCGTAACGGAAAAGGTTGAACTTCTCCCAGTCTTCACGGTATTCCTCAGGAATATCGTAGTCTGCGTATTTCACGTGGTGAGCAGGAGCTTCAATCTGGATGTAACCACCAGCACGGAAAGGTACTGATTCGCCATCTGGAATTTGCAGCTTAAGCTCTTTGATGAATGTCGCTTTGTTATCGTTAGAGATAACAGTACATTCCCACTTCTTAACGCCGAAGATTTCTTCAGGAAGCTCGATATCCATGTCAGTTTTCATTGCAACCTGACACGCTAGACGCTCACCTTCACGCGCCTCACCTTTAGTAATATGGTCAAGCTCGGTTGGTAGGATGTCGCCAGCACCTGCTAGAGCACTCAGTAGCTTACCACCTGGTTGTGTAACGATCGCCAGAGAAGGGTCATCGTTCACAGAAATTGTAATGTCACCTGTTGGTACAAGCTTAGACTTAGCGAAAAGAATCACTAGTACTAGTGCAAGTACGATCAGAGTAAACATCACTACACCAAGAATAATGTCCATTGACTATTCCTTAATTGTTGCGGTTTACCCGACTTACAGTTGAACACCAGAGAAAGACATAAAGCCTAACGCCATAAGACCTACAGTGATAAATGTGATACCAAGACCACGTAGACCTGGAGGTACGTCAGAGTACTTCATCTTCTCACGGATACCTGCAAGAGCAACGATTGCTAGCATCCAGCCCACACCAGAGCCGAAACCGTAAACGATCGATTCAGCAAAGTTGTAGTCACGTTGTACCATGAAAGATACACCACCGAAGATTGCACAGTTTACTGTGATCAGCGGTAGGAAGATGCCTAGCGCGTTGTACAAAGGTGGGAAGAAACGGTCTAGGACCATCTCTAGAATCTGTACAAGTGCTGCAATTACACCGATAAAGGTGATGAAGTTTAGGAAGCTAAGGTCCACGCCCTCAACTAACGCGTTCTCTCTCAGAACTAGGTTGTATACCAGGTTATTCACAGGAACAGCGATAGTCAGAACTACCACAACTGCAACACCTAGGCCGAAAGAGGTCTTAACCTTCTTAGATACGGCAAGGAAAGTACACATACCTAGGAAGAAAGACAGAGCCATGTTTTCGATGAAAATCGATTTAACTAACAGACTAATGTAATGTTCCATGACGTCCTTACTCCTTCGCTTCTACTTGTTCTGGTTTCAGAATACGGATTACCCAGATAAGGAAGCCGATTAGGAAGAATGCTGATGGTGCTAGTAGCATTAGGCCGTTAGGCTGGTACCAACCACCGTTGCTCACTAGAGGTAGAACTTCTAGACCAAATAGTTTGCCTGAGCCAAATAGCTCACGGAAGAAACCTACAGTGATAAGAACGAAGCCGTAACCTAGACCGTTACCAATACCGTCAATAAGAGATGGTACTGGCGCAGACTTCATTGCGAATGCTTCAGCACGACCCATTACGATACAGTTAGTGATAATCAGACCAACGAATACAGATAGCTGTTTAGAGATATCGTATAGGTAAGCTTTTAGCACTTGGTCTACCACGATTACTAACGATGCGATGATTGCCATCTGAACGATGATACGCACACTGTTAGGAATGTGGTTACGGATCAATGAAACAGAGAAGTTAGACAACGCAGTTACAAATGTTACCGCTAGTGTCATTACAAAAGCTGTTTCTAGTTTAGTTGTTACTGCAAGAGCAGAACATACACCAAGAACTTGTAGCGCGATTGGGTTGTTATCCAACACTGGCGCTAGGATGCTCTTTTTAACGTTTTGTGCACTAGACATTAGTTAAGTTCTCCGTCACGAACTTTTGCTAGGAAAGGACCAAAGCCCATATCACCTAACCAGAAGTCAAATGTGTGTTGAACACCATTACTAGTGAGCGTCGCTCCTGATAGGCCATCAACACCGTGCTCAGAACCTTGCGGTGCGCCGCCTTTCACGACCTTAATCGCTGGCTGGTGATCTTCATTGTACAATTTCTTGCCAATGAATTGATCGCGCCATGAAGGGTTCTCTACTTCACCACCAAGTCCAGGAGTTTCACCTTGCTCGTAGTAAGTAATAGCAGACACAGTGTTACCATCAGTTTCAACGGCTACAAAGGCATACATCATCGACCATAGTCCTTTACCGTGCATAGGCAGGATAACTTTTTGGACTTCATCTTGATCTTTTACAAGGTACACCACTGCTGTATTCGCGCGACGACGGATATCAGCTACGTCTTCTTCTGGTGTCAATGCGATTGAACGTTCTGCATCTTTTGATGCTTCACGTTGATCGTACGTAGATGCATTACCCTCAGTAAAGTTACCTGTTTCAAGGTCTACTAGACGAGGTTCGATGTACTCAGCAAATAGCTCTGGTACTTTCTTACCGTTTGCGTCAATGCCTGCAACTTCAACGATCTTTGATTGCTTATCTAGGACAGCGTTAGCTTTTTGCTTATCACGCAGACCTACTGCTGCTGTTGATACGATGATTGAACAAACAAGGCTCAACCCGATAACAACACCCAGCGTCTTTTTAATGCTGTCGTTATTACTTGCCATAGCGTGCTAGTCTCCGCTTGATGTTCTTCTCAATCACTACATGGTCGAACAGAGGTGCGAATAGGTTCGCGAATAGAATCGCCAGCATCATACCTTCTGGGTACGCTGGGTTAACTACACGGATCATCACACACATTGCACCAATCAGGATGCCGTACCACCATTTACCTTTGCTAGTAAATGACGCTGATACTGGGTCCGTTGCCATGAAGAACATACCGAATGCAAAACCACCTAGAACTAGGTGCCAGTGCCATGGCATATTAAACATTGGATTAGTGTCAGAACCGATCACGTTAAACAGAGTCGATACTGCGATCATACCGATCATCACACCCGCAATGATGCGCCATGAAGCGATTCGCATGTAAACGATCATCGCTGCACCGATCATTAGAGCTAGAGTCGATACTTCACCAATAGAGCCAGGGATGTTACCGATGAACGCGTCCATCCAAGTGATAGGAGCGCCAGTTACTGTGTTAACTAGAGCACCGTTACCACCTTGAGCCCATTGGCTAAGAGCAGTTGCACCAGAGAAGCCGTCAGCTGCAGTCCATACTACGTCACCCGAAATTTGTGCTGGGTAAGCGAAGAATAGAAATGCACGACCTGCAAGTGCAGGGTTAAGGAAGTTACGACCTGTACCACCGAAGATCTCTTTTGCTACAACAACACCAAATGTGATACCTAGTGCCGCTTGCCATAGAGGTAGCGTTGGTGGAACGATAAGTGCGAATAAGATAGAAGTTACAAAGAAACCTTCGTTAACTTCGTGTTTACGCACCATACAGAACAACACTTCCCAGAAGCCACCAACAATAAATACTGTTGCGTAGATTGGCAGGAAGTAAGTCGCACCTAGTAGCATCTTACTGCCAACACCCGCTTCCGCACCGATAGTGCCGCCAAGCATTTCTGTTAGCCAGTAGTGCCAGTTACCTGCGATAACTGTCGCTAGTTGGTCACCAGCGTACATGTGGTTAAGTGCTGCAATAGCTTGGCCACCTGCGTTGTACATACCCCAGAACATTGCTGGGAATACCGCAAACCAAACCATGATCATGATACGTTTTAGGTCAACGCTATCACGAACGTGCGAGCTTTTATTTGTTACGATACCTGGGGTGTAAAAAACTGTTGCTACAGCTTCGTACAGGGCAAACCATTTTTCGTGTTTGCCACCAGGCTCAAAATGATGCTCGATGTCTTCAAGAAACTTTTTAAGAGCCATGAAAATTACCCTTCCTTCTCGATAGTATCTAGGCATTCACGAAGTAACGTACCGTACTCGTACTTACCTGGACATACAAAGGTACACAATGCTAGATCTTCTTCATCCAGTTCAAGCGCACCCAGTGCTTGAGCACTGTCTGTGTCGCCGGCACATAGATCACGAAGCAGCAAAGTAGGCTCCATATCTAGAGGCATTACGCGTTCGTAGTTGCCAATTGGAACCATTGAACGATCACTACCATTGGTCGTCGTTGTCATATTGAACAACTGACCTTTGAATACGTGACCAAGGAAAGAGCGAGTTACCGAGAACTTATTCTTACCAGGCATTGCCCAGCCAAATAGTTCTTTTTCACGGCCTTCACGTAATACAGAAACCTGTTGATGGTAACGGCCAAGGTATGCGTGTGGACCAGTTGCATGTGTACCTGTTAGTACTGAACCAGAGATCACACGAACTTCGCCAGGCATCAGCTCGTTATCTGTTAGGTCATCTAAGCTTGCACCCATTACGGTACGAACTAGACGAGGGTTATTCACAACTGGGCCAGCTAGAGACACAACACGATCTGTGCATAGCTCACCAGTTAGGAACAGCTTACCGAACGCGATAACGTCTTGGTAGTTGATGCTCCATGCCACATTCTCTGCATTTACTGGGTATAGGAAATGCATGTGGGTGCCAGCAAGACCTGCTGGGTGAGGGCCATCGAAGACGTGTTCTTCTACGTTAGACTGTGAAGAGCGTGGCAAGCTAGTGCCAGATTTACATACGTAAACCTTGCCTTCTGTCAGGGCTGAAAGAATGTCTAGACCAGCAATGAATGCTTCTTGTTGCTCATTAATGATCAACTCAGGCTTAGCTGCTAGTGGATTAGTATCCATTGCAGTTACGAAAATAGCCTTAGTAGAAGACTCGATTGCAGGAACCTTGCTAAACGGACGAGTACGTAAAGCGGTCCATAAGCCAGAGTCAACCAACTGAGTCTTGATCACTTCACGATCTAGACCTGAAAGTTGAGCGGCTTCGAACTTATCAAATGTCACCTGCTCTTCACCTGCCACTTCAATCACTACAGATTGAAGGACACGTTTAGCGCCACGGTTAACTTCGATCACTTTACCGGCTGCTGGTGCAGTAAATTTCACGCCTGGGTTCTTTTTATCTTCAAAAAGAACTTGCGCTTTTTTCACTTCATCACCAACGCGGACATGCATGGTAGGTCGCATGCCAACGTACTCTTCGCCAAGCAAGGCGACTTTTTTGATGGTCTTACCATCATTAATCACCTGGGATGGAGTTCCTGCGATAGGAAGATCCAAGCCCTTCTTTATTGTAATCATACGCACTTGCACTACTTTTATCGGGAAAAAGATTCTTTTGATTGCGTAACTTTTAGACACGACATCAGTGTCCGGTTTTGATGTTGTTTTAAACATCAAAATCGCAACATCCTATTAAAAATCTCGTCACAAGGAATACGCGAGATTTATCAGGTGCCGTAGTCTAGCATTTTTTAGGAACTTGATGCCATGATCAATCATTAGAATAGAGGGGTTATTTCGGTAGAATCAGGTCTAAAAGGTCAAAGAATAGTCATAACTTTGACCCATCGCACAAATGCCATATTCCATACATATCTTATGGAAAAGTGATATTCATCGCCTGAAATATTCTGCAATTTCCATTCATTTGTTGAAACACTGTTAACACATTTTTTAACCAGAATTTGTGCCACGTTAACGTCCCTAAAGAATGTAAAACGAAAAAAGATGGCCTTAAGCCACCTTTCTCTGCACCTTTATATCTTGCGTTTTTAGTGACCACCACCCATACACATCGGGCTATCAGGGGCGCCATCTTGTTCACGCTTCCACTCTTCATCAGTATATGTATGAATAGCTAATGCATGAATGTGGTTGTCCAGTTCATCTGCCAAAATTTGATGAACTTGACGATGGCGCCCAATCAAACGCTGTCCCGCGAACGAATCACTCACAACAATCACTTTGAAATGACTCTCTGAGCCTGGTGGCACATTATGCATGTAGCTCTCATTAATGACTTTGAGATAGCTGGGTTGCAGCTCACTGTGTAGTTTCTTCTCTATGATTTCTTGGATCATATTCGTTCCTCATTGATGCGAATTCCATAAGTATATACCTAAGTAAAGCAGACATGCATCACTCAAACGTCACTCTCATTATTGACGCACTTTGTAGACATATTGTCTCAAGGCGCTTGACTCCACGAACATGTCTAAAGAGCAGCCATCACTGAACTCGTAAAATTTGACAGCTTTTTGTATCTCGACACGTCATCATTTGCGACAATAACACTTAATTTCTAAATCAACTTACATTTAGCTATGAAAACCGAACTGAACCTTCACGAGCGAAGCTTAACACTTCATCGTTTCCCAAAACGTAGTAACGAAACGCTACAAGCGTGGGATGCCGGTGATGAGTATCTTATTAATCATGTTGAAGAGCTTGCTTTGCCAGACAATCAAAACATCCTCGTGATTAATGACAGCTTTGGTGCCCTCTCCTGCTGGTTTTCGGAAAAGCACCATGTAACGCTAATGAGTGATTCATTCATCTCACATAAAGGTGCACAGCAAAATCTCGAGCAAAACCAGTGCAATAAAGTAGCGTTTGCCACCACGATGGACCTCGTTCCTGCCAATATTGATCTCGTCTTGCTGCAACTGCCCAAAAGTAACCGCCATCTAGTGTGGATACTAAGCCAATTAAGAAAGGCGCTACCGGCTTCCTGCCCCGTCATTGCAGTCAATAAAGCGAAAGACATTCATACTTCGACGCTAAAACTGTTTGAAAAATACTTAGGCGAAACAAAAACATCTTTGGCCTGGAAAAAGCACAGATTGGTGTTTTCTCAAGCAACAGTTGAGCCTACGATTGAAGTAATGCCTTTCACGACTTGGCGCGTTGATGGCGAAGATATCGAACTCAAGAACATGCCAAATGTCTATTCAGGAGAAAGTTTAGATTTAGGTGCACGCTTTATGCTGCAGCACCTGCCTCAAGACCCTTCAATAGACAATGTCATCGACCTCGGCTGCGGCAATGGTGTTCTGTCTGTTAAATTTGGTCAGTTGAATCCAAATGCTCGGCTAACATGTGTTGATGAAAGCTTTATGGCGCTTGAGTCGGCAAAACAGAACCTACGCGACAACCTTGGTGAAAATAGAGACATACAGTGCATAGCGAACAATTGCTTGGACGGTTTTAAACACAGCAGCAGCTCTATGGTTATGTGTAATCCACCGTTTCATCAACAACAGGCAATCACCGATCATATTGCTTGGCAAATGTTCTGTGATGCTAAACAAGTATTAAGTGAAAATGGCCGTTTACTGGTTATCGGAAATCGTCACCTCGGGTACGACGCAAAACTCAAACGTCTGTTTGGCGATAAAAATGTGAAACTTATCGCTTCCAACAATAAGTTTGTGATTTTACAGGCTACAAAAAATCCTGCTAAATTAAGCGCAAAATAAGCTTTAGCAAAATAGTTAAAAGGAATAATAAAATGAGAAAATTGGTACTTGCGGCTTCGGTTGCGTTGCTTGCTGCGTGTTCAGCCCCTCAACAACCTCAGCTGAACCTGATGCCAGAAAGCACATTGAGCACCAATCCAATTGTTCAAGGCAAGACTTACAGTTTGACCAGCAAAGATGTACGTGCAGCGCAGTACGTGGCGTTGGTGGATAACGGCCGTTCGAACATTCTTCCTCTTCATGCTAAACAGAATTTACGTATTGCGTTAGAAGAAGCATTAGAGAAGCAATTCTCATCTCAAGGTTTCCATGCGGATCTAAACAGCAACAACGCGATTGAATTGAGCGTTCAAGAAGCGTTGGTCAACGTGAAGCATTCGGTGATGGAAAATGAGATGGATGCTAAAGTTGTGCTGGAAATCACAGCAGAGACACCTGAGGGCAAGCTAGTCAAAACTTATACAGGTACAGCAAAGCGATCTGGCACATTGAGTGCTTCTGATGCCGATATTGAAGAGACATTGAATGATGTGGTGACATTGACGCTTAAAGAGATTGCCAATGACCCTGAGCTTCGTCAGTACATGCAGGAGCGTTTCTAATGTTACGCAAAGCGATTCTGTCCTTAGCACTACTCAGCTGCAGCGTTTGGGCTGGACCAAAAGTAGCGTTTGAAACGACACTTGGTTCATTTACGGTTGAGTTAAACGAAGAGAAAGCACCTATCACTGTCGCTAATTTTCTAAAATATGTAGAAGATGGGAGCTACGAGGGTACTATTTTTCATCGTATTATCCCAGGCTTCATGGCACAAGGTGGCGGCTTTAACCAAGATATGCAGATGGTGAAAACATACGCGCCAATCAAAAACGAAGGAAATAATGGTCTAAACAATGACCGTGCTACCATCGCCATGGCACGAACCAATGCACCAAACTCTGCAACTCGTCAGTTTTTCGTCAACTTAGTCGACAATGACTTTCTCAACTATGGCGCTCGACCACCAGGTTATGCTGTATTTGGTGAGGTTACTGAGGGGTTCGACGTTATCCAGAAAATGGCTCAGCAGCCGACCACGACGGTAGGCCGAATGCGTGATGTACCAGAGACGCAAATCGTCATCACCAAAGCTACACTACTTAAATAGCCAAAACGATAAGCCCTTTGAATAATCGAAGGGCTTTCTCTTTCAACGGCTTCATTTTATTGGATTGATTTATGTCTTCATTACCTTCCATCACTTGGTTGGAAACGGTAAAAAGTTACCTCGATAAACGACTCATGTGGGTTTTCATGCTGGGCTGCTCTAGCGGCTTTCCGTGGGTTCTTATCGGTTCAAACATGTCAGGTTGGCTAAAAGATGCCGGCTTGACCCTCTCCGCAATTGGCTATTTTGGTAGCGTTTTTGCGGTCTATGCGATCAACTTTCTGTGGGCACCTCTGGTTGACCGCGTGAAGCTGCCAGTCCTCTTTAGACTGCTGGGGCAAAGACGTAGCTGGATTTTCTTTTGTCAAAGTATCGTACTCGTCGCTACCCTATTTATTGCCGGTGTTAATCCAGCGGAAAACTTGGTGTTTGCGTCACTACTCGCCTTGTGTATTGCAACGGCTTCAGCGACACAAGACATCGCAATTGATGCTTTTCGTATTGATACTTTCCCAAAGTCAGAAGAGTCTAAACTGCCTCAAGCTTCTGCAATGGCGGTCATTGGCTGGTGGACAGGTTATTCACTACCGGGTTATTTAGCGTTTGTTAATGCTGACAGTGTCGGTTGGAATGGTGTGTATTACGGGATGGCGGTGATAGTCGGCATTCTAATGGTCTTTACGATTTTAGTCGGTGAACCTAAGACTCAACGCGAACAACTTCAGTCTGCCGCTGAACAACGCCACAAAGAAGTGGTTGGTTCGAAAGTCGTAGCTTGGTTTACCGTGACTGTTGTGGAACCTTTCCTTGATTTCTTTAATCGCAATGGTGTCCGTGTCGCGATTACTCTGTTGCTGTTCGTTTTCCTATTTAAAATTGGCGAAGCGTTTTTGGGCAGGATGTCGATCGCGTTCTACAAAGATATTGGTTTTAGCAATGAACAAATTGGCTATTACTCCAAACTGATTGGTTGGGGAGCCACCATCTTCTTTACTTTTGTCGGAAGCATGTTCAACGTTAGGTTTGGTATTGTACGTGGATTAATGATCGGTGGTATTGCTATGTCTGCCAGTAACTTGATGTTTGCTTGGATTGCTTCGGTAGGCCCAAACGAGCACTTGTACTTAGCCACGATTATTGTCGATAACTTTACGACTGCTTTCTCAACTGTCGCTTTTGTTTCATTTTTGACGATTCTAACCGGACAAGCATTTTCGGCAACTCAGTATGCGTTGCTTGCTTCTCTAGGAAACTTCGGACGGACGACTCTTGCTTCTTTCAGTGGCGAGCTAGTGGATTATCTTAATGATTGGAGCACATTCTTCGTGCTTACCGCTGTCATGGTCGTGCCAAGCTTGATTATGTTGTACTCGCTACGACATTACTTTGATGCTCTATTGGAAAAAGCACGTCACAAGCATTAACGAAACATATAAAAAACCACCGAATTCGGTGGTTTTTGTTTTGCGAGATATAAGATAAGAGGTCTATGGGTATAACCCTTTACCAAACATATTAAATATACGTGCCACGCCTTGAGTAAAGATCATCGGCTCAGTCAATACGGTTAAACACAAGCAGTCTTCTCCGGCCTTAGTGTAAGGGCTGTGCTTCACTGATGCGTCTCTAATCATCAAATCGCCCTCTTCATATTGGCCATCCTCGTCACTAAATCCGCCATGCAGGATCAATGTAGACTCCAGGCCTTTGTGCGTATGTTGAGGAATTTGCACATCTTCCCCGATGTACATTAAGCTGACACGAGCGTCTTCCCCTAGGTCAATCTGAGCACTAAAAACCTTGCCTCCGTAACTTCTCCATGACCCTACGAGGTCAGAGAAACGCGCTAGAGTTTTAGGAAGAGCGAAACTTTTTCCTGCGACATTAACAGCAGCAGAGTCGCGGATCACGATATTATCAGTCGCTGGCTCCGCATTGATGATGTCATTAAACATGTCGTCAAATTCAGAAACATACTCAGAAGGTATGTCACTTACGATGTTCGCTTGACTTGCTTCGACTTGGTTCACATAAGCTCGGCACTTGGTGCATGTTTCTAAATGGGTTGCGACCACAAGACCAGAAACCGCATCAATGCTTCCCGAAGCGTATGCTTCTAACAAGCTGTTATCTGGGTGTTTGTTCATAGTTGCTCCGTATGCATTGAATGCCTTAGCTTTTCTACTGCAAGCCTCAGCCTGGATTTTACAGTACCGAGGGGTATATCAAATAATTCCGCGACCTGTTGATGAGGTAGCTCTTCAAGATATACCGCTTGTAAAACATCTCTCTGGTTTTTCGGTAATATATCTAAAAACTTAACCACCTGTTCTTTCAACATATCTTGTTCTGGTGAATAGTGATCAACAAGATCAGGTGGATAATACTCTGACGGCCAAATGTCATCAGAATGAATGTGTAATTCCTTACCTTTCTGTTTTCTCAGCAAATCAAAACAAAGGTTTCGGATTATGGTATATATCCAAGTCGATAACGCGCTCTTTTCACCATCATAGAGGTGCGCTTTCTGCCAAACTGTCGCCATGGTCTCTTGCACCATCTCCATAGCAACTTGCTCATTACCAACATGTTTGTAAGCGAATTGCTTCAGCTTGGGTGCGTAAAAACGGAATACAAAAGCGAACGCATCTTTGTCTCGAGCCTTCACTTTATCCATGTAATCGTTCCAATCACTGCGCCCCAGTTTTTTCGGGCTATCACTCATCATAATCGGCCTTAATTTGTGGGAGGAGTCTCCTCCTCCCATTCGTCCTAATCGGTCACGTCATCGACCAACAAGTTGAAACCACCGTTGTTCCCATCATCAATGGCAACGACTTGGTACACAACACCGTTCATTACATTGACTGGTGCTGAGTCAACCGCAACAATACTTGGGTTACCAGCCACTGTTACCGTTACATAATATGTACCTTCAGCGACATATAATCCTTGTACGCTATTTTTATACGCAAAATTAGCAATAGTTGGATCACTTCCATCTATTCCTGCACTCGTAGTGAGGTAAATATCCACCATTTCCGCTATAGGATTAGCCGCAGCGTGTGTCACATTCAATGTCGCGCTAGTCGCCACAGCGCGTCTCATATCTTCAATAACCAGAGCTTCGATATCAATCGCTGGGCTAACAACACCGACTGCATAAACACTGTAATCCATTCCACCTGCAACCATTAACCCGTCAACATCTATGATCGGATTGGTTGTTGTGCCATCCACGTAAACGTCAATATCGTAAGCGCCAGCAGCAAGATCCAAATAACCACGAATCTCTTTGAACGCTAAGTCGGCAAGAGGAGCGAAGGCCGCCCCGTTAACGTTAACATCGACGACTGGCGCTCCATCGACAAGGTGTCCGACTCTTACTTCAGCTTGGCTGCCCATATCTTCAATTATAGAAGAGCCCGAACCGTCCAACACCAAGAGTTTGACAGGTGACGTGCTATTCGAATCTCCTGTGCCGATAGCGGCAATCGTCAAGTTGGAATTAGCCGCAAGAGGTACTGTGCCGGAGTCAAAAGCAACGCTGTCTCCTACGGCAAGTCGAACTTGATACTCACCAGCTGGGATGTTCAATACGTCGGTAGAAGCTTTGTAAGCAAGGTTAGTTATTGGAGTCGCGCTAGCAAGAGCAACACCTGGCTCAGTGACATAAAGATCAACAGCAGGAACGCCTGAAGCTGCATGAACAACTTGAACATCTAGACTATTGGCATCAGCCATTGAATCGGCGCTGCGAGTCACAACTAAAGGCTCAACTGGGTTTGGCGAACCATCGGCATCGCCAACAACGAACACGTTATAATTGAGGTCGGAATCAAGATCTAGTTCTGTTTTAGGTATTACGGTCGCGGTTTCATTACCTGGGAGCTGAACATCGACCTGAATCGAATTCATCCCCTCTCGCAATTTAACGTAGCCAGATCCCACACCATAATCAACATTCGTTAATGATGGTTTATCGTTGATCCACACATTTGCAAGCGGCGCGTCAGAAGACGCGTGCACTGCTTGTAAATTGGAATACTCGATAGTGTCACTGTCGGAGCCACACGCCGCCAGTCCTAATGCCGCCGCCATAGTTAGCGCAGCTCTGCCAAATCCTTTCATATCCTTGCCTCTTTGTTAGTCGGGGCTTCTATGGCTTCTGTCAGAAATTGCAACGCAGGAATGCAGTTCTCTGCGCCAACGAGCTGTTCGAACAGATTGCAGTCTAAAGGAAGTAATTCAAGCCAGCGCTGGGTCACCCAAGCTGAGTCATCGTAAAAACGATGCTGGTAGAGGTTTCCAAGTTGAGGAAACTCTTTATAAACATGGGATAACTGCTGGCTTAAATAGAAGAAATCTGGTGAGTTGTCTGGATGTTGCCAATTGTCTAACCATTCGACCTCTGCATGGCGTAAGCCGTCCGCATCTGCACGAACTCGTTTGACAACAAAGCGTTTCTCACCAGCGACTGTAATACCAAGAAGACCATCACTGAGTGTTTCAAAATCAACGATCCTGACCAAAGTTCCGATAGATGAAACATTTCCCACGTCTTTAGGGTCACCTTCACTACCTACTAGGCAAACTCCAAAACCCACATTTTGTAGGCTACATTCCTTTACCATTCGCTTATATCGTGGCTCAAAAATGCGCAGATTCATTTTACCCTCAGGGAGTACAACTGAAGTGAGTGGGAATAACATGACTTCTTTCATTCAAACGTCCTCTTTGATTCACGGATACATACGAATCCCTTATCACTCCGATCACTAACGATTTATGTTGGTTAATCGACTGGCTTAAAAAGTCATAAAATCGCTTACGAAAACGATCCAAATCACACATTTATTGCAATCAAATGCAACAAACAAAAAGTTCCGTAAATAAAGATAATTTCGTGACACAACTCACCAAAAACGTTCAGTTTTGCACCCTTTATCACTTTCATTTGGGATTTTTATCGCTATTATTCCCGCCAATTGGAAAGCGCAGCATAGATTGCGTGTTCTGAATCATTACAAACATAGAGAGTCCCCTTATGCGTAAATCACTTTTAGCTCTTAGCCTTCTAGCGGCTACTTCAGCTCCAGTTATGGCGGCAGATTACTCTGACGGCGATATCCACAAAAACGATTACAAGTGGATGCAGTTCAACTACATGTACTCAATTGATGAAATGCCACGAGTTAAAGGCGCTGACGACAACGCTCACGATTACCTAGAAATGGAATTTGGCGGTCGCTCTGGTATTTTCGACCTATACGGTTACGTAGACGTATTTAACCTAGCGACTAAAGATAACCAAGATAAGTCAATTGAGAACGGCGCTCCTGACAAGATGTTCATGAAATTTGCACCACGTATGTCTCTAGATGCCGTAACTGGTAAAGACCTATCTTTCGGTCCAGTTCAAGAGCTATACATTGCATCTCTAATGGAATGGGGCGGTAACAACGGTGGTGTAAACAACCAGAAAATCGGTTTAGGTTCTGATGTAATGGTTCCTTGGTTAGGTAAAATCGGCCTAAACCTGTACAGCACTTACGATGGCAACAACAAAGGTTGGAACGGTTTCCAAATCTCGACTAACTGGTTCAAACCATTCTACTTCTTCGACAATGGTTCATTCATTTCTTACCAAGGTTACATTGATTACCAATTCGGTATGGATGATGATGCTGGTAACAAATTTGGTACTACCGCGTCAAACGGTGGTGCAATGTTCAACGGCATTTACTGGCACTCAGATCGCTTCGCGGTTGGTTACGGCCTGAAAGCATACAAAGAAGTATATGGCGTAAAAGACGGTCTACAAGTTGCTCCAGGTGTTGAGCTAGAATCGACTGGTGTAAGCCACTACCTAGCTGTAACTTACAAGTTCTAATTGAACCACTAAGTTTGCTCAAAAATGGCGCCTTTCGGCGCCATTTTTATTTGCTTTCCTTTTTTCCCTCATTATCCTTGCAGCAAACCTTTTTAATGAGAGCGTTTGGTGAATATCCTTATCCTCGGTCCAGGTGCGGTGGGCTCACTCTGGGCAACAAAATTTAAGCTTGCCGGGCACAATGTTTCATTGTGGGGAAGAAGTTCAGAGAGACAACAACCACTTCAGTTGGATGACACACCCGCAATCGTATTCAGTAATCAAGATATTTCCTCCGTAAATCAAGCGGACCTCATTTTGATCACGGTCAAAGCTTGGCAAGTGGAAGACGCCATTCAGCCTTTGCTCCCTCATATCAATACAGACACGATTATCATGCTGATGCACAATGGTATGGGTACTGCCTCTGCCTTGGAGAAGGTTGTGCCAAACAATCCGATAGTGCTCGCAACAACGACGCACGGCGCATACAAACCAGATAACCAACACGTATTGCATACCGGTCACGGAACAACGCAAGCGGGTGGTTATAATGACAAAGGAATGCAGTGCACTTTTCTGAAAGGTGTTATGCATAATGCCCTTCCAGAGGCCATTTGGAATCCACACATCCAATCTGCGTTATGGACTAAGTTAGCGATCAACTGCGCGATTAACCCACTGACTGCGATTCTCCAGTGTAAGAATGGTGAACTTGCGAAGCCCGAGTTTAAGATACAACTCGAAAGCATCACTCAAGAACTGGTTGAAGTAATGAGTAAAGAAGGTATTGCTATCGAGTTTCGCTCTCTTTTCGATACGGTAATGCAAGTGGTGAACGCCACAGCTGAGAACTATTCTTCAATGAGGCAAGACGTATTCCATCAACGTCGAACGGAAATTGATTTTATAACCGGATACTTGTTAAAGGCTGCCGAGAAACATCGTATCAATACGCCTGAGAATTTAAAACTTTACCAACGCATCAAACAAATAGAACAAAGCTGGACAGAACAATGAGTAAGAAAATCTTAGTGCCAATAGCTCCAGGCACCGAAGAAATGGAAGCCGTCACCGTTATCGACATGATGGTTCGCGCGGGTTATGACGTTACAGTAGCGAGTGCTGCTTTTGATGGCTCATTGACGATGAAAGCTTCTCGCGGAGTCACACTAACTGCCGATTGTAAGCTAGTCGATATCGCTGATGATGAGTTTGACGCCATAGCGCTTTCTGGTGGTGTTGGTGGTGCAGAAATTTTTCGTGATAGCACGGTGATGATAGAAATCCTTAAGCAGCACATATACGAGGGAAAATTGGTCGCTGCTATCTGCGCAGCACCGGCGTTGGTATTGCAACACCATGATCTTTTCCCACAATCACTGATGACCTGTCACCCGAGCTTTCAGTCACATATCCCGGAAGAGAAGTGGCGCAGCAAACGCGTGACCTTTGATATCAACCACAACCTGATCACCAGTCAAGGTCCGGGTACAGCTTTAGAGTTCGCGATGGAAGTAATCATTCAACTCTCAGGTAAAAAACACGCATGGTCAGTTGCTGAACCAATGATCCCTCTGCCTACTCTGCACTACCACAAGCTTGGTGAAGAATAATGTTTGACGTAAATGCTGTACGCGAGCAATTTCCTGCTCTAAACCAATCCGTCAACGATACGCCCTTAGTGTATCTAGATAGCGCAGCGACAACGCAAAAACCGCAATGTGTGATTAATGTCATCAGTCATTACTACAGTGCGCAAAATGCCAATGTTCACCGTGGCAGCCATAGTTTAACGGCTAATGCCACCAGCCAATTTGAAGCGGCACGAGAACGAGTGGCAAGCTTTATTGGTGCAAACAGCTCTAAAGAGATCATTTGGACACGGGGCGCAACCGAAGCACTGAACTTAATTGCTCAAACCTACGCCCGTAGCACGTTACAACCAGGTGATGAGATCTTGATTAGCGAGATGGAGCACCACGCCAACATCGTGCCCTGGCAAATCGTGGCAGAGCAAACGGGTGCTAAAGTCATTAAAGTTCCGATGACATCAGATTGCCAGTTCGACATCAGTGCATTTGAGGCGCTTCTGTCTGACCGCTGTAAAATTGTTGCTTGCGCGCAAATAACCAACGTAACAGGCACACGCCAACCTATAGAAAAAATCACTGAACTGGCGCACAACGTTGGCGCGGTTATTGTAGTTGATGGCGCGCAAGGCATCGTACATGAGCAACTTGATTTATCGGCATCAGATATCGATTTCTACGTTTTCTCAGGTCACAAACTTTATGCACCAGCAGGCATTGGGGTTTTATACGGCAAGCTTGAACTTTTGGAAGCCATGCCACCATGGCACGGCGGCGGTAAAATGGTTGAACGCGTTTCTTTCGAAAAAACGACGTTTTCTGCACTTCCTGGAAAATTTGAAGCGGGCACACCAAACGTTGCGGGCGCGATTGCTCTAGCGAAAGCCATTGAGTGGTACCAAGGTTTTGACCATCACGAAGTAGAGACTCATCTCCATGCGCTTCAGGATAAGGCCTACCAAGCACTAAGCGCTTTGGATGACATCCATATTCTAGGCTATCAACCGAATGCCTCTGTACTGACCTTCGTAATGGACGGCGTTCATCACCAAGATATTGCGACGCTGCTCGATCAACAAGGCATTGCGGTACGAGCAGGACACCACTGCGCTCACCCATTGATGGATGCGCTAAATGTGAAAGGCACGGTACGCGTCTCTTTTGGTATTTATAACACGACGAGCGATGTGGAAAGACTCATCGCCGCCGTAGAAAAAGCCGTCGACATGCTATAACGCCAACGGTTTGATTTGGAGTAACCAACAAGGTTACTCCATCTGCCTATCCAGAGTCGCCACGCAATTTCTGCCATTTCTTTTCGCAGCATAAAGCGCTTTATCTGCATGCGCATACAAACGTTTGGTGGTTTCATTTCTGCCTATTTCCACCACGCCTACACTCACCGTGACCGGAATTTCAATCTTTTCAAATTCGAACTGACAATTTTGAATGTGGGAACGTACTTCCTCTCCTACCTCTTTCGCCGCCGACAGAGAAGTTTCTGGCAAAATAATCGCAAACTCCTCCCCTCCGACTCTTGCGAAAATTTCGTCTTTGACGAGTAAGTGAGAAACCAAATCAGCTAACGTCTCTAAGACATAATCCCCCGCATCATGACCACGTTTATCATTAATGACTTTAAAAAAGTCCAAATCAAACAATAACAACGCGGAGTGATAGTTCGGCTCTTGAGCTTTAATGACCTCTTCTGTGAGCTTTTCGAAAAAAACACGTCGGTTGTAGATATTGGTGAGAGCATCTATTTGGCTTTGATGGCGAAGAAGGGTTTCAACTCGGTGGCGATTGGAGATGTTGCGTGTAAGAATAAGGACAACGCGACGACCCCGGTATTTTATAGCGAGTGGGCAGATCTTGCCTTCGTAGTATAGGTCGCCTCTTGGCCCACTGTTAGCATCTATTCCCTGAATGCTGTCGGCGCACATCTTGTACTCGATCGTCACAATACTGTCTTGTTTCAGTGACCGATTTATCTGTTCGATAAACCAGTCGGCTTTATCTTTTTCAAGTACGCCGTGAAGTGTCTTACCTATCAAATTGCTTCCATCGTGATAGGCTTTTTTATCTGTTCCTCCAAAAACATCAATATAGATACCATCTTCACTCAGAATAAAAGTGGGGTCTGGCATTCCGGATAACACGTCTTGCGCATGTTCCAAGGTGAATTGCATATAGGGAGGTTCCTAGCATTTGTATCTAAGTAACCCAATCGCTTCCAAGTGTGTTTCCACATTGGGGAATAGGAGCGAATGGGGCATATGTCTATTATCTAATATAGACAAATTTTAAATACAATTGAGTTTATAAAAACCAAGTGGGCAATATAATGAACCAGGATCAATAGAATGGTTAATTAACGCTAAAATAGTCGACCATTTGCATGCTTTTTATCCATATGCAAAAAATATCTCAACTCAGATACAAAAAACGCCAAACAGCTAGGCTATTCGGCGTTTTTTAAGAATTGGGAAAATGACTCGTTACACGGCGGTTTGCTTAATCTGCTCTACAATAGCTTTCAAGCCATTACCACGTGACGGGCTTAAATGGGAGACAAGCCCCATCTGATCAAAATAAGCATCAATATCAAAAGCTTGAATTTGATCGGCCGTTTTTCCGTCATAAGCCGCCATCACCAAGGCAATCAATCCACGGACGATACGCGCATCGGAGTCCGCACAAAAATGCCAAACGCCATCTTGCTCTTGGCTCACTAACCACACCAAGCTTTCACAACCCGAAACGGTAACTTGTTCTGATTTCAGCTCTTCTGGCATTTTTGGCAGCTTTTTACCCCACTGAATAACCTGACGGTAACTATCTTCCCAGCCTTTAAATTGCTGCATAGTCGCTACAATGTCTTCGCTGGTGATATCTGTACCAAATGGAGAAACGGGAAAATCTGTCATGATGCGCTCTTCTTCTAGTTTACTTCTTATATTTTGAAATCAACTTCTCAACGATTCGCGATACTGCGACAAAGCCAAACGTTGCAGTTACCACAGTCGCCGCCCCAAAGCCGCTAGCACAATCCATACGTTTTGGACCTTCCGCTGTCGACTTCACACCACACACTGAACCATCTGCTTGAGGGTACTTCAGCTGCTCGGTTGAAAATACGCAATCAATACCAAACTTACGAGCCGGGTTCTTAGGGAAGTTATGATGACGACGCAGGGTGTCTTTGATTTTCTTCGCTAGAGGATCTTGGATCGTTTTCGTTAAGTCAGCGACCATGATCTGCGTTGGGTCAACCTGACCACCAGCGCCCCCCGTGGTGATCACTTTGATCTTGTTGCTGCGGCAATACGCCAACAAAGACGCCTTCGCTTTTACGCTGTCAATGGCATCTAGCACGTAATCAAACTCTTTGCTTAAGTACTCATGTTGATTGTCTGGCGTGATGAAATCATCAATCAGATTGACTTTACACTCTGGGTTGATCAGTTTGACACGCTCGGCCATCACTTCAATTTTGCTTTGGCCAACGGTGCCCGTCATCGCATGAATTTGGCGGTTAATATTCGTGACACAAACATCGTCCATATCAATCAGAGTCAACTCACCGATCCCCGTACGAGCCAGCGCTTCCACCGCCCATGAACCTACGCCACCAATACCAATCACACAAACGTGTGCAGCGCGAAGAATGTCCACTTCGCTGTTGCCATAAAGACGACGAGTGCCGCCAAAGCGTTGATTGTAGCTGTCAGATGCTGGGGTATCGAGTTCACGCATTTTGAAGTCCAGATGATCGATAGAAAAACAAAGAGTGCGATTTATACGCACTCTTTGATGAAATGTCTAGATAAGAGAGTGTTCCTCTTTCTTGGGTCGCTATTGTAGCTTTTCTGGCGGCAAAGCCCAAGGCGCTTGAGTTGGTGAGTTTTCCAGCCCAAGTTTCCAAACTCGACCAAAATGCTTGTAGTGCCCAGCTTCCGTTCCTGCTCTCGCACCAATGCCATGATACAGATCCAAATGGTTCTGTTTTACCGCACCACCAGTGTCTAAAACGATCAGCATTCGCAGTTGATGCGCACCGCTCCACGTACCATCCGCATTCAGCAATGGTACTTCCGCCAAGATTGGTGTCCCCATTGGTAAGATAGAACGGTCACCCGCGACCGCCGCCATTGGCAACAAAGGAATACCAGCCGACCCCGTTACTGGCGCTTCCGCTTTTGGCGCAAAGAAGACGTAAGAAGGGTTTTGCTCCAACAACTCGCGAACTGTCGCATCGTCGTTGTCCATCACCCACTCTTTGATTGCTTTGAGGGACATTTTTTCACGCGGCACTTCACCACGTTCAATCAAAATGCGGCCAATACTAACGTAAGCTTTATTATTTTTCCCTGCGTACGCGAAGTACTCCAACGTATCATCATCTTCAAAATGCACATAGCCACTGCCCTGCACTTCCATCATAAACGGGTCAATACGGTTAGGCGCATAACCTAGCACTAAACCTTGGCCATCTAATGCCCCGTTGTAGATCTCCGCGCGAGTCGGACAATCTGATGAGCAGTTTGGCTTGCCATAAACTGGGTACTTAAAAATGTCGTTTGGTGTATGACGCAGCTCCATCACGGGAGAAAAGTATCCGGTAAACAGCACATTACCTTTTTTATCACCACCACCTAATTGCGCGGCTTGAATGCCAAACGCACTCAACGCACTGGTATCTCCGCTCTGTTGCGCCCACTCACTTAATCGTTGATATAGCGGTTGGTATATCTTCGCCATGGATGGTGACTTTATCACCACTTGCTCAGCTTGCTTGTTAAATTCAGTAAAATCGCGTGGTTTGTTAGACTCAACCACATCCACTTGATTGAGGATCTGAGGAAACTCACCATCAAGATACTGCTGAGCACGATCATTTTGTTGAGCACAGCCAAAGAGTAGGCTCAAAGAGATAATAGGAAGGAGTTTTTTTAACACGTGTCTTTTCCGTAAAAGAGAATAGCAAAAGGATGGCAAACAAATGCATACGGTGCAATTGAAAAGCAACGACAAAATGTTTCAACGCTAAGCCAATCCGTTTACTCGTTGTGAATTCATTCAGTTAATACAACATGATAGCAGCGGAAGAATTACGGAATTGTCCGGATTATGTTTGAAAGTAAGATTTACTGATTGAGAGATGAAATTGTGATCATCCATGTGACTCACAGACGCAAGAGATCTCTGCTTAAAAGACAATGATAAAAACGACTATCTCACCGCAATCCTTGCACGCCCCTCTAAACGGAATACAGGTACATAATGTGCATTGGCATCCAGCTTCATTTCTGCATGCTGCTTACCCACAAAATTGAAGTGCCGCTCATTTGAACCCACTCGATACGAAAACGAATCCCCATCGAATTCAAAACTGGTCGCCACTGTAGAACCATTTACGGTAACACCGCGCTCACTCAACACAAATTCTTCACGAGCATAAGGCGCAACATCTTGCTCAACCCAGCGACCATAAATTGTCGATTTGGGAATGGGCGGATTAATGGTTCGAGTAATCAAATCACTATACAGCATGCACACGACAACGGTTCCAACTATCGCTATAAGTATGAGAGAACGCTCTAGCCACTTACGAAGCATTGATTTAGATGACGTTTTTGACAGATTTGAAGCAGTGATCGCAGCATTCTTATTAACAGCAGAAGACATGAGGTTCACGTATTGAGGAAAGACGCCACCATTGTAACCTTCCCTCTTAACGGGACCAAGAACCTACCTCAATATGTTTGTGCTTTATTCCAAAATTTCACCTTGCCATCAAGTGAATAAAAAGGCATTATTTTGACATAATTAAACAAAGGAATGGCTGTAGTGAAAATTCGTAGTACTGCTCTCGTAAAAGGATTCCGTCAATCAACACCTTATGTCAATGCTCACCGCGGAAAAACCATGGTGATCATGCTGGGCGGAGAAGCCGTCGCACACAAAAATTTTGGCAATATTATTAATGATATCGCACTCATGCACAGCCTCGGAATCAAAGTCGTGGTGGTGTATGGTGCACGTCCTCAAATTAATCAGCTGCTAGAAAAACAAGACCTCACTACGCCTTACCACAAAAATATCCGCATTACGGATGAATCAGCTTTATCTGTTGTTATGCAAGCTGCCGGACAACTTCAGCTTGCGATTACTGCGCGCCTATCAATGAGCCTCAACAACACTCCGATGGCAGGTACCCAGCTCAATGTTGTTAGCGGAAACTACATCATTGCTCAACCACTCGGCGTTGATGATGGTGTGGACTATTGCCATAGTGGACGTATTCGCCGCATTGACACCGACGCGATTAATCGCACGCTAGACCAAGGCTCTATTGTGCTACTTGGCCCCATTGCGAGCTCCGTGACTGGCGAGTGTTTTAATTTATTATCGGAAGAAGTCGCCACCCAACTAGCGATAAAGCTGGGTGCGGATAAGCTGATTGGTTTTTGCTCCGAACAAGGTGTCATTGATGACAACGGCAATGCTGTCGCCGAGTTACTACCAATTGAGGCGGAGCATGTCATCAAAACGCTTTCTGAAAATACGTCTCCTGACCTAGATTACAACACTGGGACACTGCGCTTTCTTAAAGGCTCTATTGCCGCTTGCCGTGCCGGAGTACCTCGTAGCCACTTGATCAGTTATAAAGTAGATGGCGCCTTAATTCAGGAGTTGTTCTCTTTCGACGGTATCGGAACCCAAGTCGTTATGGCGAGCGCTGAACAAGTGAGGCAAGCTAATATTGACGATATTGGCGGTATCTTAGACCTCATTCGTCCTTTAGAAGAACAAGGTGTACTCGTTCGTCGCTCTCGAGAGCAGCTAGAGCAAGAGATTGGAAAATTTACCATCATCGAAAAAGACGGTTTGATTATTGGCTGCGCTGCCCTTTATCCATACCCAGAAGAGCGTAAAGCTGAGATGGCTTGCGTAGCGATCCACCCTGACTATCGTGATGGAAACCGAGGTTTGTTACTGCTCAACTACATGAAACATCGTTCTAAATCCGAAACCATTGATCAAATCTTTGTCCTCACGACACACAGTCTGCATTGGTTCAGAGAGCAAGGTTTTTACGAAGTCAATGTCGACTATTTGCCTGGAGCCAAACAAGGGTTATATAACTTCCAGCGTAAGTCCAAAATCTTAGCGTTAGATTTATAGCTTAACCTTAAATCAGGGAGCGAAACTTAACGTTCCACTATACCAACTAACCTCAAAGGGCAGGATTTAGTTCATTAACGCTCAACCCTGCACATCGAGCTTGTTTAGGAACGAGTTTGTTGAGGAGTAAGGCCACACATAAACCCTACTCCGGACTAGCGGGTCATCATGTAAACCCAACTTAGAAATGCGCAAACCATTGCTTGATTTTTGTTCCAATTTTATCTTTTAAATATACATTTGGTTGGCTATACTCTGCTCGCTAGTGATTGGTTTTTAACCAATACGAATGGATCTAGGTGATGTAATTAGCCTTCACCCTAAAATACTGGGCAATTGAAAAACTAGTTAGCTCCGTATTGCACACCAAGGACAGTTGTTAATCTGACTTTAAATAAGCCGAGACGAGCACTGTTATGAGAGTAATCATTTGTAATTCGCTTCAAAGCTTCTGGGATATGGCTGACAATCAGTTTTTAGAAGGCCTAGACGTCCACTGTGTTTTCCCCGTAAATGACGCTATCCGAGATTTTATTCTTGCTTATCAACAGCAATACAAAATACGCAGCGTGTCTTTTACCAATGCGTTTGCAAAACATGCATAAAAGAAGACCGAGCCATAAGCTCGGTCTTCTTTTACGTACGTAATCAATTCAAAACAAAATCATAACCAACAAAGATGCAAAAATAGTGACTACGATAAAGATTAAAATAGTCCAGTACACTACCCCAATACTTATGAACCACTTTGGGCAAACTCTACGAATATCTGTTAGCTTTCTTTTTTTGGCCAACTTAGGAAATGCAACTGCGGCAACAAGGGCTAATCCATGTATTAAGGCCCCAAAGTGAAATCCAGAAACTAAAGCAAGCTCAATATCTGTATAGTGCTCACTAGTATACGCATAGTGCTTTACTTTTTGCGGCGTGATAACAATAAGCAAAATACCTATTATCAGGTACCAAAAAACTAACAAAGCACCTGCAAAAAAAAATGTAATAAAAGAAACTTCTAATAACTGCAAACTTCACCGACCTTCTATTCCAGCTCTCAAGTAATAGACATCCAAACCACCATTGAGCCTAAAGTGATCATAGCTAGAAGCAATAAAACGCTTATATAAATACGGCAAATTCCGATGAATAGACCGGAGCAAACTTGATGAATATCAGCAAAGCCCCTTCTCCTCGCTAAAGTTGGTAAAGCGACCGCCGCAACTAAGCCTACACCATGTACTAAAGCACCAAAGTGAAAACCCGAGACTAAAGCTAACTCTACTTCTGAATAATGTTTCGGATTAAAAGCAAACCGCTTCACCTTTAGTGGTATAAAAAATATAAAAATTGCTCCGATAATAACGAACCATAAAAACGTGCCTCCTCCGGCGATAAAGAAGGTTAGAAAAGACGAGTCGAGCAATCCCATATTCAGCTGCCTTTGATATGTGAATGAGAAAGGAGAAATATATCGCTAAGAAAGAGCCTTACTCAATAACAATCCATTTTGCATGAAAACGAAATGGCAAATATAAGACCCGCCACAAAGAATCATCTTCGAAAATGTCACAATCACAAGTAAAAATTAATTCGTAAGCCGCTTTACTAACCCACTCGCACGAGTGGTTTTCACCTTAATGCCTCGCTTCAGAACATTGAGTTCGGCGTAAAGAGCTAAGCGCTTTTTCGCGCGGGTAATGCCTGTGTAAATCAACTCACGGGTTAATATCGGGCTAAAGTCTGGTGGCAAAATCATCAAGGTGTAATCAAATTCACTGCCTTGCGATTTATGGATGGTCATAGCGTAAGCCGTTTCATGTTCAGGTACTCGGCTTGGCAAGACCGATTTCACACTGCCGTCAGGTAACTCGAAAAAGACTTTCAAACGCGGTTCTTCTTCACTGTCATCTCGCATGCAAATACCAATATCACCGTTATACAAACCTAAACCGTGATCATTACGCGTAACCATGACGGGTCTGCCGTGATACCAAATTTCATCCTGAACTTGAATGAACTTGCGCGCCGCGAGCGCTTTCTCAATGCGTTGGTTTAGCCCAGCCACACCGAAGTCACCTTCACGGATCGCGCACAGCAGTCGGCATTGGTTGAAGGTATCTAACACCGCTTTGGCTTTGTGCGTTAGCGACTCTGGCTCTCCGGTTTTAGGATCAGTTTCCTGTTGTCCAATGCGTTTGAGGTAACGACCGTATTCCTGCACCAACGTCTGCATCATTTGGTTGTAATGTTGACTACTTAGCGCGAAGTGTTCGATGTCAGAAAAGTCACGCGCCCAGACGTTATCTACGCTCGCAGCAGAACCGGAGTTAACCGCTTTTGCCAACTGACCAATGCCTGAGCGAGCATCAAATCGGTAGCTCTTTTGCAGCATACATAAACTATCAGCAATGCTAGATGCACTGTTACCCGTATGCGCTAAAGTATCGAAACCTGTCAGTTTTGCGATGGCTGACGCCTGCTCTTTGCCATAACCCAATGCATGGAACGAACAGATATCACCCAACACAGCCCCTGCTTCAACTGAAGCAAGTTGGTCTTTATCACCTAGCAAAATCAGCCGCGCATGTTTCGGTAAGGCATCGACCACTTTATACATCATTGGTAAATCAACCATCGACGCTTCGTCGATAACTAAAATATCCAAATGCAGTGGATTTTGCTTGTTGTGACGAAATTCTGCGCTATTAGGAATCGCGCCAAGCAATCGATGCAAGGTGCTTGATTCAGTCGGTATTTTGGCTTTTAGCTCCGGAGAAACTGGCAGCTCTTGCACTGCTTTACCAATGGACTCGGTTAATCGCGCCGCCGCTTTCCCCGTCGGGGCCACCAGCTTGATGGTTAGATTTTTCTCGTGCGTCGCCTGTTCAATCAAAGCAGCAAGCAATTTGGTTACTGTCGTCGTTTTACCCGTACCAGGGCCACCAGAAATCACAGCAAATCGACGAGTTAACGCAACCGCCGCCGCAACTTTTTGCCAGTTCACGCAAGCCGAGAGTGGCACGAGTTCATCCAGTGTTTGCAAATCCTGAACCTTGCGCGCATTGCTAAGCACGGAATCAATGGCGTGCCAATCCAACGATTCGCTTGCGACCACATCAAGGTGGTCACACACCAATTGCTGACGCAACACTTGATTGCTGCTTCCCGCTTCTACTGCTTTGCCCAACGCGTTAAACAGAAAATGGTATTGGCGTGCGAACAGATGGTTGAGCAACTCCGATAATCGCGCAAACTCTTGTGGTTGCAAGTTAACTGCGGCGCCCAACTGATTGAGCTTTTCCGCCAGTGTCACTTCATAATGCCAATAGCGATGCAGATACAGACGCTCACCATCGAACATTAAAGGCAAGGCTTCTCCTTGCGCGCCGACCACGCTGGAATTTTGTAATACTTGAATCCAGTCTATGCCTTGCAACTGTGTGTTAAGCGCCAATGCCGACTCACCAAACAGCCCTAGCTTACTGGCTAAATCCGTAGATTGCCCTTGTGCATCGCACAGAGACAGACAGATATGTCCTTTACCAAGCTCACTACTGACAACACCCGCGATAAACGCCAGTGCTTGGCTGTCCGACTGTTCATCATGCGTTTGAGAATCAATAAAACAGGCGAATTGGTAGTCGAGCTGACGAATAGCACCTTTGTGCGCCAAGCGTTCCAACACTACCAATAGGCTATTTTGGTCAGAATGAAGATTGTGATTTGTCGTCATTAAAGTAGCTCCATCTGTCCGGCTTGAGTTGAGCGCGTTTCAAGTACTTGACCATCAATCAAACGATCCATCTCTTGTAAGAAGTCTAAGGTTGGTTTCGCGGCAAAAATGCCGTGGTCACTCTGCCCATCCATGCCGCGCAAGAACAAGTAATACACGCCACCGAAGTGATGATCATATTGATAATTCGCCAATCGGCTGCGTAGGAAACGATGCAGTGCTAACGCATAAATCTGATACTGCAAATCGTAGCGGTGATCCGCCATGGCCGATTTCAGAGCCTCACCATGGTAGCTCGTTACATCGTCGCCAAGATGATTCGATTTCCAGTCAAGCACGTAGTATTTACCTTGATGTTCAAACACCAAGTCGATAAAACCTTTGAGCATGCCTTGCACGGTTTGGAAACCTAAATCCCCCGCTTTCGCCGACAACGGATCGTGACGTTGAATGACTCGGTTTAACGCCGGTGCAGACAAAACTTCAACCGGCAGCAAAAATTCCATCTCCACCAAACGTTGCGACGGTGCTTTTTGACTCAGCAGCAAAGACTTACCATCCAACGGCGTTGCGAGTACGGTATCAATCAATTGCTGTAAAATGGGTAACCACTCTTCATCAAGCTGTTCGCTTTCCATCAAGCCAAGGATGATTTGTGTATTCTCTTCCGTCGTGGCTAGCTGAGTAAATTCAATTTCCTCAAACAGGCTGTGCAGGAACGTACCCGGACGCGCACCGCGAGGGAAGGTAAAAATAGAGCGCTCTGGCTCCAGTAAATCCGCTTCGTCTTGCTCTTCAGATGAGTCGATATCAAAACCCGTAATCTCAATCGTGGCATCATGCTCGGCGTGATGAGAGCCTTGCTTGACCAAGCCAGAATAACTGGTGATGCGCCAGTTTCTGTCGATAGGGTTTTGCAGCTCTTTCGCGCTAAGATCGTGTATTTCTTCTTGTGGCGCTACGTATTTCTCTTCGAGTTGCTGCGGCGGATCGGCCACAACGACACAATCAAGCTCATCTTGTTGCTTTGTTAACCTTTGGTGCAAATCGTTAATGCCACCTTCTTGACCATTCTGAATCAAATAGCCAATCGCACTGCGGTGTACGCCAGTTGGCTCTTTGGTCGAACGGCCATTGCGCAAAGGCGAGGCTCCAATAAAACACGCATACACAGCACGCGTTAACGCCACGTATATCAAGCGTAAGTCTTCCGCCAAACGCTCTTTATCCGCTTGCTTCATGGACGCATCGTTGCCAGTGATATCCAGTACCGTGCGGTCATTGGCTGCATCGTAATATTTTGCTTCGCTGGCTTCTCGATAGCTGAACACAAACGGCAGAAATACGAGGTCATACTCCAAGCCTTTTGATTTGTGAATAGTTACGATCTGCACTAAGTTACGTTCCGATTCTAAACGTTGGATTTGGTCATCACTGCCACCCAAACCGTTTTCCGCATCACTGATAGACTGAGCGAGCCAACGCAGCAGACCGTGATCGCTGTCCAGTTCATTACTGGCTTGTTGAAGCAGTTCACCGATGTGCATTAAATCGGTAAGCACTCGCTCACCATTTTCACCCTGTGAACTCGCGCCTTCTTCTAGTAATCGCTCGGCAATATGGCGTTTGCTGATCACCGCGCGCAACATCGGCAGCACACCACGTTGAACCCAAAGTTTGCGATATTCTTTGAATTCGTTTACGGCGTTTTCCCACACAATTTCATCGTTATTAAGTGCATCCAAACTTGCTGCATCAAGGGCAAACAGCTCAGAGGCAAGACTTGCACGCAGCGCACGGTCATTTTCTGGCGTCAGCACCGCTTGCAGCAAACGCTGTAAATCCTGCGCCACAGAACTGGTAAACACACTGTCTCGGTTAGACAGGTACACGCTGGCAATGCCTTGGTTTGCCAGGGCTTGTTTGACCATTCGACCTTCACTACCTGTTCGAACCAACACCGCGATATCGCCCGCTTGAACCGCTTTCTGATTTTCGCCATTCACCAGACACGCTTGCCCCTGTTGAGCCTGCGTCAAAATGGTTTGGATTTGGCTTGCGGTCGCCTCTGCCATTCGAGTCAAATACTCGCCTTTTGGTAGCGGTTTATCGTCCGCTTCTTGCAACCAATAAGTCAGCGCTGGTTGCTTTTGGCCACCCATAGTCCAAATGCGTTTTTCGGCATTGGGACTGTACTTAACGGGTAAGAACGGAATATCCGAATCGTAGATAAATGGACTGTCTGGCAAAGCAAATACTTGGTTTACCGCCTGCACCATATCTGCGCTAGAACGCCAGTTGGTTCCTAACGTGTAGTGGGCACTTACTTGGTTACGCGCTTTGATATAAGTGAAAATGTCTGCGCCACGAAAGCCATAAATCGCCTGCTTTGGGTCACCGATCATAAACAAACCGCATTCCGGGTTGTTCAGATAAATACGGCTGAAAATACTGTATTGAAGCGGGTCGGTATCTTGGAACTCGTCAATCATAGCGACAGGATACAAAGTACGAATACGCGCCGCTAAAAGCTCGCTTTCGTCCGTATCGATAGAAGCAGAAAGTTGTGTCAGCAAATCATCGAAAGAGAGCCACTGTTTTTGATTTTTCGCGTTGGCCAGCATCACACGACAATGCTCAACCGCATGAGCAAGCAGTGGCGCTTTTAAGCTGATTGGATTGGCAAGAAATGTTTCAATGGCTTCAAATACCGCATGCTGCGGCGCACTGCCTTTCGGTGTTTTTTCCAACAAGACGTTTTGCGCGAATTTCTCCAGCTTGTCTGGATAATCGTAACCTGTGGTTTCCGTTGCCGCCCAAGCATTCACCGCCTCCAACCACGTCGGCAGAGACTTTTTGGTGTAGCTGCGTTTGTTAATATCTGAATCTGAAATCAGCGTGAAGAAGTCATCTTGGCTTTCTCGCCACTGTGCTTTTAATTCATCAATTTTTTTCAGATTTTCAGTATGAAGATCAGCCAAACTGCCTTTCATTGCAGGAACAGAAAGGATTAACGGCGCACCGGTTAAGTAATTGCTGATGTCAGACAACAACGCAGATGGAGAGCTCCATAGCTGGCGAATTTCCCCAGCCAAGGTAAATGGCAACGGGTAGAAATTGCGGCGCCAGTAATCGGCTACAACTTGCGCTTTTAGGTGACTTTCATCGGTCACAAACTCGTTATTAAATCGGCTGCCAGATTCAAACGCATTTTGCGTTAGCATACGTTGGCAAAAACCGTGAATGGTGTAGACCGCCGCCTCGTCCATCTGACGCTCTGCCTGCAATAAAATTTCTGCGGCTTGCTTGTGATCGTCAAACTCATTAAGCAAAGGTTGGATCACCGGGTCGGAACTCTGTCCACGCGCAAACGCGATTCGCGCATCATGGATTCTTGCCCTGATACGATCGCGCAATTCCACAGTTGCCGCTTCGGTAAAGGTTACAACCAGAATTTGGTCGACCGTAAGCGGTACGCGATGTCGAGTTTCCGCGCTGCCGTGACGAAGCAAAAGGCGCAGATATAAACCTGCAATAGTGAAGGTTTTACCTGTACCTGCTGATGCCTCGATTAACCTCGCACCATGCAGAGGAAACGTCATCGGTTCTAGTGGCGTTGGTTGAGGTTGCTCTGTGCGGTCTAATGTATGTAGAGGACACTCTGCACCTGACATTTGATCCATAACGCTGAATCTCTCCGGATTATTTACTAGGACGTATCACCTAATAAATGTGATCTATAGTTAAAAATTCTATTAATATGTTTAACAAGTTGGATAATTTAGAGCTTTGTGAGATCTTTCTCACGGTTATCCATAAGACGTACCGTTAGTATGCGCCCCACGAGATAAGCCAAACCTTTTGGCGGCACAACTCAAATGAATTAAACAAAAGTATCATGGTCCCTCTGACCTTGTGGCCGTACAGCGAACGCCCTACAAAAAATAATGATTTTCTGGCGGCCACCCTACTCTTCCTTCTCTTTATCCAACTGTCTTTATTACGCTTTTACGTCATCAGCGTCTTGAACCGCTAAGCGCGCACCTTGCAAAACTAATGCTGTCAGCAAACGAACTTCTGAGGCCAACTCATCATTCCAAGCAGGCCAAATTCGAGAGATGTACGCATTATTGCCCTCGCCCGGGCTCATGAAGCCATCATTGAATGCGTCAGCCATTTTCTTCAAAGATTTCTCTTCGTCATCTACCCACTGACCGCGACTAAAGCCCGCTTCAACACAAGCCAACGCCGTTTTCGGGAAATAAGGCAAAGGCTTAGTCATGCCTTCGAAGAATAAGCGAACTAATTCAGTCAGTAGCTGTTTGGCATACTGAGCATCGGCAATTTCTGGGTAGATCAAATGCAGCGCGCCTTCTTTACGATCGTAACCAATGATGTGGGTTTTCTTAGCATGACCCGACGCCGACATGGCAAGGTGATCGATCCACGCAGCAACGTAATCCTGCGAGCGAATCTTACCGCTTCGATAGCGAATCAAACCGGATTGGTAGCATTGAGTTAGCCAACCTGTTAGGCGAACGTTTTTCTCTTCGCCTTCATTTCGCTCAAACAAGGAATCAAACGTCAGGTCGATTTCCAAATCGTCTTGAGGCGCACCAGATAAAAACGCCAGTTTATCCACCAGCTCTTCCGCCTGAACTCGGTTGGTTTCAAATTCGATATCACCAAACGCCCCCACCGGCAGTTTGCCTTGCGCGCGCTGTTGACTCATAAAGTGTTTAAGCACCTCTGTTTTTTTCTCTGGCTGCATCAATGTCGTTTCAAGCAAGATTTCTAACAGCTCATCACGCATTTGATAGCTTTCCAAACCACCTAAAACAAAGGGTTCGTCGTCTTCCATCACCGGTAGCGGCGGTTCAAAGATTACTTTTAAACGACGATTGAAAAAATACTGCACTGGTAAACGCCAGAAACGTTGCAACTCGACTAAGTCGAGCTCAAGCGGGAACGTCGCTCCCAACAGATAGTCGTCTAATGCCCGATTAAAATCACGACGGACATAGCCTTGCGATTGACTGCTTTGAGTCAATGCCGCTGGAATCCACTCTTTCGCGTAGCTGGCGTGCATGCCTTGGAACGCACTTGGGCTAAACGGCACCATGGCGTGGGTATTCACCAACGCATTTAATAAGTTGTCGCCAGACTCATCAACAGGCAACGCTTCATCACCACTTAAACAATAGTTTTGGTGGCAGTATTCCATCAGCTCAGAAACCAGAACCGAAGGCACTCGCTCGGTATTGTCTTGGATTGAACGGCCAACATAACTGATGTAGAGCGTTTGCTGTGCAGACAACATCGCTTCGAGGAATAGATAACGGTCATCATCTCGGCGCGAACGGTCGCCCGGTTTGGTTCTTCCTGTCATCAAGTCAAAGCCTTCTGGCGGCATGGAGCGTGGGTACACGCCGTCATTCATCCCCAGTAGACAAACGGTTCTAAACGGAATAGAGCGCATCGGCATCAGGGTACAAAAGTTCACTTGACCAGCAAGGAAGCGCTGGCTGACTCGTGTGCCAGATAATTTGTTTTGAAGGTATTGGCTGATGATCGACGGCGATAACGCATCATCAAATGCGGCATCAGCTAATTGCTCTTTGAGTTGGCTGAGCGTATCGCGAATGGATTTGAGCGCCATTTCGCCTTCTAACTCAACTGAGAAGAAGTCATCCAGCAGTAAAACTAAAGTCTCTCGCCAACCATCAATAGTCTGAACATGAGAAAGTTTGCTTCGATAAGTGCTAATTTGTTGGATAAAGTGTGCCAACTTGCCCGCCAGCTCTGCGCCCATGCCTTGCACTTCGTTGTACGGAGACAAACTGCCTTGCTCGGTTTCAAACAAACCAGCGGATTCTGGCATCGCGTAGCCAAGCAACATGCGTTGAATACCAAATTGCCATGTGTTTTGACGAGTTTCCGGCAGTTCAAATTCGCGTCCGGTATTGGCATCCAACCCCCAGCGAATTCCCGATTCCTCAACCCATTGTTTGGCTTGTAAGAAATCATCTTCGCTGAGTTCAAAACGCTTTAATATCGCTGGAGTTTCCAGAAGTTCGAGTAGTTCTGATGCCAAACAGCGCGTATTGGGTAAGTTCACCAACTGCATAAATGCAGCCAGAATTGGGCTCTCTTGATCGGCGGTTCGGTCAGAAATCGAATATGGAATAAAACGCTCACCCGGCGCGTTACCAAAGACCGCCTGAATCGCAGGGCTGTAAGCGTTGATGTCCGCGACCATCACGATAATATCGCGCGGTTTTAACGTTGGGTCAGCATCGAACATCGCCAACAGTTGATCATGCAGCACTTCAACTTCGCGCATCGGGCTGTGACAAGCGTGTAGGCTCAGTGATTTATCACCCAAGCTAACCACTTGTTTGTGATGACTGTTTTCAATCTGTTGATCATCTTGATGTTCTTCAAGATTGAGAATATCCGCTTGCAATTGATGGAGCAGACTGTCGCGCTCAACATCAACAAAGGCTTCGATTTCATGAGATTCCAGCTGAGACAACAGATACATATTGTCGCGCCCGAGTTTACCCATGGATGCCAACAGACTGTTTCCGACCACATCGGTGTGCAGCTCATCGATCACATTATCTTCCAGTGATCCTTTCAGTTGCTCAGTTTCACCTTGCACTTCCGAGTGATCGTCCTGCCACACAACGTGCTGACGATGTTTCGCCGCCAAACGAGCCAGATATTTGCGATCTCGAACTTCACCCCAGTAATAACGACACGGGTTGGTGAACATCAGATGCACGTCGATGTGTTCACCAATTGCTTTTAGCGCATCCATATAGCGAGGCGGCAACGAAGAAATGCCAAAAACAAACAAACGCTTGGGTAAATGGTCAAAATTGCCGTTAAAACTCTCTAACGTGTCGATAAAGTGCTCATAAAGGTTGGCACGGTGATATGGAGACTGTCCTAATGACACAGTGTGATCATACAACGCTTGCCATAAGATCGGCTGCCACGGATGCTCATCTTCCAGCTCTGGCACACTCTGCCCTGCTTCCCAACTTGCGATCCACTCCGGACGATACACCAAGTAACCATCGAAAATATCGGCAATTTTCTCAGCCAGTTGATACAGCTTAGAGTGATCACTGTCATCTTTGAGGTACTGCGCTAACGGCGAAAACACGTCTTGGTTGAGAAGCCCCGGCAGCAGATGCATCAACTTCCAAGTCATCGCTTCTTTGTTAAACGCACTGCGTTTTGGCACGTCTGGCAACACCTGCGTAAACATTTCCCAAATGAAGGTAGCAGGAAGCGGAAAATCAATGTTCGCGGCAACACCAAACTCTTTGGCCAATTCCATTTTTAGCCACTGGGACATGCCCGGACTTTGAACCAGAATTTGTTCTTTTTCGAACGGGTTTTCCAGCGGACTGATTCGAATCAGTTCGACAAGGAGTGATTTAAGAACGTCAACTTGGTTGGAGTGATAAACAGTAAACAAATTGGGAATACCGAGCGCCGATTGAAACTGTTAGCTAGCTTAGCACAGCCCCATTTAAACCCGCAGTGATCTCGCGTTCGGAAAAAACAAAAGGTTATATATCACTCAAATAGAGTATGAATCTTCTGAATTTTCACATGTCAATCAAGTCTGACACTTCCATACAAAATGTGACATTCGTCGCAACTATTCCATAATAAAAAACACTGTTTTATACTCCCTCTACCCATAATTTATAAACAAACAAAAAGTATGTTTCGCAAACTGTCTTCCAACAGCGCTTGGCTGATTGCTTTTTTTGCTTGCTTTGCAGTGTACCTGTCGATCGCTTGTTATCCTTTTGTGTTGTCTAACAATCAGAATGAACCGCTAACCTTGTTGCAAGGTTACTATTTGGTTTCGACTCAATATGGCTGGCTGGGCTTGATCGCTCTTCCATTTATGTTGTTGAGTTTATTGCTCTCTTTTCTACCGACTCGAGTATTCAAAGGCATCGTGATCGCTATCGCGATCTGTCTATTGATTATGTTTAAAGTCGATATTCTCGTTTTTCAGCAATACAAACTTCACATCAACGCTCTATTAATCCGTATGTTTTTCGAAGGTGGTGATGATGTCTTCGATATTTCGTGGATGAGTTGGCTAATCTTCATCAGTGAAATTGCCGTTCTGGTGATCGGGCTCGCTTGTACCGTTTGGGTAAGTAATCAACTGGCACAAAGCCGAGCTAAGTTCGTTTTGATCAGCGTCTGGTTTGCTGTATTGCTTAGCACGCAGATGATTCATGCGTACAAAAACGCACTTTACGACGATGAAGTCAGTCAGTTTTCGAATAACTGGCCACTTTACTACCCGCTGACGGCTCGTAAATTTATTTACAAACACGACCTAGTGGATGAGAACATTGCATCGAAGAACCGCGTAGAGTTAACCAACATTGAACGTAGCTCACTCAACTATCCGCTTGCGCCGATTCAAGTGCAAAGCAAAGAGAAACAACCCAATGTTTTGTTTATCTTGGTTGACGCGTGGCGCTACAGTGATGCGACGCCGGAAGTCATGCCAAATGTCAGTAAGTTCGCTGAAAAGACAGTGAATTTCACACAACACATGAGCGGCGGCAACTCAACTCAAGCGGGTATTTTCAGCCTGTTTTACAGCTTGCCAGCGACCTACTGGGAAAGCTTTTACGCAAGTCAACGCTCTCCTATTTTTATGGATACGCTGCAAGCAGAAGGCTACCGCATGGGCATTTTTGGCTCGGCACCGCTCACCAGCCCGCCACTTTCTCGCACGGTATTCAAAAAAGTGTCGGACTTGACCCTGAAACAAACTGGGGAAACAGCTGTCGAGCGCGATCAGCAGATAACAGACAAGTTCATCGAGTTCCAAAAGCAGGATAGCGACAAGCCGTACTTTGGTTTTCTGTTCTACGATGCCGCCCACGGCACAGTATTTCCCGAACCTGAATTTGCGAAATTCAAACCATACTGGGAACGCGTTGACCACATTTTGCTCAACAACGATTTTGACGCTTCGCTTTACCATAATCGATACAAGAACTCGTTGTACTACATCGATAGCTTGATTGGTGATGTGCTGAAAAACGTCGACTTAGACAATACCATTGTGGTGATTTCATCAGATCATGGTGAAGAGTTTAACGACCATAAGATGAACTATTGGGGCCACACGGGTAACTACAGTGACGTTCAAGTACATGTGCCTCTTTACGTGTACATGCCAAATCGTCAGCCAGAGCAAGTTGATTACCGCACGACCCATTTTGACGTCGTGCCAACCATGATGAATACGCTGTTTGACGTTCAAGGAACAACGAGTTCATACAGCGTTGGTCATAACTTGTTTGATAGCTCTGCCTCTCGCGATTGGTATATTGCAGGCAGCTACTACAACTATGCATTGGTCGGCAAAGAACTGATGCTTGTGGTTAACCCTGGCGGGCACTCTCAGCAACTGAATCGTCAGTTAAAAGTCGAGAAAGAACAGAAAGTTCCTGTCGATATCATTCGTCATTCTCTGGATGAGATGTCGCGATTTTACAAAAAAGGCTAGCGTCCAACATCGACGCCGATTGAAATAAAAAAGCCTCTTGGTTGTAAGACCAAGAGGCTTTTTCCTATCTGTTATTTAAGCGTGATGAGCGTGCATCAAGCGTGGCTGAATCAACAAGTTGTTGATGTATTGTAAGGCCACATAAGAGACAACAAATGTTGCCACAATCAACTCAAGACCAGCTAAGCCTCGCACTTGTTGAACATAGTGCGCAGCCAATCCTTGCAACTCCATCCAATTCGCCATTTTAAACAGCGCCGTCGCACCGATCACCATCGGGAAGGTAAACGCTGCATAGCCAGGGCTGAATGGCAGTCTTAACAATTTAAAGAAGGCTAAGTAGATGATGGCTGTCATCAATACCGCGATACCAAATAGCATAGCGATGATCACTGGTGATGGTGTCGCAGTGACCGTTAAGTACCCTGCCAATGATAGACTTGCTGGCGCTGCCATGATTGCCATTGTTGGTTTCGCTGCATCCGGAATTTCATGGGTGAACATGAAACGGTAAATCATCATCGGCAACATGATCGCGTACGCCACCATACCAAACATCAATGCACCTTGTGCCACTGGTGCTAGCATCGGGTTGCCAGAGAAAGACACATCCGCAACGATGATACCCACAGGCGGTACAAACCAACTAGGAACCATGTGGTGCAATTCAAAATCTTTGGCGCGATGGTAAACAAAGCTCACCAAGAATACGATGTGCAAAACCACCGCAATCAGCCAAAGCGCATCGCCAGCTAATGGGTAAAAATGGCCGAGAGAGTTCGATACCACCATAGTGCCCATCGCAAATGTCGGAACCACGCTGCCCACAACCGGATGAGCAAGATCTTGTCTCAATAGATGATTATGTAGCAAAAACTTGGTTGCCAATATAGCCAACAATATGCTCGCGATACCCGCACTAATCCACTGTCCGTAGCCATGTAATTCGGCGAAGTTTTCCCAACTCCAGCCCAAGCTTGCAATACCAAGAGCCAAACCCGCCATTGGAGTTGGCGCTCCCATTACTTTTGCTTTTGTTCTTTGAATCATGATGACCTCAACCAGACTCACTCTTGATGAGACGTATAATACGCTTGCACTTCGTTCCGATATATCTAATTATTTAAAACAAACGTTCAGAATTACTTAACGGTGGGGTATGGCAAGTCACATTTCTCTTAAACAACTGAAAGTGTTTACGACGATCACGCAGCACAAAACGCTCACAGCGGCTTCTGATAGTCTCTTTTTATCGAAAGCCGCAGTGAGCATGGCACTCTCAGAATTAGAAAAACAGATCGGCCATCACTTATTTGATCGTGTTAATAACCGACTGATTTTGAACCAAGAAGGTCAAAAACTACTGCCACTGGCGGATGAATTACTCAACCGAGCCAAGGACATCGAGAGCATTTTCGATGGTGACCAAGCGCTATCGGGCCAACTTCGCATTGGTGCCAGCGACACCATTGGCAACCAAGTCGCGCCCTATTTGCTTAGCGAATTTCGTCAGCAAACGAACCATCGTTCTCAAAGTCTGTTCATTTCTAACTCCGCACAAATCTGCGACATGCTGACCGATTACGAGTTAGACATAGCCCTCATTGAAGGCAAAACACTTCACCCTGAATTGCAGTCTACCCAGTTTAGCGAAGATGAAATGTGCGTGATTTGCGCGCCCAATTCCCCAGCCGCGCACGAAGGGCCAGTAAACTTAACCGAGCTAGAAAACAGTGAATGGATATTGCGAGAGGCAGGCTCTGGTTCACGCGAATTTTTTATGCGCGTTGTCGCGCCGCGCTTGGAACATTGGCATGAAGCTTTTCAGCTCAATACCACCGAAGCGTTGATCAACTCAGTATCGGCAGGGTTAGGCTTGGGCTGTTTGTCACGTTTGTCTGCAGAACCTGCTATTCGTGACGGCCGCGTAAAACTGCTCGACATGCCTTTAGATATGAAACGTCGCTTCTGGTTACTGGTTCATAAAGAGAAATATCAAAGCCCATTGCTCAAAACGTTTATCGAATTTTGCCAAGATTGGGAGCGACCAACAAACCTTCCTTTGGCGGACAAATCCGCAAAGTGAAACCAAGATAGTTTAAATGCTAGTCAGTTAGTTGTACGTGTCTCTCATTCTGAGGCTTGTCGCTAGACTTGATTGGTCAAAAACTGTATAAAAAGCCAGTATCAATACACCAAATTAGGGGACCAACCATGGCTGTAATCGTCAAGTACGTGGTAGAACGCAATGGAGAAGAGAAAATGACTTTTACCTCTAAAGCGGAAGCTGACGCATACGACAAAATGCTGGATATGGCAGACGAGTTATTCTCACTGCTGGGTAAAAGTGAACTTCTAGAAGACGAAGGTAAGCAAGAAGATCTTGCAATGTTCCTTGCGCAAAACAAAGAAGAAGTGCTTTACGCTCTTGGTGCAAAACGTAAACCTGCACCAAAAAAAGCAAAGAAGCTTGAAGCTGTTGAAGAAGATAGCGAGCAAGAAGACGCTGCATAAGCCTCTCATTTGTTTAGAAAAAACGTCGCATTATGCGGCGTTTTTTTATTCCTGAAGTTAAACACTCTCTACTTCATAAAAACTAACCCCGGTAAACTCGTTTTTAGTCACTAGATTTAAAAAGCTATTGTCGGTATTTGAAGTATAGATGCTTATTGGAGAACCACTTAATTTGAAGAGCCTCGGGGTTGAAACTTTAGCACGATCAATAACAAAACGCTTATATGGTCTAGTTCTATGAACTCTGCCATTTGGCTTGTAGTTTATCTCGCACAGTTCAGTATGTAATGCATCCAATTTAGAAGTCACATTAAGTGCATACCAAATGGAGTTATCCACATTTACAGGTAGGAATTCACAACAATCTCCGAGCGTATCTTTGAACAAGCTAGCAATATCATGGCGAACTACGTACGTACAGCTACCCCAGGCAGCAATCATTGGTTTTATTAAGTCATCGGAATCATCATGCCGGAGCCAATCAAGTGTCAATGGTTGCCAAGTTGATATTTTTGAAGCTCCATCGAATATTGGTAAAACTTCATTATTCACGTCGTCTAAACCCAATAGGCTCGTGTGCTCTAGATATAAATATTTATCCACATCTGGCTGAATACCAAATACCTTAGTAAAAGTTTGTTTTTTAAACTGCAATTTCATTCGCCCTTATTTTTCTGGTTATTGGAAACATGCCCATTTTCAAGTCGTCTCCAATATCCTCTAAAACCTCAACGATATCTTCTCTATCTGCATCCTGAGCAATCGTATTTTCAAGTAAATGTTCAACGTTCAAATAGTAAAATGAAGTATGGATACAGGAGTGAGAATAAGCTTCAACCATTTGCGAATGGGGCACATGTTTATTCCATCTTGGTAAAAATACACCATTTTCCGCACTATCTATATCGATTCGAAATGCTGATAGCCTCATTCTGGACTTTGCAGCTCTAATGTCTTTCCATGATACAATATGATGAGCAGCTACATTCTTAGGACGACATTGCCCTGTTTTTTTAAGGATGTTTTTGGCCAAGCGATAACTATGGGCCTTATTATGCTCCCACCTTATATGTTGATTAAGTAAAAGATCATCTTTGGATATCACCCCTCTCTTATACTTAATAGAATCTATCACTGAACCTGCATAAAATATTTGAAATTGCGAAGCTTGCTTGGAAGCGAATAACTTATCACCAGTCACATTAAACAAATCTCTTTCCAGCTCAGACGTTGTAACCGTAACGACTTTTTTACCCATACTGATCTCATTGAAAATGCTTAAAAACGTAGATCAACCTTAATATGAATCAATATGAATATAAAGAATTATTTATCTCAAAACCGAGCCGCCTCAAGCTTGCGCCAAATTTATTTGAACTTATACGACACCTTGTTCTAAACAATTAAAAACATACCTCTGTATCTCGAAAGAACTCGCCAGAATAGGAAAACGCCCTTTCTTTCTAGAGCCGAGACAAGAAACTGCCTTCTATCGTTTCAGCAAAACTCCCCCAATAGACCACCTCGTAGCCACATTTCTCATCAGACAAACATATCTCTAAAAAGACAAAAGGTATCCATCTACGGACTTTCTCCATTTCCCCTCTTTAAACTCCCCAACACTCTCTTTATGATGACTGACAACTTAATTATTTCTTGTCAGTGAACAGACGAGACACAAGACTCAACACATGGAGATCAACTATGGCTTTCTTCTCTCTAGCCTTTGGTACGGCAACTAAAAACCGCGACGGCAAAATCATCGAAGCGTTTTTCCCAAACCCAGTTCTTAACCCAAGCGAAGCGCTTGTTAACGCACTAGCAGCAGTAGCAGGTTACGAGCAAGGCAACCAAGCTATCGAGATCTCTGCAGCACAAAGCGCAGAACTGGCAGCAGCATTTGAAGCAAACGGCGATGCGGCAAACGCATCTTTCGCAGCAAAAGCAGCAGAATCAGCACAACCACTTGTACTGGTTATCCTTGCAACTGACGAACAACCACAAAGCGTTGCTGAAGGCTTCCTAAAGCTTCAACTTATCTCTAACCGCCTAGTTCAACCACACGGCACGGTACTAGACGGCATCTTCGGTCTACTGCACAACATCGCATGGACTAACGAAGGTCCAATCGATCTACCTGAACTAGCAGAGCGTCAAATCGAAGCTCGCCTAGCGGGTCGTGCACTAAGCGTAGATTGCGTAGACAAGTTCCCTAAAATGGTGGACTACGTGGTACCAACTGGCGTTCGTATCGCTGATACTTCTCGCGTACGTCTTGGCGCACACGTTGGCGAAGGCACAACAGTAATGCACGAAGGCTTCATCAACTTCAACGCGGGTACAACAGGCGTAAGCATGGTTGAAGGTCGTATCTCTGCTGGCGTAGTGGTTGGTAACGGCTCTGACATCGGCGGCGGCGCATCTATCATGGGTACGCTATCTGGCGGCGGTAAAGTTGTGGTTTCTATCGGTGAAAACTCGCTACTAGGCGCGAACGCAGGTCTTGGTTTCCCAATGGGTGACCGTTGTACTATCGAATCAGGTCTGTACGTAACTGCTGGTTCTAAAGTACGCATGCTAGATTCTGACGGTCAAGAAGTCGAAGTGGTGAAAGCACGCGATCTTGCTGGAGTTTCTGACCTACTGTTCCGTCGTAACTCTGTAACAGGTCAAATCGAATGTCTTGCTAACAAGAGCGCGGTTGAACTGAACAGCGAACTGCATAAAAACAACTAATAAATAGTTAAGAAAAATCCCCCAGCAGGAAACTGTTGGGGGATTTTTTAGCTTAAAGAAAAATGCGTGATTACTGATTTAAAAAGCTGACCGCTTTATCTGGGAAATCAGTAAACAAACCATCCACTTTTACTTGGTTGTAGTACACATCCATCATGCCTTCAAAGCTGTCAGTGTACGCTGGAATGCGTCCTGGATCGGCGCGGAACGTGTATGGATGCACTTGCAAGCCAGCGTCTTTTGCAGCCTTCATCAACGGCTTGATGATGATATTGTCTTTGGTTGACTTATCATCCACCAGCATCGGCTTCCAAGGTCCAATTCCTTCCGCGTAACTCGCTACTTTCTTCATTCCGTCGGCTTCGAACATCCAGTCATAACTGTATGGTGTTGCCTTGTCGCCTTTGTACACCATAGTTTCGTTCCAGTCCGTGTAAGCCATAAGCTGAACGAGCTTTAAGTCCATGTCCATTGCAGGCATGAGTTCACTGTTGATGCGTTGAAGTTCATTCGCATCAAAACACTGAAGGTAGACTTTGTCGTCTTGAGAGCCGTAACCGTACTGCTTCAAGACTTTAAGTACTGCTTTAGAAATGTCCTTACCTTCATGACGATGGAACCAAGGCGCTTTAATTTCTGGGTAAATACCGATGTCATAACCCAGCGTTTTGTTTAAGCCTTGGATCAGCTCAATCTCTTCAGCAAACGTCGGCACGGTGAAGTCAGATTTCCACATAGGGAATCGGGTTGGATAGCCCGCTACTTTGTTGCCTTTCTCATCGATGTTGAACCCTTCGGTAACTCGCAAGGATTTGATTTCCGCCAGAGTGAAATCAATCGCGTAATAACGACCATCTTTACGTGCACGATCAGGAAAACGCTCCGCAACATCCGTTACGCGATCGAGATAATGGTCATGCAACACGACCAACTGGTCATCTTTCGTCATTACCACATCTTGCTCTATGTAGTCAGGTTTCATTGCGTAAGCAAGTGCTTTGGCTTCTAGCGTGTGCTCAGGCAAGTAGCCCGATGCACCACGATGCGCAATGACAAGCGGCTTCGCAATCGCACCAGCAGAAAGGCTAAGTGCTAAAAAAGTAAGACATACTGACTTTGTTTTCATTGTTATTTCCTTGATAAAGCGAAGAGGCAGTATTCCACTGCCTCTTTAAATAAATATTACGCTAGCGCTTCCTTCTCGCGCTCTTTTTGCTCGTGGTGCGCACGTTCACCTAAGAAGGCGTACATCAAACACACGATAGAAGTAATACAAGAACCCACTAAGATGATAAAGCCACCATCCCAGCCAAAGTGGTCTACGGTATAGCCCAAAATCGCGTTTGCGGCAACTGCCCCACCCAGGTATCCAAACAAACCAGTAAGACCAGCGGCAGTACCTGCCGCTTTCTTCGGAGCGAGTTCAAGTGCGTACAAACCGATCAGCATAACCGGACCATAGATTAGGAAGCCAATTGCAATAAGCGCCATCATATCTACTGTTGGGTTGCCCGCAGGGTTAAACCAATAAACCATCACTGCAACTGTCACTAGCACCATAAATAAGATACCAGCAGGTGCACGACGACCTTTGAACAATTTGTCAGAGATCCAACCACACAATAGTGTTCCTGGAATGCCAGCCCATTCGTATAAGAAATAAGCCCATGACGATTTATCTACCGAGAAATCCTTCGCTTCTTTTAGGTAAACAGGTGCCCAGTCCAGTACGCCGTAACGAATTAGGTAAACAAATGCGTTTGCAATTGCAATCGACCAAAGAAGTTTGTTGTTGAAGACGTATTTGAAGAAGATTTCCTTCGCTGTCATTTCTTGTTCATGGGACTTGTCATAGTCATCTGGGTAATCGTCTTTGTATTCTTCAATAGGAGGCAGACCACAAGACTGAGGGGTATCGCGAACCGTCATCCAAACAAACACAGCAACCAACGTGGCGAAAAATGCAGGAACATAAAATGCAGTGCGCCAATCATCGTTAAATGCCCACAGGCCAAGAATAAATAGTGGACCAATCAAGCCACCACCCACGTTGTGCGCCACGTTCCAAACCGAAACGATCTCACCACGCTCTTTACGTGACCACCAGTGCACCATGGTTCGGCCACAAGCAGGCCACCCCATCCCTTGGAACCAACCGTTTAAGAAAAGCAAAATGAACATCGCAGTGACGCTACCAGTCGCCCATGGCATAAAGCCAAAGCAAAACATCACTAATGCAGACATCAATAGGCCGCCACTAAGGAAATAGCGAGGGTTGGAGCGGTCTGAAACGCTGCCCATTAGAAACTTAGAGAGACCATATGCAATGGAAACAGCTGCCAAGGCGACACCTAAGTCTCCGCGGCTAAAGCCTTGCTCGATAAGATAAGGCATCGCCAAACTGAAGTTTTTACGAACTAGATAGTAACCGGCGTAGCCAACAAAGATACCGATAAAGAGTTGCCAACGGAGGCGAGAGTAGGTGCTATCGATGCTGCCAGGGGACAGACGATCAATGTGCGCCTTAGGTTTGAATATTCCAAACATAGGAACCTCATTATTTTGTATGCGATGGTAAAAACACAAAAGGAGCGAACGAAACAAAATAAATCTTCGTTCGAAAGTTCATGAATTGTATGGAGTTAGGATTTTATTTCTGTGACAAATGTTGCACATGGATTAAATATAAGTAAATACAGTAAATTATATGAGCATTAATTAGATCATCGTTCAACTTTACTCAAGATTCGTTAATATGAAACTGATATTCAAACCTCTCACTTGAGCATTCCAATTCGAAACCTTTGAAACAAAGGCTCGAATTAGAACATAAACTAACCGTAAAAAGGGCGATTTACGCCTGCCCTACTCGCTCCGAACCAACTAATAACTAAAAAGCTGAAAAACGATCACGTTTAGCATCAAACGAAATAAAAAAAACAATTTTTATCTGAATACAAGCCGAAGCAATGATTCACAAACACAAGACATTAACAGCGTTTATTCTCTTCTCAACTCATCCTATTGGTATCAATGGGATGACGATTTTTTCTAAAAGTCCAAACATGACAGCGTATTTTTTTATATCACTGCTAGCCCTTGATACATTTGACATTCTCCTACTCCTTTAGGGTTAACTGCTACACAAGTTCTGTGTAATAAATCTCCAAGCACGTAGCAGCTTCACAAAACTCCTCTTACCAGTTGTGCATTCTTTTTCACATCGGTAATTTGAGCGCTCTCAACACTGGCCTCGTGACAAATAAATTATTTTCGTTGTGTTCTTTTCCGGTTAAAAGATGCGCCATTTAACAAAAACGAAGACTTTGATTAACAAATTTATGCTCAAACGCTCATTTTTAACGCTCGTTTGTTTTCGCAAACGTTTATATATGCACAATAGTACCGTGCTAGACAGGCAAAAATGATCAAAGGACTTTTAACATGACAACGAACAAACACCCCTCTCTGCTCGGAGAATGTTTGGCCGAGTTTATCGGTACAGGACTACTTATTTTCTTCGGCGTAGGCTGTGTTGCAGCCTTAGTTCTAACAGGCGCATCATTTGGACAATGGGAAATCAGTATTGTATGGGGCTTCGGTGTCGCCATCGCTATTTACTGTACGGCTGGCGTCTCTGGTGCACACATCAACCCTGCCGTTACCATCGCACTTGCTATGTTCCATGGTTTTGATAAGGCGAAAGTGGTGCCATACATTATCGCTCAAATGCTTGGGGCATTCTGTTCTGCTGCATTGGTATACAGCTTATACAGCAACCTTTTCACCGACTACGAAATCGCTCATAACTTCGTTCGCAGCAGCCAAGATGCACTAGCAACTGCTGGTATCTTCTCAACCTATCCGCATGCCTCCCTCTCTTTCTTTGGTGCTTTTGCTGTGGAATTCGTTATCACTGCTGTGCTGATGTTTGCGATTCTGGCTCTGGGCGATGAAAATAACGGCGCGGCACGTGGCGCAATGAACCCTCTATTGATCGGTATTTTGATTGCCGTCATCGGTGGTTCACTTGGCCCACTAACAGGCTTTGCGATGAACCCTGCTCGTGACTTTGGACCAAAGCTGTTCGCTTACTTCGCTGGTTGGGATTACGCTCTGACAGGTGCTAAAGACATTCCTTACTTTATCGTGCCTTTACTTGCTCCGATTGCAGGTGCGTGTTTTGGTGGTTGGTTGTATCCAAAAGCGATTGCCGCTTACCTTCCACAACAAGGTCACGGTTGCACGATTCCAAACCAATGTGAGACGGAAGAAGAAACAGAAGAAGCTAGAGCTTAAAACTGACGTAACTCGAACATTTACTAAAATATAAATAACGAAACAAAAGGATTCTTACCATGACTGAGCAAAAATACATTGTTGCCCTAGACCAAGGTACAACAAGCTCTCGCGCAGTGATTCTTGATCATGATGCGAACATCGTAAGCGTCGCGCAACGCGAATTTACTCAGATTTATCCAGAAGCTGGTTGGGTTGAACATGATCCAATGGAGATCTGGGCAACACAAAGCTCTACCTTAGTAGAAGCTCTAGCTAAGTCTGGCATCCGTAGCGACCAATTAGCGGCTATCGGTATTACTAACCAGCGTGAAACGACTATCGTCTGGAACAAAGAAACAGGTAAACCCGTTTACAATGCGATTGTATGGCAATGTCGCCGTACTGCTGATATCTGTGAAGATTTAAAAGCACGCGGTCTCGAAAACTATGTACGTGACAACACTGGTTTGGTGCTTGACCCTTACTTCTCCGGTACCAAAGTTAAATGGATTCTGGACAATGTTGAAGGCGCACGAGAAGACGCAGAAGCAGGTAAGCTGTTGTTTGGTACTGTCGATACTTGGTTAGTTTGGAAGATGACTCAAGGTCGCGTTCACGTAACCGACTACACTAACGCATCGCGTACCATGCTGTTTAACATCAACGATCTATGTTGGGATCAAAAAATGTTAGATGAGCTTGGCATCCCAGCATCTATGATGCCAGAAGTGAAGCGCTCATCGGAAATTTACGGTAAAACCAACATCGGTGGTAAAGGCGGTACTCGTATTCCTATTTCTGGAATCGCAGGTGACCAACAAGCGGCGCTTTACGGCCAAATGTGTGTTGAAGCGGGTCAAGCGAAAAACACTTACGGTACGGGTTGTTTCTTGCTAATGAATACTGGCCAAGAAAAAGTCACTTCGACACATGGCCTTCTAACTACTTTGGCTTGTGGTCCTGCAGGCGAACCAGCTTATGCACTTGAAGGTGCCGTATTCATGGGTGGAGCTTCTATCCAATGGCTACGCGATGAATTGAAAATCCTAAACGGTGCAGAAGACTCTGAATACTTCGCGACAAAAGTGGATACATCAAACGGCGTTTATGTCGTGCCTGCATTTACTGGTTTAGGCGCTCCATACTGGGATGCCTACGCACGTGGCACGATTGTCGGCCTTACTCGCGGTGTGAATTCAAACCATATCATCCGTGCAACATTGGAAGGCATCGCTTATCAAACTCGTGACGTACTGGATGCGATGCAAGCTGACTCAGGCATTAAGCTTGCGAACCTTCGCGTCGATGGTGGTGCAGTAGCGAACAACTTCCTAATGCAATTCCAATCCGATGTATTGAACACAGAAGTACACCGCCCTCAAGTAACTGAGGTTACCGCTCTTGGTGCAGCCTACCTTGCCGGCCTTGCAGTTGGTTACTGGGATAGCATTGATGAGTTGCAGAATAAAGCGGTACTTGATCGCACCTTTGAGCCACACGATGATGAAGAAAAACGCAATCGTCGTTACAAGGGCTGGAAACGTGCAGTGAAATGTGCACAAACCTGGTCTGAACTTCACGACGAAGAAGATTAATCTCATCTCCATAAGAAAAGAAGAGCGCCATTTGTGCGCTCTTTTTGCGCTTTATCCCCGATTCCTGAACTCGCTTACTTCTCACAACGAGCAAATTCGAGCACAATAGAGCTTCGAATTTGAAGCATTGGCCGTTACCAATGCACAAGGGAGTGGTAAGTGAAGCAAATACCTCGACACCAGCAGATTGTTGAGCTGGTGAAAAAACAAGGCTATGTCAGCACGGATGAGTTGGTAGAAAGATTCAATGTCAGCCCACAAACCATCCGACGCGATCTCAATGAACTCGCCGATGACAACAAAATTCGTCGTTATCACGGTGGAGCCACTATTCCTCTCAGTTCTGAAAACACATCTTACAACACGCGTAAAGCGCTCAACTTCAATGAAAAAGATGTCATTGCAGACGAGGTAGTCAAACACATTCCAGATGGTGCCACACTATTCATCGATATTGGCACTACACCAGAAGCAGTTGCGCGAGCGCTCAATAAAAACCATAAACAGTTGCGTGTTGTCACCAACAACATCAATGTTGCGACCATTCTTTTCCCTAACCCTGAAATCAAAGTCATCTTAGCGGGTGGAGAAGTCCGCAGCAGAGACGGCGGTATTGTTGGCGAGGCTACCCTCGATTTCGTTAAACAGTTCCGTCTCGACTTTGGTATTCTCGGCATTAGCGGTATCGACTTCGATGGCTCGCTATTAGACTTTGATTACCACGAAGTCCGGGTCAAACAAGCGATCATTGACAATAGCCGTAGTGTATTTCTTGCCGTAGACCACACCAAGTTCGGGCGCAATGCTATGGTGAAACTAGGCAATATTGCACAGCTCAACATGATCTTTACCAATAAGCAGCCACCAGAAGAAATCTTGTCAATTTTGAAGGAAGCTTCTATCCCACTTGAAGTGGTTGAAGCTAACGAATCAAACTCCGAAAACGAGTAACGTCAATCGTATAACTCCCCCTCAAATGACCTCTGTCTTAATTAGACAGAGGTTTTTTTTGTGTCTAAATCACACAAAACGCTCACAAACGAAAATAATAGATGATCACAAACGAAACCTGAGCTAGGATTACATTATGTTCTAAAATGCTCGTTCGCTCACCAAGAGGTCAAATTTATGAGTATACAAAATAATGCTTCCACTACTAGCTCATCCACTACCTTAGACTTGATCGTAATCGGTGGCGGCATTAACGGAGCTGGTATTGCAGCAGACGCAGCTGGCCGAGGTTTGAGTGTTGGCTTATACGAAGCAAATGACTTCGCATCTGCGACTTCTTCAGCAAGTTCTAAACTGATACACGGCGGTTTACGCTACCTTGAACACTACGAGTTTCGTTTAGTTTCGGAAGCGCTCGCAGAGCGTGAGGTTATTCTTCGTAAAGCACCACACGTCGCACTACCAATGCGTTTCCGTTTACCGCATCGCCCATTCCTACGCCCAGCTTGGATGATTCGTTGTGGCCTTTTCCTTTACGATAACTTGGGTAAACGTACGACGCTGCAAGGCAGTAAAACCGTCAACCTTGCGAAATCTGGCTTGCTAAAACCAGAAATGAAAACGGGTTTCGAATACTCTGACTGTTGGGTTGATGATGCACGTTTAGTATTACTGAACGTTCTTGCGGCTCGCGAAAACCATGCTGAAGTGCGTAACTACTGCCGCGTGGAAAAAGCACACCGTGAAGGTGGTATCTGGCATGTTACTATTCACGATGTGATGACAGACCAACGTTTCGAACGTCAAGCGAAAGCGTTAGTCAATGCTGCGGGGCCTTGGGTAAAACAGTTCTTTGATGATGGATTAGAGCAAACCTCTCCTCGTAACATTCGCTTAATCAAAGGCTCGCACATCGTTGTTCCTCGTATCCACAACGAACCGCAAGCCTACATTCTTCAAAACAAAGACAATCGCATCGTATTTATGATTCCTTACTTAGATAAGTTCTCAATCATTGGTACAACAGATGTGGAATACAAAGGTGACCCACGTGAAGTGTCGATCTCAGATGACGAAGTCGATTACCTCATTGATATCGTAAACCAACACTTTGTCCACCAGTTGACTCGCGAAGATGTAGTTTGGACATACAGCGGTGTTCGTCCTTTATGTGACGATGAATCTGACTCTCCGCAAGCAATCACACGAGACTACACGCTAGAGCTCGATGCGGAATACGACCATGCACCTCTGCTTTCTGTTTTTGGTGGTAAGTTAACGACCTACCGTAAGTTAGGTGAAGCAGCAATGAAGAAACTTGCTCCGTTCCTACCTGAAATGGGTAAAGACTGGACGGCCAACCAAACCCTTCCTGGTGGTAACTTCAGCTGTAGTCGTGAACAATTAGCTAAACAAATTCACGCTAAATACACTTGGGCGCCAGAAGCATTGATTCTTCGTTATGTCACACAGTTTGGTACCCAAACCTGGAACTTAATGGAAGGCACAACAAGTGAAGCTGACTTAGGACAAACGTTCTCGGCACAAGCAGGTGGTGTTTACCAACGTGAGATCGATTACTTAATGAACCATGAAATGGCAATGACCGATGAAGACATTTTATGGCGCCGTACTAAGCTTGGTCTTTACATGAACGAGGAAGAAAAACAGGCCTTAACGGACTATTTAAAGAAAAAGCTACAACAGAAAGTGGTTAATCTTTCTCAAGTTGGCTAACAGCTCCCCTCCCTCCCCCACAATAAAGCCTGCTTAGTTGCAGGCTTTTTGTTTTGTTGTTTAAGCACAACACCTTGGTGCGCTCCACTCGATTGCAAATAAGAACAACTATTCATAGACATTTGGCGTTAAATACAATCATACTCATTTGAAAAATAATGCATCAATGACTTCAGAGTACCGTACTCAGAGCATTGCCTCTGTATGGCAATGCAATTCTCGCGAAAGAAGTATCTTGAGGTTATTTTGGTATCGGCTCAAACAAGGAAAAGAAAATGGGTTTTATGATTGAACATTGGGACTTCTCAACCCCAGAAGCAACTCAACAATCCACCACGGCAGAGCAAATTCAAGCTAAGCATTGGTACCATTGCGAACGGCTGCATCCTGATATTCGTGGTTGGCTGGAGCAAAACCAAGTACCTCGAGCTACGGTTGATCATCTATTAGCCGACGAAAGTCGACCATCTTTCCATCCTTTGGATGACGAGAACTTCATGTTGATTTTACGAGGCGTCAATATGAACGGCAATGCATCACCAGAAGATATGCTTAGTATTCGAATTCTCTACTTTCAAGGCGCACTCATTTCAACTCGTAAAATTCCATCACGCGCGATCATGGAGATTCGCCAAGCATTAGCGGAACACAAAGGCCCAAAAAGTCTTGCCAGTTTACTTCATCAGATCATTGAAGGATTAAACAGTAAAATAGACATTTACCTTGATACGATTGAAGAAACACTAAACCAGTTCGACGTGAATGATGAGTCGACGTACAAACATATGGCGACTCAAAAAGCACTGATTTCTATCAAGCGTTTTATTCGCCCTCAGCAGTACGCTATCCGTGATCTTGTGGAGTCAGAATCAGAATTGATTGCTTTGAGACCTCATCAATATCGCTTCGCACACAATAATATTACGCGCATAAATGAAACACTTGAGTTTTATCTTGGAGAAGTGGCGCTTTTCCAAGAAGAGATCAAACATCATCGTGATGAGAAAACCAATAAAAACAGTTACCTGTTTACTTTGGTAGCAACGATTTTTCTACCAACCAGCTTCTTAACAGGTTTACTCGGTATCAATGTTGGTGGAATGCCAGGCGTGGAATCCACCATGGCATTCACCTGGTTCTGCATCGCCTTAATTGTCATTTTTGGTCTAGAGTGGTGGCTATTTAAACGCTTGGGGCTCACGAATAAAGCGGACGACGAAGACGAATAAACACTAAACCTATAAAGAACAAAAACCAAAAGAGGAGCACGCGGCTCCTCTTTTCTCTACTCACATTAGAATCTTATCCGGGGTGACCATCCACACGAGGGGTCACAAGCATCACACCAAAGCGCCACACAAATAGCCCAAACGCAACAATCCATAATCCGCCGCTGATATCAATCCACAGTATCATGTTCGCTGGATCAAAGATCACGGCGAAACTGCGAACCAAAGCTGCCGCGGTAATTGCTGCAAACGCAAGGCTCATGTTTGGCCCTTTGTAGATCATGCGACCAGTATGTCCCATCGTCACCCGTGTAATCATCGCTAAAATCAAACCGCCTAACGCACCTATCGCAAACAGGTGAATGAGGTTATGGCTGGCAAATGCATCTCCCCAGACGCCTCGCAAAATTAAGCTTAGTGGTAAACACAAATACGCAGCATGCAGCGACCACACTAAAGGCTCGCTCAGGGTTAACCAAGGTTTCCAGCGAACAAAACGCACCAACTGAGCAACACCTGCAAATAGCATCAAAGGACTACCTAGTTCTGCAAACGTCACAGGGAAAAAGCTCAGCACAAATAGCATTACCAATGGCAAGTTCGCGAACCACTCTAACCAAGCCAATGGTTGCGCTTTTTCGAAATTAAATCGACGCGCAGTAAAAAATGGAATCACACGTCCGCCCATCACTGACAACAGCAAGGTAAACCACCACAGCATTGCTTGCCACACCGCTGAAGAGCTAAAGGGCGGCATACCTTTTATCGTTGCGTAGCTTGCAAAGTTCGCAAAGATGGCTAAAAGAAACAGTGGAACGAAAAACAAATTACGCCAACCTTTGGCTCGATACACACGAATGCCCACCTCATAGGCGACAAACAGTAAAAATACCGCTTCGATACTGCTGGTTAACCATAACGGTGCTGGTGTCCAAAGCAATATGCGGGGCACTAACCACAAGCCAAATAAAGCCAGAAGCATGTAATGCTTGGTACCATTAATGCCAGTCCAGTTTTGTACCGCGGTCAGTACAAAGCCAACTACAATGGCCATCGAAAAACCGAACAACATTTCATGTACGTGCCACCACAATGCAGGCACGGCTAATGCGTTTGGCTGTCCGCCTTGGAACATCCACACCCACAACGCAATCGCAACAATGGCGTAAATCGACCCAAACAGAAAAAACGGCCGAAAGCCTAATCGCAGCCATGCGGGGATTTTTTCTTCTACTTTTTTATCGGTGATATTCAGCATTATCTTGCCCTCAAGCGTCTCTCGATGCTGGTTAACTCAACTACATATTGATGCTACCATAAACATGTATAAAAAATACATGTTTATAATTAAGATTATACTTAAGAGGTAAAGTTGTGCTTCAGATGCGGGTTAGGTATAAACATGAGAGGCACAACTATCAGTTAAGGGATGCAACGACAATGTACATATTTGGCTATGGCAGTTTGATTAATTCTGCGTCACGTAAGTTAACCGGACAAACGGGAGAAGCCATTCCCGTCATAGCACATGGGTTGGTTCGCTACTGGGGGAAGATTGACGACAGCTACAGCCTCTCTCCATTAGTGGTGAACCAAGGCGATGGACAGGTTAATGGCGTTTTACTCGAAGTAAATGAAGAAGCGCTCGCAGAATTCGACCGCCGTGAGCGAGGTTATCATCGTATTCAACTTCAGCCAGATCAAATCGAAACAGATGCGAGTTTTAACCAAGAACATGACATTTGGGTTTACGTAAAAGACGAGCCACTACCACCATGCGAAAAGAGCCCAATCATGCAAAGTTATGTTGATACCGTACTGGCAGGTTGCTTGGAAGTTTCCCACGCGTTTGCAGAGCATTTTGTGCGTCACACCATTGGCTGGCAACACGCAAAAGAAAATGACCGCCACCAACCTAAATATGGCAACCTTGCAGGCGTGCAAGAGCATCATTACGAGTTGATTGATAATCTGCTTGCCCAAAATTCGTAGCTCAATCCCATCTGTAAAAACAGCTCTAAACTAAGAGCTGTTTTTACAGTAGAGCGACCAGTGAACTGATTAAACAATTCTCACCCCAGTCGGCATCGCTCTTTCTGGAGTTAGCAACACACTTTCGGATTCATCATCCGTTTCTGCGCACAACAACATACATTCTGAGGTTTCGCCGCGCATTTTGGCTTTGGCAAGATTACACAACACGACCACTTGTTTGCCCATCAACTCTTCCTCGGTGTAATAAGGTACTAAACTGGTTACGGTTTGCAGTGTTTTTTCACCAATATCAATTTGCACAATGTACAGCTTGTCTGCATTTTGATGACGAGCCACTTCAATGATTTTTCCGGTACGAATTTCCAGTTTGGCAAAATCAGAGTAAGCAATAGTTTCCATAATTAAAACCTCAGTAAAGTTTTACTAAAAAGATAACGTTTACACTATCAGTAAGCTTAATAAATACAAGTGGTAAAGATCTCATTTCCGAAAGCAAATCCCCTATCAAATTGCACTTATTACACAATGGGTGTTTAATACTTCCAGTCAAAATTTTTAGCCACTAAAGGTTCTATATGGCAACGATCAAGGATGTCGCGAAAGAAGCCGGTGTTTCGGTCGCAACGGTTTCTCGCGTGATCAACAAGTCCCCAAAAGCCAGTCAATCATCGGTAGAGTCGGTCACCAAAGCAATGAGCAAATTGGGTTACAGACCCAATGCCGCAGCTCGTGCACTGGTGAGTCAAAGCACAAATACCATGGGTGTGTTGGTGAGTGATGTGTCCGATCCTTTCTTCGGCACGCTGGTCAAATCCGTCGATAATGTCGCGCGCGAAAATGGCAAACATATCTTGATTGGCAACGGTTACCATAATCCAGAAGATGAGCGTCAAGCCCTAGAATTGCTGATCAACAGCCGTTGCGATGCAATAGTCATCCACTCGAAAGGCTTATCTGATGAGGAGCTAATTGGCTACGCCCAAGAGGTGAAAGGTATGGTGCTTATCAATCGTCATATCCCAGAGCTGGCCGAACGCTGTATTTCCCTTGATAACCGCAAAGGAGCATTCCTCGCGACAGAATATTTGATTCGTCACGGGCATCGCAAAATCGCTTGCATTGCCTCATCCCACGATATCGAAGATACCGATGAGCGCTTGCAAGGTTACCAAGCCGCATTGAAAGAACATGGTATTGAACTCTCCAAAAGCTACATCGAATACGGTGAGCCCAACAGTGATGGTGGCGAAGTTGCGATGACCAACCTGTTAACCAAATCTTTGGAGATTACTGGAGTGGTGGCCTACAACGACTACATGGCCGCTGGCGCACTGGCAGCGTTAGATCAAAATGGCATTGACGTACCAAATAAGGTATCTATGGTCGGGTTCGATGATGGCTTGATCGCCCGCTTTGTTCACCCTAGCCTGACCACTATTCGCTACCCAATCGAGATGATGGCAGAACGCGCCGCCCGTTTGGCTTTGGCGCTATCTCGTGACGAAAAAATTGAAGACGAAACCATTATTTTTAGCCCAACTTTGGTACGAAGAAATTCTGTTGAGCGTTGTTGATATATGCGTTAAATGTTGGCGCGAAGCATTAACTAAAACATGTAATGGCGCAGATGAAAGGCCAAACAAGCAATTAATCTGTGCTAGATATAGTTCGGCAGTCGCTATCGCATCATTTAGTGCGTTATGGGCTTGATATGTTGGTAGGTTGAGTTCCTTTCGAATTGAACTTAACCGCCAGTCAGACCGAGTAGGTCTCAGTTGGGTGCGATATTGCTCGATTTTTAATGTATCTAACCATATTAATGGCAACTTCAAATTCTGGTACTTCATCTTGATGTATTGCTCTAAAAACTTCTGCTCCATAATGCAGCCATGTGCAACAAGAATTTTACCAGCAATTACATCCAGCAACTGAGTGAAAGCAACTTGTTCTGAAATCCCCGATACATGCAACGTTTCAGGCCTGATATGGTGAACTTTGACTGACTCATGACAAATATCAATTGCATGATTAATGAAGATATGACGTGCACTATTTAGACGAATATTGCTGTTTCGAATTTCGACCCATCCAATACTGATTACTCTATCTACTTCAGGATTAAATCCTGTCGTTTCAAAGTCCAAGACTAACGTGTCTAACTCTCTAGCGTCCGATAAAGCTCCAGGTAGAGGCGTATTTCCTATAGAGTTAAATACATCTGGCAAGCTAGATTTTTCTAGCTCTCTGCGCACGTGTTCTAGATGTTCAATTGACTGGAATGAGTAGCCAAACATACTAAGAGCCAAATTTCATTTTTAACGTGTCTTGATAACCGCGTATTATGCGAAAAGCATCTTTGAGGTGTTGTCTTTCAAAGCTGCCAAAATGCTCAGGAAATATAGCATTCGTTACTGGCTTTCCACCTTGTAAGCATTGCAGCTGATGTGAGTAACGTAATTGCGTTACATAACGATAAGTCCCTATCAAGTCTTGATGTGAAGTGCTATTAATCAATCCTGTATCATACGCAAAATCGAATCTTTCTTCCGTAGACAACATACCTCCGCCTTTATGAAGAGCATAAATTCTAGCGATATCGACCACCAGACCAATCGCAGACTTTTTAATATTCAGCGATTTTTCGTTGTGACCATTGTTTTCTAACACTAAGTTATTGAATATCCCTAGTGGTGGACGGTGTGATATTAAATTTCTAACTAAGGCTGCGATTAAATGAGGGTTATTTTTGGTACACCGCTCGCGTTCACTATTTAGTTCATCAAATAGTGACCTATCCCCGGAAACAAAGCGCACTTCAAGAAAGACATTAAGATTTAGTAACATATTGTATTCTGGATTGTTTGCCCATTTTCTGTAGAGCTGCTTCCAGATGAATAATGGCTGATTCCACTTTGGTGTAGCCGCCATAAAACGCCCATTACACAAAGGATACCCGCATTCCGCTAATCCTTTACATATATACATAGCAAAATGTCGAAAATAAATTCGGTCACTTTCTGTTGCTGAGTCATCAAGTACTAAAGCGTTATCTTGATCAGAACCTAAGTGAACCTCTCCTCTCGCATGCGAACCCGCCGCTAACCAAGCATAATTACAAGGAGGTAAACCCACGTTTCTTTCTGCTAATTTAATCAATCGACAGGTAAAGGCATCATAAATCATCATTAAAACTTGCCCAATTACATTGGCTGGCAAATGCGATTCTATCATAGCCTCAAACACTGCCTGACGTTCGTTTACTAACAATGAAAGCGACTCTAGGCTATTACACTTACTGATTTTTTCAATCAAAAAAACAGCCTGGATGCCATGCCTCTGAACTAACTCTTGAGGGCTAATCAAACCTAAAACCTGTTTATTTTTGTCAAGAACAGGGATATTACGAATATTGTGTTTCATCATCAGATTGAGCACAGAAATCACGGGCTCATTTTGGTCAACACTCTGAGGATGAGCGTTCATAATATCCTCAACAGGTCTATAGATATTAAGCGCCTCAGCAACCACTCTACTTGTCATGTCAGTCTCGGTAACCACTCCAACCAAGGCATTGTCATTGGTAACCAAGGCACAAGTGCAGCCTTTTTTACTCATGATTTGTGCCACTTGCTGGATACTTTGGTTTGTATGCACCACCACAACATTATGATTGGCTAAATCTCTAGCCCTTTTAAAAAACAGGCTTTTTTCTGCTTGTGAATACTGTGCATTAATACTTGAAGTGAGACGTTGACTTGCACGGATTGCAAGCTGGTTAACAACATTTTTAAAATTCGAAACTTCTTTTAGTAAGAACGCATAATTAATTTTATATATTAAACAATTTTCAATGGTTTTTACTTTATATTTATCCTGTTCTAAATTAAATCCAAATACATCATTTTCGCCTAATCTAGCTCTTAATTCACCATTAGGAAATCTCTGTTCGATAACTCCAGATCGAATAATATATAAATTTTTTCCTTCAGGCATAACTAAGGAGACGCTCTCTCCCTTTCCCCAATAAACAATATCTGTGTTCGTAGCGATAGCATCAAGAACATGGTCAGGAAGTAAATGAAATGGCTCTATCGTTTTAAAAAAAGAAACGACATTTGGCAGCAAGGTTGAATCCATATGACACTCTTTTAATTAGAAAAACTCCGCTCAAAAAAGAGCGGAGTATAATAAAGAATGGTTTTACCAGAACAATGTATATAACACTGCCAAAACAATCATTATGCCGTAAGAAGCGATATTAAAGCTTCGATCTGTTACAAACATCGATGATGTAACACTAATACCTTTAGGATCATCATCATTAATTGATGTGCTCAAACTTGTAAATGCGATAACAACCATTGTAAACAATAATGTGTATAGCATTTGATCCATAAATGGCATGGAAAGTGGCATAAATTTCAAGAACAAAGCAAATGGTATTGATGCTACGACACCAATAATAGCCCCTTTACTGGTTGTTTTCTTCCAGAATAAGCCAAGTAAGAATACAGCCAAAATGCCAGGGCTAACTAAACCTGTATATTCTTGGATGTATTGGAATGCCTGGCCAATACCACCTAACATTGGGGCAATTAGGCAGGCAATAATCAATGCCGCAACAGCCGCAGTACGCCCAACGTTCACCAGCTTGTGGTCTCCGGAGTCTGGGGAGATATACTCTTTGTAAATATCCATGGTGAAGATAGTGGCAGTTGAGTTAAGCATTGATGCTAGTGAAGAAACAATTGCAGCAGCAAGAGCCGCAAAAACAACCCCTTTAACACCAACAGGCAAGAATTGAGTCAACCAAGGATATGCTTTATCCGCATGAGCAGCACTTGGAAGGTTTGTTGCTGCAATATCACCAAGACTTGCCATTAGTTTTGGGTCCGAAGTAATAACGTAAGCGGCAATACCTGGCAATACCACGAGAAACGGAACGATAAGTTTCAAAAATGCAGCAAAAACAATACCTTTCTGAGCTTCCGATACTGATTTTGCAGCAAGCGTTCTTTGAATAATGTACTGGTTAAATCCCCAATAGTATAAGTTTGCTACCCAAAGACCACCAATTAATACGGCAATACCAGGAAGGTTCATGTATTGTGGATTACTTTGATCCAAGATCATCTCAAAGTGGCCTGGAGCGGCATCGACCATTTTAGACAACCCAGCGAACCAACCGTCCGTACCACCAATAAAGCTCACTGCCATGTAGGTAGTCATAAAACCACCCAAAACTAAGAAGAACACTTGGATGACATCGGTCCATACTACTGCCGATAAACCTCCGTAAATTGAGTACACCAACGCAAATAGCGCAAGACCTAGAATTGAGTACATCAACGGAATACCCAAAATGGTTTCGAGAGCCAAACCACCCAAATACAGTACTGAAGTTAGGTTTACAAAAATGTACAAGGAAATCCAAAAAACGGCCAAAATTGTTTTTAGTTTTTTATTGAAGCGTTTTTCAACAAATTCGGGAATGGTATAGATTCCTTTTTCAATGAAAATAGGTAGAAAGTACTTACCAACAATAATCAATGTTATTGCCGACATCCATTCATAAGATGCGATAGCCAAGCCGATTGAATAGCCTGAACCAGACATTCCTATAAATTGTTCCGCAGAAATATTTGCAGCAATTAGCGAAGCACCGACAGCCCACCAAGGCAAAGATTTTCCCGCCAAGAAATAATCTTCCGTACTTTTCTGAGTGCCTTTTTTATCACGAGATACCCAAAGTCCGACCCCAATGATAATTGCGACATAAATGGCGAAGACCATTATGTCGATAAAGCTTAGACCATGTTCTATATTCGACATCAGTTTCATCCTGTAGTTTTGTTTACGCCGCAAAGTGTAAACGTTACCACTCAAATGAAATGTAACTCAAATCACACATATTGATACATATTACGCTAAAAACCTTATAACGAGCTAAAGATCACAAATATTAAGAGAAGTGTCATTTAATTAAAACTCTCTAAAATCAACAAAAATGTAAACGATAACAATAAAGGTAAAACGAAGAGTAATAAGTAGGAAATTACGGGGATCATCCACCGTACAGTATTGTGTCGAAAGTGAGGAAAGTGATTTAAACTTCCTAGTAAAAATACATATCAAAAACAAAAAAGGTGGGCATGTAGCCCACCATAACACCCAAAGTCGTTGGAGTTGCAGCATCGCTGCCGCTGCAAGTTCAAAGGGCAGAAGTGCTATCTAAAATTCAAACTGATAAGTAGTTTGATGCTGATAGCAATCCCCAGAGATCAACACCCCATTGTTGAGTCCCCATTCTGGTTTGTTTGGCCCGTCTGGAAAGTATTGCGTTTCCAATGCTAGGCCGTCATAGCGTTCGTAAGTTTTACTTGCACCGGGCGTACCGGCTAAGAAATTCCCTGAATAAAACTGGATGGCAGGCTTGGTGGTTTTCACCTTCATCACCACATCTTCTTTTGGTGCAATTAAAACCGCAGTGACAGACACGCCATCGGTCACTTCAGGCATGAATACAAAGGCGTGATCGTAGCCACCAGCAGTTTTCTGATCTTGCTCGGCAAGAAATTCTTGGCCAATCGATTTTGGTTCGGTGAAATCGAAACTGGTACCCGAAACTGGTTTTTGTTCACCGGTAGGAATTAACCCCGCATCCGTTGGCAAGTAATACCCAGCATTGAGCTGTAAAGTATGATCCAAACTTTTCGCGCGGCTCGCCTCACCAGCCAAGTTAAAGTAGGCATGATTGGTTAAATTCACTGGCGATGTTTTGTCGGTCTTAGCATCATAGGCGATAGCTAGTTCATTCTCGTCAGTGAGCGTGTACATCACCTTCACATCGAGGTTTCCCGGATAGCCTTGGTCACCGTCCGGGGAGCGAAGTGAAAAAGTGACCTGTTGATCATTTTGCTCTTCAACCTTCCAGCGGCGTTTATCAAACCCTTCTAGGCCACCGTGCAGTGAGTTTTCACCGTTATTGATACCAAGTTGATACTTCTCTCCGTCTATCTCAAACTGCCCCTTCGCAATTCGGTTAGCAAAGCGGCCAACAATGGCACCGAAGTAAGCGTCTTGCTTCATGTGTTCAGCCATATTTGGTGAGCGCAACAACACTTCACGGTTTTCACCATTTACCGGTAATGTGCAACTCAACCACGTCGCACCAATATCCATAAACGACGCTGTCATACCATTCGCGTTGGTCAAATGAATCAGAGTCGCAGTTTGGCCATCAAACGACGGCGTTTGCGCCATCGCTTGTTCTAGTTGTTGAAAATAGGCTTTCATCATCATTCCTTACAGCACTTCAACCAAACCCGCACCATTTTTGGCTTGGCAGACATAAATCGACTCTTTTAAGCCCGTAGCCGCTTGGTATTTCGCTTCAACTGCCGCTTTCACATCATCAACCAGTGCTGGCGGTACAAGTGCCACGATGCAACCACCAAAGCCACCGCCAGTCATGCGCACGCCGCCTTGATCGCCGATCACCTCTTTGACTATCTCCACCAGCGTATCGATTTCTTTTACCGTAATTTCGAAATCATCGCGCATCGAGGCATGAGACTCGGCCATCAGCTCACCCATGCGCTTCATGTCGTGTGCTCGTAGCGCTTGCGCCGCTTCTACCGTACGATCGTTTTCTGTGATGACATGACGGGCACGTTTGGCCACCATTTCATCCAGCTCAGCGACTTTCTCGTTGAACTGCTCAATCGTCACATCACGCAAAGCTTTCACACCGAAAATACGCGCCGCTTCTTCACATTGCTGACGACGAGTGTTGTATTCGCTGTCGACCAAACCACGTTTTTTATTCGAGTTGATGATCACGACTGCCATCTCTTCTGGCATGGAAACCGATTCCGTTTCTAGGCTACGGCAGTCCAATAGCATCGCGTGATTTTCACGCCCTTCCGCTGAAATCATTTGGTCCATGATGCCGCAGTTACAACCGACGAATTCGTTCTCTGCTTGCTGACCGTTTAACGCAATTTCGGCTTGGCTGATTTCAAGATTGAACAGCACTTTAAACGTTTGACCGATCACCACTTCCAATGCCGCCGATGAGCTCAAACCCGCGCCTTGAGGTACGTTGCCACTGACTGAAATATCCGCTCCAGTAAACTGGTAGCCACGCGCCAGAAGACACTTCACCACGCCGCGAATGTAGTTCGCCCACATTTTGTCTTGCTGGAAGGTAATGGCTTGCGTGATATCGAATTCGTCCACTGCGTTGCCATAATCGACCGACACCACACGCACAATATTGTCTTCACGCTTTGCCGCCGCCAAGACCGTTTGGTAGTTAATGGCACACGGTAGGACAAAACCATCGTTGTAATCGGTGTGCTCACCAATCAAGTTCACACGACCAGGCGCTTGGATAATATGGCTAGGTGCGTAGCCCAACACTTGCTCAAATGACGCTTTCACATTTTGGATAAGTTCAGACATAGGGACGTTCTCTTAAAATAGTAATTTGTGTGGGATAGCGCGTTGAGCCTAACTTTCTATCTGTAAAGTCGCGCTATCCCGTTATTCGTAATCAGTCCAATTTAAAGACTTAGCATTCTTTGTAGTGGACATCACTCACATCACGCAGACGCTGCGCGGCTTGCTCTGCGGTGAGATCGCGTTGGCTTTCTGCCAGCATTTCGTAGCCCACCATGAACTTACGAACCGTGGCACTGCGCAGTAGTGGCGGATAGAAAAGTGCATGAAGCTGCCAATGGTCGATGTCTGTACCTTGGTCAAAAAACGGCGCGTAGTGCCAGCCCATCGAGTAAGGGAAAGAGCATTGGAATAAATTGTCGTAACGGCTGGTCAGCTTCTTAATCGCTCGCGCTAAATCGTCTCGTTGCTCATCGCTGAGTTCGCTCATACGACGAATGTGCGTTTTCGGCAACAACATGGTTTCGAACGGCCAAGCAGCCCAGTAAGGCACCACCGCCAGCCAGTGTTCGGTTTCCACCACAATGCGTGAGCCGTCTTTGAGTTCCGCTTGCACGTAATCTACCAGCAAGTTGCTGCCGTGTTCTTGGTAGTACGCTTTTAGGTTGTGCTCTTTGCGCTCGATCTCATTTGGTAAGAAGCTGTTCGCCCAGATTTGACCGTGTGGATGCGGCTGAGAACAGCCCATGGTTTCACCTTTGTTTTCGAACGCCTGAACCCAAACGTACTCTTTGCCGAGCTCTTCAATTTGCTCATTCCATGTATCAATCACGCCACGAATTTTATCCACTGGCAGCTCCGGTAAGGTTTTGCTGTGATCTGGCGAGAAGCAAATCACTCGGCTCAAACCACGCACGCCTTGCGTTTTGAATAGCGGGTTGTTTGACTCCGGTGCATCTGGTGAATCCACCATCAGCGCAGCAAAATCGTTATTGAACACATAGGTGCCTTGGTAGTCTGGATTAACATCGCCAGAGATACGTTCGTTGGTTGGACAAAGGAAACATTTACCGTCATAGCTTGGTAGCTCATCCAATGCGGGCTTTTCATCTGCGCCGCTCCAAGGGCGTTTAGCACGGTGAGGTGAAACCAAAATCCATTGCCCAGTCAGAGGGTTGTAACGGCGGTGTGGATGATCCACTGGGTTAAATTCGACATTCGACATGTTACTTACTCAACTCTTTAAAATTCTTCAAACTAGGGGAATAGCCATTGGGATTTTTTGACTGCCAGTTCCACGTATCAGCGGTCATTTCAGCCACCGTGCGTGTTGCTTTCCAGCCTAGTTCACGCTCGGCTTTTTCCGTGCTTGCCCAACATTCAGCAATATCCCCAGGACGACGCGGGCATAACTCGTAAGGCACTGGTTTACCGCAAGCGGTCGCGAACGCATCCACCATCTCAAGTACGCTCGAGCCTTTACCTGTACCTAAGTTGTAAATGTGCAAACCCGATTTCTCACCCACCGATTTCAAAGCCGCAATATGGCCGTCGGCCAGATCCATCACATGGATGTAATCACGTACGCCAGTGCCGTCAGGGGTTGGATAGTCGTTACCGAATACCAAGAGTTTTTCTCGGCGACCAACAGCGACTTGGGCGATAAATGGCATCAGGTTATTAGGAATACCTTGTGGGTCTTCCCCCATGCAGCCCGATGAGTGCGCGCCAACTGGGTTGAAGTAACGCAGTAAGGTGATGCTCCAGTCGTTTTCAGCATGGAACAGATCGCTTAAGCACTGCTCCACCATATATTTGCTGCGTCCGTATGGATTGGTGGTTGCGCCTGTTGGTGAATCTTCCGTAATCGGCACTATTTCTGGGTCACCGTAAACCGTTGCCGATGAGCTGAATACGATGCTTTTCACGCCCGCTTTACGCATGCTGCGCGCCAACACCAATGAGCCATTGACGTTGTTGTCGTAGTACTCAAGTGGTTTTGCCACCGATTCGCCAACCGCTTTGAGGCCAGCAAAGTGGATCACGGCTTGGATGTCGTGCTGCGCGAACAGCGTATCCAAAAATGCTTCGTCACGGATGTCACCTTGGTGGAACGCAGGCTGTTTGCCTGTCAGCGCTTCAATACGGTTTAACACTTCCAGATTGGCGTTACACAAGTTATCAACGATGATAGGTTCCATTCCCGCTTCAATCATCTGAACGCAAGTGTGACTACCGATGTATCCCATACCGCCTGTGACAAGAACTTTCACTTTTGCTTCTCCACGTTTGCTGCTTTCTGTTCATACCTCACTCTGATGCGCTAAAAGCCAATCGCCATTGCATCGAATCGGTACGCCCATTTCTTAACTGGCTAAAAGTCTAGCAACCAATCTCGATCCAGATCCGTGATCGAATTCAAATTGTGTAAACGTTTCCACAAAATTACACAAAAGCCTTATTTTAGATGCTGACTTTAGTTAAATTAAACCAGGAGGATGATGAGCAGTGAAGATGAGTCGAGCAGATACCGCTCTCTTTCGTGGATCGCACGATTTTACTAAAAGTTTGTGCATCCCTAAGTAGCTGTTTACAATAGCCAGATTATTGAGTTCTCACTTGGACTGTGAGCAATGCCAACGGGAAATGTACATGGCAACACTAAAAGATATAGCCACTGAAGCGGGCGTCTCACTTGCAACCGTATCGCGAGTTTTGAATGACGATCCGACGTTGAGCGTTAAAGAAGAAACCAAACGCCGCATTTTAGAAATCGCAGAAAAGCTGGAGTACCGCACCAGCAGCTCGAAGAAAGCCACCAAAGAAGCCAAGCAAAAACATCACTTTTTGGCCTTGTACAATTACAAACAAGAAGCAGAAGTGAACGACCCGTACTACTTGTCGATTCGTCATGGGATTGAAACTCAGTGCGACAAACTCGGCATTACGCTAACCAATTGCTACAACAGCGAAATTGATGTTGAAACGCAAAAGATCACGGGTGTCCTTTTAGTCGGAAAAGTCGACCAAAAGGTGGTCAATAAGTTACCTAAACGCCTAGCCGATAGCATCTGTTACATCGACTTTTCAGATCCAACTAGTCCTTACGATTGCGTTGATATCGATCTTGTAAGAATCAGCAAGCAAGTGGTTGATTTCTTTGTACAACAAGGCTACGAGCGTATCGGATTTATTGGTGGACAAGACGAGCCCAACACCGCAGACATTCGTGAAAATGCGTTTGTGGACTACGGCAGTCTAAAAGGTGTGGTTTCTGAAGACGACATTTATCGTGGCGATTTCTCTAGCTTGTCCGGTTATGACTTAGCGAAAGAGATGCTGGCCAAAGGCGATTTCCCAAAAGCGATGTTCATTGCTTCGGACTCCATTGCGATTGGTGTGTTACGAGCAGTGCATGAGTTTGGTTTAAACATTCCTGATGATATTGCGCTGATCAGCGTGAACGACATTCCTACCGCGCGCTTTACCTTCCCACCTCTATCTACCGTTCGTATTCATTCTGAAATGATGGGTATTCAAGGCGTGAACTTGTTAGTAGAAAAATACCGTGACGGACGCGCACTGCCCCTTCAAGTGTACGTTCCAAGCAAGCTCAAGCTACGCGGCACAACTCGATAAAAACACCCTCAAAACTGCTCAAATAAGGCACTGAATTTTCAGTGCTTTTTTATTTCTTCTTTTACTTTCTACCGAATTTTTACTGTTTTTACTTTCCAAAACAATCTAGAACGCATTCCTTTACGCTGATCACATCTTGCTCAACATTGGTCATTTAAAACGTGACCAAGTTAAAGTAAAACGTTTTCACTAATTTATTTTAGTAAAACTTTTACTAATATCTTTCTCAGATTATTCATAAGCATTTTTCACAATACATCGGCCGTTATTTTTGCACTGATGTTGAGCCGCGATGAAACCAATCCGCACTCCAACATAAGCGCACCAAGCCGAGGGGAGATCAAAACGTGCACAATTGGGAAAACTTCCAACACTTACACGAGAATCGTATGGCACCGCGTGCGTACTTTTTCTCCTACGACTCTGTTCAGAGCGCACAAACCTTTCAACGTGAACTGAGTCGCCGCTTTATGTTGCTCAGCGGCCAATGGACATTCCGTTATTTCACCAACCCAATGTTGGTACCTGATGAGTTTTACTCACAAACAATGAACGACTGGGGACACATTACCGTCCCAAACATGTGGCAAATGGAAGGTCACGGCGATCTACAATACACCGATGAAGGCTTCCCATTCCCGATCGACGTCCCGTTTGTACCAACCGACAACCCAACGGGCGCTTATCAACGCACATTTACACTTGGTCCACAGTGGGATAACCAACAAACCATCATCAAGTTCGACGGCGTGGAAACCTACTTTGAAGTGTACATAAACGGCGAGTACGTCGGCTTTAGTAAAGGCAGCCGACTCACAGCGGAATTCGACATTTCCAAGTTCGTCCAACAAGGCGAAAACTTACTCTCTGTACGCGTGATGCAGTGGGCCGATTCCACTTACATTGAAGACCAAGACATGTGGTGGACGGCGGGGATATTCCGTGATGTTTACCTAATCGGAAAAGAGAACATTCACGTCCAAGACCTAACAATTCGCACCGATTTCGCCGACGATTACCAAAGTGCGACGCTCAGTGCTCAAATCGAATTGGAAAACCTTTCCACCGCTATCGCGTCTGGCTATACGCTGGAATACGCGCTGCATGACAAAGGCACTGTCGTAGCCAGTGGTCAATGCGATTCACTGACTATCCAAAACCACCACTCAACAAGCTTTGCGATTGATATGGTGAATCCAACGCATTGGACGGCTGAAAATCCTTACCTTTACCACTTGTTCATCACCTTAAAAGATCACCAAGGCAACGTAGTGGAAGTGATCCCACAACGAGTGGGTTTCCGTGACATCAAAGTGCGCGATGGCCTGTTTTACATCAACAATCAATACGTGATGCTGCATGGTGTAAACCGTCATGACAACGACCACCTAAAAGGTCGCGCAGTGGGCATGGACCGCGTGGAAAAAGATCTGATTTTGATGAAGCAACACAACATCAACTCGGTTCGCACCGCACACTACCCGAACGACCCACGCTTCTACGAGTTATGTGATATTTACGGCCTGTTTGTGATGGCAGAAACCGATGTGGAAACCCACGGCTTTGCCAACGTTGGCGACCTGAGCCGTATCACCAATGATCCAGCATGGGAAGCGGTGTTTGTTGATCGCGCAGTGCGCCATGTGCACGCACAGAAAAACCACCCATCGATCATCATGTGGTCACTCGGTAACGAATCGGGTTATGGCTGTAACATCCGTGCGATGTATACCGCGACCAAAGCAATTGATGACACCCGTTTGGTTCACTACGAAGAAGACCGCGATGCTGAAGTGGTGGATGTGATTTCCACTATGTACTCACGCGCTCAACTGATGAATTACTTTGGCGAACACCCACACGAGAAGCCACGCATTATCTGCGAATACGCACACGCGATGGGTAACGGGCCGGGTGGTTTAACCGAATACCAAAACGTGTTCTATGCGCACGACCACATTCAAGGTCACTACGTTTGGGAATGGTGTGATCACGGCATTCTAGCGCGTGATGAACACGGCCAAGAGTTCTACAAATATGGCGGCGATTACGGCGACTACCCAAACAACTACAACTTCTGCATGGATGGTCTGATTTACCCAGATCAAACCCCAGGCCCAGGTCTCAAAGAATACAAACAAGTCATTGCACCGGTGAAAATCCGCGCCGTTGAAGGTTGCCATGACCGCTTTATCGTTGAGAACAAATTGTGGTTCACCAGCCTCGATGATTACACCATTACTGCTGACGTGCGTGCCGAAGGTGAAACCCTGCGTAGCGTGCAATTCAAAGTCGAAGCTTTGGTCGCCAACAGCGAACGTGAAGTGACCATCGACTTGCCAGAATTGGATGAGCGCGAAGCCTTTGTTAACTTCACCGTACGCAAAGACAGTCGCACGCTTTACAGCGAAGCCAACCATGAAATTGCGGTGTATCAGTTCCAACTGAAAGAAAACACCGCGACGTTGCCTGCGCTGGTCAACCACAATATTCAACCCTTGGCGCTTGAAGAAAGCCGCCTAGAGCACGTGATCACAGGTCATAACTTCGCGCTTACTTTCTCGAAAGTAAACGGCAAGCTGACTTCTTGGCGCGTAAATGGCGAAGAGATCATTCAATCAGAGCCGAGACTGAACTTCTTCAAACCGATGATTGATAACCACAAACAAGAGTATGAAGGTTTGTGGCATCCAGCGCATCTGCAAATCATGCAGGAGCACTTCCGCACACTTGCTGTGGAAGCAACCAATGATTCCGTCTTGATTACGACCACCAGCATCATTGCGCCGCCGGTCTTTGATTTTGGCATGCGTTGTACCTATCGCTATCAAATCAATGCTCAAGGCCATTTGAACGTGGAACTGAGTGGCGAACGCTACGGCGACTACCCTCACGTGATTCCGGTCATCGGCTTGGATTTGGGCATCAACGGCAGCTTTGATCAAGTGAGTTACTACGGTCGCGGCCCAGAAGAAAACTACCAAGACAGTCGCCAAGCTAACCTCATTGATGTTTACCACACCAATGTGGCGGACATGTTCGAGAACTACCCGTTCCCGCAAAACAACGGCAACCGCCAACACGTGCGCTGGGCATCGCTCACCAACCGTCATGGCACAGGGTTATTGGTGAAACCTCAGCAAGAAATCAACTTCAGCGCGTGGTTCTACACCAACCAAAATCTGCATGAAGCGCAACATACGATCGAGCTAGAAAAGAGTGGCTACATCACCCTTAATCTTGACCATCAAGTGATGGGGTTAGGCTCGAACTCATGGGGCAGTGAAGTGCTCGACTCTTACCGCGTGTACATGGACGAGTTCCGTTACGGTTTGACGCTGATGCCACTGCAAGCAGGCGATTGCAACGCACAAGTGATGGCAAACCATGATTTCGACAACGCATTTTTCACTCAAACCAATACTCAATCAGTCAACGAGGCGTAATCCATGATCGTGTTAGACAGCTTAGAGCAATTCAAACAGGTATATCGCAACGGTCGTAAATGGAACCGCTGTGTGGAAGCCATTGGCAACATCGGCAACATCAAAGATGGCGTGATGCACTCGATTGGCGATTCACTGGTGTACATGGTTGAAGATGGCATCGCGAAACAAACCGAAATGTTCATCGGTAACCGTCGTTACTTCGATGTGCATTACTACCTCGAAGGCCGAGAAACCGTTGAGTTCGCGGATAAAACCGCGTTGACACGAGAACAAACTTATCGTGATGAAACTGACCGCGAATTTTTTTCTGGTCAGGGTGAAACACGTGAGCTTTGCGAAGGCCAAGTGGCGATTTTTGAAAACAGTGAAGCGTACCGCTTCCATGGAGACAACCGCGTAAGAAAAGTGGTGCTCAAAGTGACCATCGAAGATGGCTACTTCCTAAATAAATAAAACAAGAGAAGGGCTGTGGTCACAGCATTACAAGCCCTTCCTCCCTACAATTCCAACGTGATTAACCGGAGATAGAACATGTCTGAATCCAAACGTAATACGATAGGCAAATTCGGGTTGTTGTCCCTCACCTTTGCTGCAGTATTTAGCTTTAATAACGTAATCAATAACAACATCGAGATCGGTCTAGCGTCTGCGCCAATGTTCTTTCTGGCGACCATTTTTTATTTCATCCCTTTCTGTTTGATCATCGCAGAATTCGTATCTCTGAATAAAGATTCTGAAGCGGGGGTCTACGCATGGGTAAAAAGCTCACTTGGCGGTCGCTGGGCGTTTATCTCTGCCTACACTTACTGGTTCGTTAACCTATTCTTCTTCACGTCCTTGCTGCCGCGTGTTATCGCTTATGCGTCTTACGCGTTCTTGGGCTATGAATACATTCTGACGCCATTCACCACTACCGTGCTCAGTATGATTTTGTTTGCGTTTGCGACCTACGTATCGACAAACGGAGCGAAAATGTTGGGGCCAATTACGTCGGTGACCTCCTCCCTCATGCTGCTACTGACAATGTCGTACATTTTACTGGCTGGCGCAGCGTTGATCGGCGGTGTAGAACCGGCTGACCCAATTACTGTAGAAGCGATGATCCCTGATTTCAGCTGGGCATTTTTAGGCATTACTACATGGATCTTTATGGCGGCAGGCGGTGCGGAATCGGTCGCGGTTTACGTAAACGATGTAAAAGGCGGCTCGAAATCGTTCGTTAAAGTCATCATCATCGCAGGTATCTTTATCGGCGTGCTTTACTCAATTGCGTCTGTTTTGATTAACGTATTTGTTCCTAGCGAAACCCTAAAATACACGGGCGGATCGGTTCAAGTATTTGAAGGTTTGGCTGCGTACTTTGGTTTGCCAGAAATATTGATGAACCGCTTCGTAGGCTTGGTATCCTTCACCGCTATGTTTGGCTCTCTACTGATGTGGACAGCAACGCCAGTGAAAATCTTCTTCTCTGAGATTCCAGAAGGCATTTTTGGTAAGAAAACCGTAGAGCTGAACGAAAACGGCGTACCAGCTCGCGCAGCTTGGTATCAATTCCTTATCGTTATCCCACTGATGATCATCCCAACATTAGGTTCTAACACCGCTCAAGATCTGATGAACACCGTAATCAACATGACGGCAGCCGCTTCGATGCTGCCACCGCTGTTCATCATGTTGGCGTACCTGAATCTGCGCTTAAAACTGGATCACGTCGAGCGTGATTTCAAAATGGGCTCACGCAAAATGGGCATCGCTACCGTATCGGTACTGATCGCTATCTTTACGGTTGGTTTCTTAGCATCGACCTTCCCTACTGGGGCCGACATCATGACCATCATTTTCTACAACGTTGGCGGTATCGTGATTTTCCTTGGCTTTGCCTGGTGGAAGTACAGCCAATACGAAAAATCATTGAATCAGGAAGAGCGTATAAAAGAAGCCGCGCCAGCTTCGCAAGCGGTATAACACAGACTCTCAATGACAAACATTCTGGGCACCCTTTGGTGCCCTTTGTTATATGTGAGAGGTGATGGTCGAAGAAACCAACTCGCGTAGCCAAATGCCTTTGTCTTCATTGTTTCGGCTGGAATGCCACAGCATGGCAATATCAAAATCCGCAACGGCGATCGGCGGCTTAACAGTAATGAGATCGTCCGAAAAGCCCTCCGCCAACGCCATTTTTTCTGGCACGATGGCAATGAGATCGCGCTTTTTCAATAGATGCCGAATAGTGAGAAAGTTGCGCGACGCCACGGTGACTTTGCGGCTCAAGCCATGTTCTGCGAGCTTTTGGTCTACTTGTGTCTTTAAGCTCCCATCGGGACTTACCAGAGCTTGCTCTATGTTCGCGAACGCTTCCAGAGACAGCTGTGTTTCCCCTTGCAATACCTGTTTATCACACATGCACACGTGCTTTTCGGTGTACAAGTATAAGCTCTCAAAGTTGTCATCCAACACCGGCATGCTGCCAATAATGACATCGAGCTTTTCATGCTCAGTTAATGCCACGTAGTTGCTACGATTGACGTTAATAAAACTGATCTGCGCCTCTGGGGCGCGCTGGCGTATTTCGTCATAAAGCCGAGGAGCAAAGATAAACTCGGCATAATCCGTTAACCCGATGCGACATACACCCGCGTAATTTTCAGGTTGGAAGGCAGACTTAGTGAGCAAGTCTTTGGCGATAGAATCCAATAAGTGATGCACAGTTGGCGCGATGTGGTGAGCGTGCTCGGTGGGCTCCATCTTGTGCCCTTTTCGCTCAAAAAGCGGGTCGTCAAACAACAACCTTAAACGAGACAAACTATGACTCATCGCCGACTGGCTAACGTAACTTTTCTCTGCCGCGACGCTAACGCTTCGATAGCGATACAAGTAGGAAAACGTCACCAATAAGTTCAAGTCAATGTTGCGCCACTGAATGTCCTCTTTCACTCCAACATCCTCATCCCATTTCATTCATAGATGAAATTAAAATCATCAATTTGAGTCATTTTAGAGCATTCGATAAATTAGCAACAATGCTTTTTAGATAAACAGGTTCGACATGTTCACCATATTCAAAACTTTTTTCTGGCTGGGTTGGTTCAGCTTCGGCGGCCCTGCGGCTCATATTGGTTATTTTCGCCAAACATTTGTTGAGAAACTGAAATGGCTTGATGACAGCGAGTACGCGCAAATTGTCGCGCTCAGTCAGTTTTTGCCGGGACCGGGCTCAAGCCAAGTTGGCTTTGCTTTAGGCTATAAACGTGGCGGTTTAGGTGGCGCATGCGCAGCATTTGTCGGATTCACGCTTCCTTCAGTGGCCATCATGTTGGCGCTGGCGATGGTGAGCAGCCAAATCACCGACACCGCAGTGTTCCAAAACATCGTTCACGGCCTAAAACTGCTCGCAGTCGTCGTCGTGGCGGATGCGACTTGGGGCATGTACAAAAACTTCTGCCAAAGTAAACTGACCGCGGGTGTGTGCGTCGCGACTGCGATTGCGTTGCTGGTGGCACCAAGCATCATGACGCAAATGTTCGTGTTGATCGCAGCAGGTTTTGTCGGAATGCGATATCTAAAGAAAGACTCCGCGCCATCAGCCGAGTCGTTTAAACCGTCTATCGCGCCATTGGCTCTATTTGCGGTGCTTTTACTCGGCTTACCGTTAGTGGCTCATACGTTACCTTTGCTTGGGCTGTTTAGTGATTTTTTCCAAGCTGGTAGCTTAGTGTTTGGTGGCGGTCATGTGGTTCTGCCGCTTCTGCAAAACATTGTTGGCGACCAGCTCAGCCAAGATGCATTTTTAACAGGCTACGCCGCTGCACAAGCTGTACCGGGGCCAATGTTCACCTTTGCGACTTTTATCGGTTATGAGCTTTCGGATACGCCAATTTTAGGCGCTCTGATCGCAACGCTTGGCGTATTCCTCCCAGGGTTTCTTTTACTGCTTGGCGTTCTTAAAAACTGGCAAGCACTGGCAGGCAAACCGCTGGTCTCCGGCGCCATCAACGGTGTAAATGCCTCGGTAGTAGGGTTACTACTCGCGGCACTTTACCAGCCAGTATTTAGCAGCGCAGTTGTTGCTCCCATCGACATGGCGTTAGTGATTGCGGGTTTCTATCTACACAAAAAGCTCAACCTTTCGGTACTATGGATGATCGTGTTTTTTGTGGCAGCAGGCCTTGTCACGGGCATGATGTAGCCTGCTGATACGCCAACTATTGAATCTAGATAAACCACGGGCACTCAAATACGAGTGCCCTTGCTTAGATTAGATTAGATAGTGAAAACGGAACAGACCCCGATAAAAAGAGCATCACAAATTATGACTTAACTTCTCTCGGTTAAGCCATTGTTCATTCTTACCAACTTAACTGCATCATGACGAGAATGGACATCGAGTTTTTTGTACAACTTGTATATATGGCTTTTCACTGTACTTTCAGATAAAAAAAGTCTTGAAGCAATTTGTTGATTTGAAATGCCGTACACAAGTAGCTCTAGAATCTGTTTTTCTCTGCATGTTAACTCATCATGCTGCTGTTCTTCGGACAAATTTGCATGCCGATAATTGAGGACTAACTTCTCTAGGTACATTCTTGGTAGCCACAACCCACCTTTCAGTACGTATTCCGCGCCATCACATATATGTGTCACTGATGCACTTCGGAGCAAAATTCCTTTTAACAACTTCCAATGCAGTAAGTCCGTTTGTACTTTTTCACAAGGGACGTTGTGAAGCATAAAGGACCACCCAAATAGATCAAAATCTGGTAACTTTCCTTGTACTTCAAGCTGACGCATAAAATCGTAATCAATAAACATCAAATCGATACTGAGTGAGTGACTTCTGAACACCACTTCATCTGGTTGCATTATCTTTACATCGACATCATGAATGGAAGATAGTTGTTTTTTTATTAAGTTACTTTGTAAATTACTCTCAGCTAGCAGTATCAAGTGCTTCTTTTCCATAGTCCCACCACATTAACTTACCTGTTTCACCAACCCCCGTTAGAAAATTAATTGGGGATAGCAAAGAGAATTTATCTTCATTTTAAGTAGAAAATATAGCACTTCAGAATGATATCGCATTGCTTTTCAGCACCGAAAAAGACTTAAAAAGTATGAACCTGTTGTGTTTTTATCCATACTTTTCAACCTGTGTTAGCATAAGGATATGATTTATAATATTAAATAATAAAGATAATAATTGGATAAAATACCATTTATAAAAAATGGATGACTGCTCCGCTCAGTGCAATAGAACGAATTACTTCTTTATATTGGCTTCATTTCATACTTGATGAGTACTTAAAGTAAATACAAAAAATAACATTATGATTATGTTATTTTTTTCTTTAACACCTTAAAGAGACGCACCTAAATACTCCCTTCCAGCCTGAATCATTCTCAATAATGAGAACAGCTTTCACTGATCCTTTCTTATAATTTCATCGCTTCCCACAACATTTGAAGGAAGCAGCAAGAAGTTAAGTGCAGTCATTTTTAATCAGGAATAACAGGAAATGGAGTAATCGTTATGACTCTAAACAAAACAGGGCTTGCTTTAGCAATGTCAGCAATTTTATTTAGTGGCTCTCTAATCGCGAATGAGATCGATGATGGAGACGACAACATGCAATGGACTGACAGCGCTAATACCGATATCGGTTTATCTGGCAGCTTCAATGATAACAGTGACAATAGCGCATCTCTCGGTGTTGGTGATAGCTTCAACGACAACAGCGATAATAGTGCGTCACTAGGTATTGGTCATAGCTTCAACGACAACAGCGACACTGACAACAGTGCAACTCTTGGTGTTGATGACAGCTTTAATAACAACAGCGACAACTCAAACTCGAGCACTAACACAGCTCAAAGCCACAACGACAATAGTACGTCTAACGCTAACGACAACAGTACCAGTGCTGATCTTGATGTGAGCCTAAATAGTGATAGTAGTGATTCAAGTACTAACACAAATAGAAGCCACAACGACAACAGCGACTCTAGTACTACTGTAAGACGTAGCAACAACGACAACAGTGACTCTAGTATCAACAGTAGCTTTAACGATAACAGCGATAATCGTAATCAAAGCGACAACCGTAACCAGAGTGATAACCGTAGCTACGCTGATTCAAGCACAACAAACTCGAACAGCTTTAACGACAATAGTAACTATCAAAGTGACTCGAGCTCAACAAATGTTGATAGCTTCAATCAAGTCCATATGGATACAGATATGGTTGTTGCGAGCTCAAGCCTAATGGGTGGTGTTACAGGTGCATCAGTTATTTATGCAACTAACGCGGATGATACTCGAGTTCGAGTTGAAAACATGAACACCCTTGGTGGTCTTGGTGGTGCAGCTGGTATTACTACCGTTGGTCAGAATGCTGGTTCAAATTCACTTGTACAACAATCTGTTACAACTAATGCAAGTGTGTTTACTGGGGGTGAGTAACCGACTAGTAGGAGAAAGCGATGCGTTTGGCAATCTGTACTTTGAGTATGATAGTTGCCTGCACTGCACTCGCTGATGACATTGCATTATCTGGCGGAGAAGTTAGCTTGGATATCATGAATGAATCAAGAGGTGGACAAAATGTTGAACTCGACTTGGTTTATGCAGAATCAGATATCAATGGTATTTCGTCAGATAATGTCGCGTCAAACACCGTGAGTGGTAACAATATACTATCAAGTGGAGCGTTCGCAGACAGTTCGGGTATATCCAACGTAATTCAGAACAGCGGAAACAACGTTTTAATCCAGAACTCTACCGTCGTTAACCTGACACTCAAGTAAACAATATGAAAGTATTAAATAACTTAATTTGGCTGATGCTCGTTTATTCAGCATCAGCCATTTCACTAGAACTGCTACCTTACCGAGCACATTACTCTGTTCCTGTTAAAAGCTACAAAGAAATAGTGTTCGGTGATGTTTTTCGCCAACAGTATGACTTCAGCTGTGGCTCTGCCGCCCTGGCTTCTCTTCTCACTTTTCATTATGCAACAGAGTCATCTGAACAAGATATCTTCAAAAGCATGTTTGAAAAAGGTGATAAAGAAAAAATCAAAGAGAAAGGTTTTTCTTTGTTGGATATGAAGTTTTACTTGGATTCCATAGGGTTACGTTCTGACGGCTTTCAAGTAGGACTGGAGAAAATTAAAGAAGTCGGCGTCCCTGGGATTACTCTCGTTAATTTCGACGGGTATATGCATTTTGTTGTCATCAGAGGTATAAACAATCACTCAGTTATTCTAGGAGACCCTTCTAGAGGAACCATGATAATGAAACTGGATGAGTTTGAAAAATATTACCAAGGAATTGTGTTACTGGTCCGTAACGAAGCGGAAATGGGACGGTCTAGCTTTATAACCAATGATAATTTCACCGTATATCAAAGATCACCATTAAAAACAGGAGTGTCTAGAGATTCCTTAGGGGTATTTAGCATTACTCTCCCAGTTTCCGGTGAAAATTAATATAACATTGTTTTAAATAACTTTAAGAACTTAACAACCTGAAAGGCCTACATTATGAACTACAATAAATTTTTGTTAGTGCTTTGTATGCTAATACCTCATTTTAATGTGAATGCTAAAGATGTTGGCCTGAAAGAACTTACTCCTCTTTCAAATTTATCTTTAGAAGAATATCGAGGTGGTTTCCAAATTACGGACGAGTATATTATTAATATTGGATTAAGCATTACTACGACTATAAATGGCGATGATATTTTGAACACAAATATTGCCAACTTAGTAATTGAAAATGGTAATTTAAAAAACATTAGCGCAAATAGTGAAAATCAAAGTGGAGATGTTTTCAACCAGGGTATTGTTAACATCATACAATTTGGTGAAGGCAATATTATTGGAGATGATTCTATAGATTCACCCAAAATGCCTTCGTCTCAAAATCCTAATATAATAAGTTCAGACTTTATAAATTCAAGTATTATCAATATTATTCAAAACACGAAAGATAACAGTATTATTGGACTTAGCACGCTCGTAGACATTGATGCTCAAGTAAATGGGGTAATACGGGAAATCAAAGCAAACCAACAATTAGAAGACGCCTTATTGAACCACCTTCAATGAGCATTTCCATTTTTATCTGAAAAATTGTCACGTTAAGCTTCTTTGATATTAGAAACGACTGATATCTATGATTACATACCAAAAGAAAGTTCGATATATCAATCGGCCACCATCATTTTAAGAATATATACCTACTTTATCCAATATAATCCAATCAATTTATAATGCGAACACTAGGCGCTAACGATAAATTAGGCCCAAGACTCAAGGGCCTAATATCCATTTTACAAATTAAAAGGTACTCGTACTGTTAATTGAAAGTCGGGAGTATCTTCTGTAAGACCAGCTTGAGCACTAACATTGATAGATGAGCGTTCACTAAAGGCATAGTTTATACCAAAAGTTAATGCATCTAATTGAAGCAACTTAGCATCATCTGCCGATCTGCCATTTACTTTGCTTTTTAAAATAGTTTTATGGCTAAGTCCTAAAGAGAATGAAAGATCAGGATTCACCGCAAACCCCATTCCCCCTGAAAGAGAAATAGTGTCTCCAAGTTCAACATCAGCTTTTGTGTCGCCAACTGTAACAGTATCCTCTAAGTTATAAATATAACTTAGACTAGCGAACAAGACCGCAGGATCAACAGGGTGAATAAGAGATAAATTAGGCTCAAAACTCCAAAAACCCGAACCTGTAGGGACATCACTAAATGAGTTGCTTCCATCTTCAATAGAAACATCATAAGGCGATCGTCCTGTATCCGACTTTACTCTAAGGCCACCTACCCAGTATGGCGCAGACTCAAAGTTAAACTGGTGCCTCAATGCGAACTCTACATCACCAAGCCCTCCGCCATCCACCGTTGTGTTTACTACTTCACTGTTTGAACCATCTTGAATGGGGCGCGTAGAAACTTGGTCATTACGATACACATACGGCACTCTAACTTCTAACTCTGTGGCGTTTGTTAAACCGTACCGAGCAGTTAATCCAACGGTTACTGTAGTCCTATCCGAATCACTCACTTCAATTCGCCCAACAATCAGAGTTGGTAAGACTGTATACCCAACAACAGATACTTTGTTTGAAGAGTTTTGTGTATAGCTTAAAGACGAATCAAATGACCATTTACCTTTAGGTGTGAGAACGCCTGGGCGCTCAATAACATCACCAACCGTTTGGGCACGCTGAGGAATATCATCTCCTTCAGCACCATATGCATTCCCCGCAATGAATAAACTACAAAGATAGGTACCCAGTAAAGTCTTCCGTAACATCACATCTTTCCTTTTGCTGATGATCGTACCCAAGTAATCTCAGGCAATAGCTTGAGGTGAAGCTCCTAACTTTCCAAAGTAAGATTAGTATAGCTACTTCAAAACCACGACATACCTTTAAGTTTGGCGCTTTGAAGAAATTAGGAGACATTTATACTTATCTTCAACACTAAGCCACTAGTTAATAAATAATTAGGATAGATTCTATGTTTTCGCAATATTATTAATAAAATAAATTGCTTACCTGTGCTCTTAGTATGAAGTCGGTATGACATAACAGCTGAAAAGCCTGTTCTCTTTTGCGTAGCATCAATCACATTGCTTTTTAGATCGAGTCGCTCCGACTTCAACCATAACTAACGCTATCTTCCCCACATATTTCATCAAAATGCATTCCCGTGTCGCGATTTAACATGCTAAAGTTAACAATGCGTTAACAATTATAAATACAATGAGAAGACATGGAGTCACTTAAAATGAATCAGCCGAATCTAAATAGCGCTGCTGGTTGCGCTCTCCCACCACCAAATGAAATGATCCTCAAATGGGCTCAAGAGCGTCCAAATGAGGTCTACCTAAAACAAATTATTAACCGACAGTTTGTTGAGTACACATTCTCTGATGTTGCAGATCAAGCCTTAAAACTTGTCAGCGCACTACGCTCGCTTGGTGTAAAGCCTGGCGACAAAGTTGCGTTAGTATCTAAAAACTGTGCAGAATGGTTTATTTGCGATCTTGCTATGATGCTTGGTGACTATGTCAGTGTGCCAATCTTTCCTACCGCCGGTGCAGATACCATCGAATACTGTGTGACTCATAGTGAAAGTAAAGCGATCATTGGCGGAAAACTCGATGATCCCAAAGCAACTCAGCAAGTCATTGATGCTATGCCTGAACTCATTAGCATCGCTCTACCTTATGACACGGCACCAAAGTGTAAGCACGAATACCAAGCGCTCATTGCAGATGCAATGCCAAGTGAAGAGCGTCCGCAGCATTACGATGACAAGCTAATGTCGTTGGTGTATACCTCAGGCACATCAGGGTTACCGAAAGGCGCGATGCTAACTTACGGCGCATTCAGTTGGTCTGTTCAGCAACTGATCAATCATATTGGTATCCAAGAAAACGACCGATTGTTCTCTTATTTACCGCTCGCTCATATTACAGAGCGTGTTTATATCTTCGGTTCATCGATTATGGGTGGCGTGCCAACAGCATTTCCAGAGTCACTGGACACTTTTATCGAAGATGTGAAGATGCACCGACCAACTCTGTTTATCTCCGTCCCACGATTATGGACGCTATTCCAGCAACGTATTCAAGACAAACTTCCACAGAAGAAGCTCAATATTCTGTTGAAAATCCCATTCGTCAATTCTTTGATCAAGAAAAAGCTAGCAGATGGTCTAGGTTTAGATCAGGCTCGAGTATTAGGCTGTGGCTCTGCACCTGTCTCGCCAGCGCTGTTGGAATGGTACCACTCAGTGGGCCTTGATATCACAGAGGCTTGGGGGATGACGGAATCATTTGCCTACAGCACGCTCAACTACCCATTTAGAGCTGACAAAATTGGTAGTGTCGGTAATGCAGGGCCAGGCATTGAGTTAAAAATCGCAGCTGATGATGAAATCATGGTGCGTGGCAAAGGGCTATTTTCTGGCTACTACAAAAATGACATTGCCACCCAAGAGTCTTTTGATTCAGAGGGCTGGCTACACACAGGCGATATCGGCGCTATCGACTCAGATGGTTATCTAACGATTCAAGGCCGTAAAAAAGATAACTTCAAAACCGCCAAAGGTAAATTTGTCTCTCCGGTTCCTATCGAGAAAAAGCTTTTCGAGTACAGTCGCGTAGAGATGATGTGTCTCATCGGTTTAGGGCTACCCGCTCCGATTCTTTTGGTTGTGCCACATGACTTCCCTAACTTTGATCGAGAGCGATACGCACGTACCACACGTAAAGTTATTGCCAGGATGAATCAAGAACTCGCCTCTCATGAGCAAATCAAAGGTGTGTTAATGATTAAAGAACCTTGGAGTATAGAAAATGGCGTACTGACGCCAACGCTTAAAATTAAACGTCATGTGCTCGAACAAAAGTATCATGAGATAGGCCACAATTGGCCAAAAGATGAATTGGTCGTGTGGGAAGAAGACTTGTAATTTTGCTTGCACTCCTCAACACCATTGGGGAGTGCAACTTAACTTTGAGCTTGAATCAAACTCATAAACTACTCTCTCCAGAATGGCTTACTCACTTCACAACTAATCTCCCTTTCACCTAATCCAATATCGTCCCAAAGGTGCTTTGGTAACTCTCTCAAATGACGACGTGTCTTATAGTTCCTTCTCCAAGCCGCCAGTTTAGAATAAATTAACTGTAACCCGCTCTGATGGGCAGTAGGTATAGTACGCTCACAAGTGTATGTCATGTTTTCCATTTCAAAGATCCCTATACAATGTTGACCACTTAATAATCAGCGACTACGCTGATATCCTCAAACGATAGAATCTGCCATAGAGTTAAGGAAAACTAATGTGAAAGATCGAATGCCTCCCTTACAGGGCTTGTATTACTTTTTCGTTGCAGCAAAGGAAGGAAGCTTTAAAACGGCAGCAAAAGAACTGTTTGTTACGCCAGCGGCCATTAGTCAGCAAATTCGTCATTTAGAAGAGTTCTTAGGCACGGACCTATTTGTTCGTCAGCACAGAAAAATCGTGCTCACACCAGAGGGAGAGCTACTGTTTAGTCAGGCAGAAAGAGGGTTTGCTCATTTGCAGCAAGGGGTTAGATTAGTCAATCAAGATCCAAACCCGAACCACCTTTCGATATCAACACTCCCCTCTTTCGCTCATCATTGGTTAGTCCCGAAAATTACGGCTTTTCGCCAGCGTCACCCTGATATCGCCTTGCTATTAGAACCAACCAATGATTTGGTGTCTTTTCAAGATAGCCAGATAGATTTATGTGTTCGTTACGGTTTAGGAAAATATCCCAATTTAGAATCACAATGGCTGATGGACGAAGCTTTTTATCCTGCTTGTCATCCGGTGTACCAGAAAGAGCACGGGATCTATAACATCGAGGACTTAAGCAAAGCTGAGCTGATTGAAGATGTTTGGCCTGATCTTGATTGGAATATGTGGTTAGCAACCTTGGGTCACTGCGCTGCAAAGCCTACCTTAAAATACAGTGGATCACATCTCGTGCTTGAGGCTGCACTATCACTTCAAGGCGTGGCATTAGTAAAACACAGTTTAGCCCATCAATATTTTCGTTCTGGCAAATTGGTCCGAATTGGAGATATCGCTATCAAGCCCAACTTTGCGTATTACTTGTGTGCGCCAAAAGGCTACTTAAAAAGACCTAAAGCTCAATTGTTTGCGCAATGGTTGAAGGAAGAAATAGAAATATTTGAAAAGTCAGTGGTACCAGACTTTAAGACCATTGACCTAAAAGGCAACAGTACTAGAACGGCATCATAACAATCGTCAAAACAAACGCTAAATAGGAATAAAACAAAAACGCTCTGCGTATAAGACTGCTAAATACAAAAAGCCCCGCACTAAGCGGGGCTTTCAAGTTATAGAGTTAACTTAAGAATTACTTCTTAGCGTTACGCTCTTTAACGTCAGCAATTACTTGCTCTGCAACGTTTGTTGGACATGGTGCGTAGTGTGAGAACTCCATAGAGAACTGACCACGACCAGAAGTCATAGTACGTAGAGTACCGATGTAACCAAACATTTCTGATAGAGGTACATCACCCTTGATACGTACGCCAGTAGACGCTGCTTGTTGGTCTTTGATCATACCACGACGACGGTTAAGGTCACCGATTACGTCACCAACGTGATCTTCTGGAGTGAACACGTCAACTTTCATGATTGGCTCAAGAAGTTGCGCGCCAGCTTTAGGCATAGACTGACGGAATGCACCTTTCGCTGCGATTTCGTAAGCGATTGCTGAAGAGTCAACTGCGTGGAAACCACCGTCGAATAGTTCAACTTCAACGTCTAGAGTAGGGAAGCCAGCTAGAACACCGTGCTCCATCATTGACGCAAAGCCTTTCTCAACTGCAGGCCAGAATTCTTTAGGTACGTTACCACCAACAACTGTTGATTTGAACGTGAAGCCAGAGTTTGGCTCACCTGGTTTGATGCGGTAATCGATCTTACCGAACTGACCAGAACCACCAGACTGTTTCTTGTGCGTGTAGCTATCTTCGATTGCTTGAGTGATAGTTTCACGGTAAGCAACCTGTGGAGCACCAACTTCTAGCTCAACGCCGTAAGTACGCTTAAGGATATCTACCTTGATGTCTAGGTGAAGTTCACCCATACCTTTCAGGATAGTTTCGCCTGAATCTTCATCAGTCTCAACTTGGAATGATGGATCTTCTGCAACCATTTTACCGATCGCGATGCCCATCTTCTCAGAACCGCCTTTATCTTTAGGCTTAACTGCGATAGAGATTACTGGATCTGGGAAGATCATTGGCTCAAGAGTACATTCGTGCTTAGGATCACATAGAGTGTGACCAGTTTGAACGTTCTTCATACCAACTACAGCGATGATGTCACCAGCTTGTGCTGAATCGATCTCGTTACGCTCGTCCGCGTGCATCTCAACCATACGGCCGATACGCTCTGTTTTACCAGTTGCAGAGTTAAGGATTGTGTCACCTTTCTTCATCTTACCAGAGTAGATGCGGATAAAGGTTAGAGCACCGAAGCGGTCATCCATGATCTTAAATGCAAGAGCACGTAGTGGCTCGTCTGCAGATACAGTCGCAACTTCACCAGTTGGCTCACCAGTCTCTGAATCAGTTAGAGGCTGTGGATCAACTTCTGTTGGAGATGGTAGGTAATCAATTACCGCGTCAAGAATAAGTTGGATACCTTTGTTCTTGTACGCTGAACCACAGTAAGTTGGGAAGAATGCTAGATCACGAGTACCTTTACGGATACAACGTTTGATGTCTTCTAGAGATGGCTCTTCACCTTCTTCTAGGTAAGCCATCATTAGATCTTCGTCTTGCTCTAGAGCAGTTTCGATTAGCATTTCACGGTATTCAGCAGCTTTTTCTACCATGTCTGCTGGAATATCTTGAACTTCGTAGTTCTCTGGTTGGCCAGACTCATCCCATACGTAAGCTTGTTGGCTTAGTACGTCTACAACACCTACGAAATCTTCTTCGATACCGATAGGTAGAGTCATAACTAGAGGTGTAGCACCTAGTACGTTCTGTACTTGATCTACAACTTTGTAGAAATCTGCGCCCATACGGTCTAGTTTGTTAACGAAGATCAGACGTGATACGTGTGATTCGTCAGCGTAACGCCAGTTAGTTTCTGACTGAGGCTCAACACCACCAGAACCACAGAATACACCGATACCACCGTCAAGTACTTTTAGAGAACGGTAAACTTCGATAGTGAAGTCAACGTGTCCAGGAGTATCGATGATGTTTAGACGGTGATCGTTCCAGAAACAAGTTGTTGCTGCAGACTGGATTGTGATACCACGCTCAGCTTCCTGCTCCATGAAGTCAGTAGTAGTTGAACCGTCGTGAGTGTCACCGATCTTATGGATCTTACCAGTTAGCTTTAGGATACGCTCTGTAGAGGTAGTTTTACCCGCGTCTACGTGAGCAAAAATACCAATGTTTCTGTATTTTGATAAATCAGTCATTGTCTTACTCTGTTAATAAGGTATAAAGTGCGCGCAGAGTATATCACATTCTGTCAATACTGATACCCTTGCGTGCGGATGGAAGAAAAAAAATTTTAACGTGAAATTTCCGTCCCCAAAGCATAGTCAAACACAGCAATTTATGTACTTTATTCGCATTTTATTGAGGACGGATAGAACAGTTTGTGATTGCACAAATACCATTCTTATGAGCATTACAGCTCGTCAAAAGCCTCTATCGCTTCCGACAATTTCTTAACGCCGTGAATTTGCATGCCAGGGATGCCACCTTTCGGCATGTTGGCTGCTGGCACGATGGCTTTCTTGAAACCATGTTTGAACGCTTCATTCAAACGCTCTTGCCCACTTGGCACTGGACGGATTTCGCCCGCAAGCCCTACCTCACCAAAAATCACCACATCTTTAGGGAGTGGACGGTCACGAAAACTCGATAAAAGCGCCATAACTAAAGCAAGATCAGCGCTCGTCTCCGTCACCTTAACACCGCCAACCACATTAACAAAGACATCTTGGTCTGCCATTTGTAAGCCACCATGCTTATGCAACACAGCGAGCAAAAGTGATAGGCGGTTCTGCTCCAAGCCGACCGCAACACGACGAGGGTTGGCTAACTGCGAGTAATCCACCAGCGCTTGAATCTCTACTAGTAGAGGGCGCGTGCCTTCCCAAACCACCATGACTGAAGAGCCTGATGTTTCTTCTTCACCACGAGAAAGGAAGATCGCTGATGGGTTACTCACTTCCTTCAATCCTTGGCCTGTCATAGCAAAGACACCAAGCTCATTCACAGCACCAAAACGGTTTTTATGACTACGCAAAGTGCGGAATCGGCTATCCGTTCCACCATCGAGTAGTACCGAACAGTCGATAATGTGTTCAAGAACTTTGGGGCCCGCAAGGGTACCATCTTTTGTTACGTGACCAACAATAAATACCGCAACATTATTCTGTTTTGCGTATCGTGTCAGAGCCGTCGCAGATTCACGTACCTGAGCAACACTGCCAGGCGACGATTGAACATCAGAAACGTGCATCACCTGAATCGAGTCTATTACCATTATACGAGGCTGCTCTTTTTCGGCGATTTGGCAAATTTTGTCGACGTTCGTTTCCGATAGCATTTTTAAATGATCTTTCGGCAAGCCCAATCGGGAAGCACGCATTGCCACCTGCTGTAATGACTCTTCACCGGTTACGTAAAGCGTTGGCATTTGCGCAGATAAACTACACATGGTTTGCAACAGAAGGGTTGATTTACCTGCACCAGGGTTACCACCAATCAAAATTGCGGCACCTGGCACAACACCACCACCCAACACGCGGTCAAGCTCTTTAAACCCACTGGTGAAGCGAGGTACTTCTTGCAGATCAATTTCGGATAGCGTTTGAACCGTAGCTTCTGTTGCGGAACCAGCGTAGCCGCTTAAGCGTTCATTGCGAGCAACGGTTGGCGATGCAGCGATACGTACTTCTGTTATCGTATTCCATGCACCACATGCGTTACACTGCCCCTGCCAACGGGGAAAGTCCGCGCCACAATCATTACAAACATACGCTCGTTTTGCTTTCGCCATGATGCCTCAATTTTTTCTACAAATGTGACTAAGCACAGCCAAGTCAGACCTGAACTGAAATGAACTATTGATATACTTAAGTATTACTTCGCTTAGCCGATACAATTTAAAGTAACGACATACTCTAACAGAAATAATGCAGCAATCTGAAATTCTCTCGCTCGCAGAACGACTCATTCCCGTTTACGGTACGAATGACTTTGACTTTGTCCTTGGCCAACTGACCGAGGAAGAGCCGCCTTCGGCCAAAATTTTGGTTAAAATGGAACTTAACCGCTTAATGGCTCCATGCAAAAAAAGCATTGATTTGCGAGGTCGCGTTCAAGGCGAATGTCGCGAGTATATTTTGGATGGTATTCCACATTGGTTGGATGATGTTGCTTTCAACGCTTACCATAAAAACATCAAAAAGTTTGGCTGCTACACGGAAGGAATGTGGGAAGCATTGGTCAACACGCGAAATAACTTTCGCGTAATGAGCAAGCGCCTTACTCAGCAAAAAACGCAATCGTTAACGGATCCTAAAAGCCCGTTCTTAGCAGAACCCGTTCACCTAGGCTACGATTTAAAGCGCCAAGAAAAACGCTTGAAAGTCCAATCTCAAGTTGAAATTTGCCGTTCTAAAGGACAGCTTCTTCATGGATTAAGCATTGATTTATCTAGCTCTGGCGCAAAGTTCAAAGTCCCTAGCGCATTTAAATATAACCTTGGGGAAATTATTCAGGTCACGTTTACTGAATTTGCCAGCAAATCTAACGTTGCAGGTATAGAGAAACCGCTTGCATACCGCATACTCGCGGTTGATGACTGTTACGAAAATGACTCAGTTCGATACCTCAGAACCATACGCTTAACTGACACCAATGTCGTCACCAGAGTGATAGATGAAGCGCTCAACAGTGCTGCTAAAAGGGCTCGTCACGACAATCAAGACAAGATTATTCGAGCTCGAACTCGCGGTTATGAGCACATCGCACTAAAGCACACCAGCAGCTTGCCTCTATTCTTTGATGGTAGTGACCTAAAATTAGCAATGTTAACGCCAAACAATCAAAAGCTTTGGCAATACTGGCACGATGAGAGAAACCAGCAAATGTTTGGTTCCTTATTCAACGAGCAACGCATCGCGTCACTCATTAAGCCTGGTGTGAAAGGAACAACCAATGTCCTTTATTCATTTACTCACGAGCACGAGAATCGAACCTATTTCTATTCGATGTTTCGCCCTGAAGCAACTCGCGAACAGCGCCAGCTATTTTGGCATTTAGGTGGCAAACGAGAGAGTTGGCGCGCCTTTAGAATTTCAATCTTTGAACTATCTGAGCAAGAACAGGAAGACCTAGCAGCTTTCTCTCCAGAGTTAGCAGAAACGTCTCAATCACTGACTCATATTGGTATTTTGCAAGAAATTGCTGACGAAAAATCAGGGCAGGATTACCTGCTAACTGAAAAGCCGCGCTTACCCGCTAATACGTTAAACGCGTTTCGTCATCCGAGAAGAGTTATCGGCAATCCAAAGGGCATTTATTTTGATGCAAAGTCTCGTCGAAAAGAGCCTCGTTATCGTTTTAAAACACCTTTAGAGTTGTACTCAGGACAAACTAAAACAGGCGGCTGTACTGTTGACCTTTCCAAACGAGGACTCGGAATTAGGCTAAGTGAGCCTACGATGTTACGTTCTGGGCAAGAGGTAAGAATCAACTTTCGAGAATTACAACTCTACGATAAAAAATTGCCGTTAATGTCGGTGCCATACCGAGTAATTCGTGTAAGCCCAGACGGTTGTAGCGTGCAGCTAGTTATTGATGAAAGCAGCCAAACCATGAAGGTAATCGCTTTTTTCAACAGCATTATCGAGCACAATCAAGACAAGCTAATCCCGCAAAAAGAGACGCTACCAAGTAATGCTCTACTTGAAAGGCTGCACTGCATGTTGCTCTCGCGTACGCTGAGCACGCCCATTTTTATCAGTAAGAGTACGTCATCTTCAATCAAAACCCCCGTTATCGGGGTGAACTTGCCGCTACCTAAACACATTGAGCTTTTTGCCCGTCTTGGGCATGACCAACTGTTGTCACTTGAACCTATCTTTAAAGGCCGGACAAGCACATTAATCGCAGAGCCAATAAAACGTGTAGAAGGTGCTCAAGCCAGACATCAGGATATCTACATAAGCGCCGCAAAAGTAGGCAATAAAATTACAGGCATTGAGTCAAAGCTTCATCAAGAGTTCAACAGCGTAAAAGAGCGGATTCAATTTATAAAGAAAGCGCGAATGATGGGTGACTTTTACGTGATTCGCCTTTCTACTGCGCCAATTTTCGATCCGATGACATCATTACTGCAACAAGATTTAAGTGACTTAACCCAATTTGGCGTACATCAAGCGAGCAAGTTAGAAAAAGAGTTAACAGCGCTCGTTGGTTACAGTGAATTTGAAGACATTACTGAAGAGGTTGTAATTAGATTGGAGTTAACCGAGTAAATTCAAAGTCATACCAAATTGAAAAAAAACACCGCCTTTCTGGCGGTGTTTTTGAATGGATGGTTAAGGTTTAGCTTTCCAGCTGACCTTTTGCTGCTTCACCAATGCGCCAGATAAAATACAGAGCACACCGCCCAACCCTGCAAAGCGAATCGCTGATTGCGCTTGAGCTTCCACTTTTGGTTTTGCGTGATACGCAATCCCTAATCCTGCCACCGACATCATCACAAGATCATTAGCGCCATCACCGACAGCAACCGTGTTGTGCTGCTCAATTTCATATTCATCCGCCAGTTCCACTAGCATGTCAGACTTCATCTGCGCCGTTACCACATCGCCAAGTACTTTACCCGTGAGTTTGCCGTCAATAATTTCTAATTGATTGGAGCGAGCAAAGTCTAAGTCGACTTTATCTTTGATGTAATCAGAGAAGTAAGTAAAACCACCGGAGGCAATCGCTGTTTTCCAGCCCAAGGCTTTCAACGTCGCAATTAGCGCTTCAAAGTCCGGCATGAATGGTAACTGGGAACGAACTTGTTCAAGAATTGATTCATCGGCACCTTTGAGCTTACCAACTCGCTGACGTAAACTTTGCTCAAAATCCAGCTCACCTTGCATGGCACGTTCAGTGACTTCAGCGACCTCATCCCCTACTCCTGCCAGTTTCGCGATTTCATCAATACACTCTATCTGGATCGCCGTTGAATCCATATCAAATACAATCAACCCTTGGGTTGATAGATCGGGCACTTCATTAAGCGAGGCGTAATCTAGGTTGAGACTTTGTAAGATCGTTTCATGTTGAGGAGTCAACTCTCCGGCCATCAGGGCTACTTCATATTGGCCAACTTTCCACGTTTCTAGTATTGGGTTGTAAAAGCCGGTGAAGAAATCAATGTCTTCGAAGTGACTTGGCGAAAGGTACTCAGCAAATACGATCCAGTTTGCTTTTGCTTTATCTAATTGGGAGGCAAATCGAGTCTCGGGTAATCGTTTTAAAAGTGTCGTATGTTTTCTGATAGGCAAGCTTTTTGACGCGTCCATGTATATAATCCCTTATGACTTTGCTAAAACGTTACCTCAACAAACTAAAAAGGCAAGTCTTTGTTTTATTTTAAATGGATGAGTAAAGAGCATGAGTGAATCTTTGTTCTCAGTAAGGAATGCCCTAAGAATTCTGGCACTAATCCTACTGTGTGTGATGTTGTTTATCACAATAAAAAACAGTGTTGTGATCAGTAAGGGTAATGAGAAAATTCAAGCACAACAGCTTGAAACGCTCACCAAAGTTTTGATTTCACAGGCGTCTCTTTCTGCCAGTGAGATGATTTTAACTAAAGATCAAGAACGATTACTTCAGCTAACAAACCAGCTAGCACAAGACCGTTTAGTGTTTGATGCAACAATCTACGATGCACAGGGTGTACGTTTAGCGTCTAGTGAAGAGGCATTATCGGTACGCGAAGTTCTTGGCCTGGATACGCCTTTGGCAACAGCTTCCATTGGTCGCCAGCAGTTGGTTGAACCAGTTTTTGCAGATGGTGCGCTTATCGGCTTTGTTCGCGTGACCTTTGAGACGGGCCGGGTGACGGCTATTTCTGACCACCACTATCGCAAGAGCGATCGTTATATGTACATGATGGTCTTAATGAGCTTTGTCTGTGGTATGTTGTTCATCTTGATTTTACGTCGACAACCGATACGTCGTAAAAAAGCGCCAAACCTGCTGCTAACCAAGTAACTAGGTAGCGCTAACAACTCATATAAAAACAGCCCGCAATGTGTGGGCTGTTTTTTTAGCTCTTGAGAGCGAAAAATAGAATGACTCTTCGTCGCTTACTCTTCGTCACCAAGCAATACTGAATCTAGTGCGATTAGCATCATGTCGTTGAATGTCGTTTGACGCTCGTCAGATGTAGTCTGTTCGCCAGTCTTGATATGATCAGAAACCGTACAGATTGTCAGAGCTTTTGCACCGTATTCTGCCGCAACACCGTAAATACCAGCCGCTTCCATTTCAACACCAACAATGCCGTACTTGTCCATTACATCGAACATTTCTGGATCTGGCGTGTAGAAAAGCTCTGCTGAGAATAGGTTACCAACTTTAACGTCAATACCGCGAGCTTTTGCAGCGTCTTCTGCCGCACGAACCATGTTGTAGTCTGCGATTGCCGCGAAGTCATGACCTTTAAAGCGGATACGGTTCACTTTAGAGTCAGTACATGCACCCATGCCGATCACAACATCACGCACTTTGATGTCTTCATTCACTGCGCCACAGCTGCCAACACGGATGATTTTCTTCACGCCGAAGTCTTTGATTAGTTCAGTCGCGTAAATCGAGCATGATGGGATACCCATACCGTGGCCCATTACCGAGATCTTACGGCCTTTGTATGTGCCTGTGTAACCAAACATATTACGAACGTCACACACTTGAACGACATCTTCAAGGAAAGTCTCTGCGATGTATTTTGCACGTAGTGGATCACCAGGCATCAGTACGACGTCTGCAAATGCACCCATTTCAGCATTGATATGTGGAGTTGCCATTTTCTTTTCCTTAACCTTTCTCTAGCGCTCCGCGCTTAAGGCGATATAAGCCAGAGTATTCTCATTTCCGACAAGCAGCATTTACATACTGCAAACATAAAACTAGGAGCAATCAAGCTCCTAGTTTTCAAAAACCTAACTAATTATAGGAAGTTCTTACCGTAATCCATTGGAGAAGTACCGAAGTAACTTGCCAATGTTTGACCGATATCTGCGAATGTTTCGCGGCGGCCAAGAGAACCAGCTGGTACTTTTTGACCATAAACCAATACTGGGATGTGCTCACGAGTATGGTCAGTGCCTGGCCATGTTGGGTCACAGCCGTGGTCTGCCGTTAGGATAAGCACATCGTCTTCTTCCATAATCTCTAGCACTTCGTTGATACGACCATCGAAGTACTCAAGTGCCGCTGCGTAACCCGCTACGTCACGACGGTGACCGTAAGCTGAGTCGAAGTCTACAAAGTTAGTGAATACGATCGTGTTGTCGCCCGCTTCTTTGATTTGCTCTAGCGTTGCTTCGAACAATGCAGGGATACCTGTCGCTTTCACTTTCTTAGTGATGCCGCAGTTTGCGTAGATATCAGCAATCTTACCAATAGAAACCACGTTGCCTTGCTTCTCATCAACGAGCTTCTGAAGAACCGTTGCTGATGGTGGCTCTACAGAAAGATCACGACGATTACCTGTACGCTCAAATTGACCTTTACCAGCACCAACGAATGGGCGCGCGATAACACGACCAATGTTGTAATCTTCTAGCTCTTCACGTGCGATTTGGCAAAGCTCTAGTAGACGGTCTAGACCGAAAGTCTCTTCGTGACATGCGATTTGGAATACAGAGTCAGCAGACGTGTAGAAGATTGGTTTGCCAGTCTTCATGTGCTCTTCACCAAGATCGTCAAGAACTTGAGTACCAGATGCGTGGCAGTTACCTAGGAAACCGTCAAGACCTGCACGCTCAAGAATGCGGTCAGTCAGTTCTTTCGGGAAGCTGTTTGCTTTGTCAGTGAAGTAACCCCAGTCAAACAGAACAGGCACACCTGCGATTTCCCAGTGACCAGACGGCGTGTCTTTACCTGAAGAAAGCTCTGCTGCATGACCGTATGCACCAATGATTTCAGCGTCTGCGTCTAGTCCAGGTGCGAAGCGACCTGTCGATTCTTTATGCGCCATTGCCAAACCAAGTTTCGATAGATTTGGAAGGCGAAGTGCACCTTGGCGATTGTCGTTATCTGCTAAGCCTTTTTCACATTGGTCAGCGATGTGACCTAGTGTGTCTGAACCTACATCACCAAATTCTTTAGCATCGGCAGTTGCACCGATACCGAATGAGTCTAGTACTAAAATAAATGCTCTTTTCATTGCTCGTTCCTTAGGCCCACTCGGCTTTTTATTATGGTTGAGTAGGCCTTGTGTAATTACTTGTTCTATTAGATATCTTCTGCACGAATTTGGCGGTAAACCTCTGGAGTTGGCGTGTATTCACCACCTACTTTGATTGCACTGCGCAGTGCTTTTGCCGCTTCTTCCCATTGCTCTTCAGTGCGAGCGTGGATGACCGCAAGAGGTTTATCACTGTCTGCGACCTCACCTAGGCGGATGAACTCGTCGAAACCAACTGCGTAGTCGATTTCATCAGTAGCAACACGACGACCACCACCCATAGCAACCACAGCCATGCCGATAGCACGTGTATCCATTGCAGAGACAATGCCCGTTTCTGTTGCGTAAACTGGCTTAATGATTGCTGCTTTTTCTAAGTAGTTGTCGTAGTTTTCTACGAAGTCCGCAGGGCCGCCTAAGCCAGCAACCATCTTGCCGAAGCACTCAGCCGCTTTGCCGTTATCCAGCACTTCCATCAGTTTTGCGCGTGCGTCTTCTGTGTTCTCAGCAAGCTTGCCAAGTACTAACATTTCAGCACATGAAGCCATGGTCACTTCAAGTAGACGAGGATTACGGTATTCACCCGTTAAGAAACGAACCGCTTCACGAACTTCTACTGCGTTACCCGCTGAAGACGCCAATACTTGGTTCATGTCCGTAAGAATTGCCGTAGTCTTAGTGCCAGCACCGTTTGCTACCGCAACGATTGATTTTGCTAGCTCTTCAGACGCTTCGTAAGTTGGCATAAATGCACCTGAACCCACTTTTACGTCCATCACTAGCGATTCCAGACCCGCCGCCAGTTTCTTAGAAAGGATCGACGCCGTAATCAGGGAGATATTGTCTACCGTTGCGGTAATATCACGAGTAGCGTAAACACGCTTATCCGCAGGAGCAAGGTCACCAGTTTGACCGATGATCGCCACACCAGCGTCTTTGGTTACTTGACCAAAAACATCGTTGCTCGGCGTAATGTTGTAACCAGGGATAGATTCAAGTTTATCCAGCGTACCGCCTGTATGACCAAGACCGCGGCCAGAGATCATAGGTACGAAACCGCCACACGCTGCCACCATTGGGCCAAGCATTAAAGAAGTTACGTCACCCACACCACCGGTTGAGTGTTTGTCGACAATTGGACCACCGAAGTTCATGTGGCTCCAGTCGATAACCATGCCCGAATCACGCATTGCACACGTTAAGGCGATGCGCTCATCCATGGTCATTTCATTAAAGAAAATCGTCATAGCAAACGCCGCAATCTGACCTTCAGATACCGTGTTGTTCGCTACGCCTTGAATAAAGAAGTTGATTTCGTCTGCGGTAAGTACTTCACCGTCACGTTTTTTACGAATGATTTCTTGTGGTAAATACATTAGTGCCTCCCAAGCTCTTTTGAGCCATGGTTGTAGTAGGATAGAAGAGGTTTGGTAGCACCCGTTTAGGTGCTACCGTTCAGACGTATTATTGGAATTAGTACGCTGTTGGATCAGCGACGTCGTCCGATACTTCTAATGTATTTAGTAGGTTGGTTAGCAGGCTAGACGCACCAAAACGGTAGTGACGAGCATCAACCCAGTTGTCACCTAGGATTTCGTCAGCCATTGCTAGGTATGCTGCTGCGTCTTCAGCAGTGCGCACACCACCTGCTGGTTTGAAACCAACAGTTTCTGCAACACCCATGTCGCGAATAACTTCAAGCATCATGCGAGCGTATTCTGGTGTTGCGTTTACTGGCACTTTACCAGTTGAAGTTTTAATGAAGTCAGCACCTGCTTCAATACAGATTTGAGATGCTTTCTTGATTAGTGCTTCTTCTTTTAGTTCACCTGTTTCGATGATCACTTTAAGAAGAATGTCACCACAAGCTTCTTTACATTGCTTAACTAGTTCGAAGCCTACTTTCTCATCACCCGCCATTAGCGCGCGGTAAGGGAAAACTACGTCAACTTCGTCTGCACCGTAAGCAACCGCCGCTTTTGTTTCAGCAACTGCGATTTCAATGTCGTCGTTACCATGTGGGAAGTTCGTTACTGTTGCAATACGAACCTCTGGCGTACCTTGCTCACGAAGTGTCTTCTTAGCAATAGGAATAAAGCGAGGGTAAATACAAATTGCAGCTGTGTTGCCTACTGCTGTTTTCGCGTCATGACATAGTGAGATAACTTTTGCATCAGTGTCATCGTCATTCAACGTAGTTAGGTCCATAAGTTTAAGTGCACGTAGCGCTACTGCTTTTAAATCGCTCATTTCTATCTCCGATCAATATTCAAAAAATTCACTACTCAGCCTTACATCACGTCTTTAACTATAATCAACAAGTCGAGACAATGTGAGTAAATGGCTAAACAGTCTATTAATGAACGGACTTGGTTCCCTGAAGACTCGGCATATACAGCGAAAATTTATCATATGCCAATTGCTATCCTTGTCACCGCACAGTACCAGTTTGGCCTATGGCACAACAATCTATGATTGCGGTGTCTTTAATATCACATCACAAAGCAAAACGCCTATTAGATCTGATATTGCAGGGCAATTCATTTGCCCATCGATTATGTAATATTCATTACGTGATTAAGAATCAAGCTTAACCACTATCCTGTGATTAATACATTATAGAGTTTCACCGCAAAACTGTAGCACCAAATAGAGCGCAAACGGTTTGTATCTCAAAATTTCCTAGCCCCTATTCCATTGACTGCGTAATACCTCGACTAAGGCAAACACCCGATGAAATTTTGGAGCCCGAAAAACGAAAAATGCCCCGCAGCAATCTCTTGCTACAGGGCATTATGTAAAACGGCGTCTATATATTAAGAACCGATTCTAATTATAGTGCTGCAAGGCTTAAGCAGAAGCCTGCAATTGTCGCTGCCATAAGGTTAGACAACGTACCTGCAAGAACTGCTTTAACACCCATGCGAGCGATGTCACTACGACGGTTTGGTGCAAGGCTACCTAAACCACCAAGTAGAATCGCGATAGAAGAAAGGTTCGCGAAACCACATAGTGCGAATGAGATGATAGCTGTTGTCTTCTCAGACATTACTTCACCAGTTGCCGCGATTACTTGAGCGTTTTCACCTAGGTATGGTGTGAAGTTCAAGTAAGCAACGAATTCGTTCACTACGATTTTCTGACCGATGAATGAACCAGCTGTTACAGCTTCTGCCCATGGAACACCGATTAGGAATGCTAGTGGAGAGAACGCGTAACCTAGGATTAGCTCTAGTGTTAGTTCTGGCATGCCGAACCAACCACCGATGCCACCTAGCATACCGTTGATTAGCGCGATTAGACCAACGAATGCGATTAGCATTGCACCTACGTTAAGCGCAAGTTGTAGACCAGAAGCCGCACCGCCCGCAGCTGCGTCGATTACGTTAACTGGTTTGTCGTCACCGCCGTCCATCGCTTCTTCGATACTTTCGTGAGGCTGGTCAGTCTCAGGGTGAAGGATTTTAGCGAACAGTAGACCACCTGGTGCTGCCATGAATGATGCCGCAACTAGGTACTCTAGTGGAACACCCATAGATGCGTAACCAGCTAGTACACCACCAGCAACAGAAGCTAGACCACCACACATTACCGCGAATAGCTCTGATTGAGTCATTTTTGGAACGAATGGACGAACAACTAGAGGTGCCTCAGTTTGACCTACGAAAATGTTAGCTGCTGCTGACATTGATTCCGCACGCGAAGTGCCTAGCGCTTTTTGTAGTGCGCCACCAAGAATCTTGATAACCCATTGCATAACGCCAATGTAGTAAAGAACTGAAATCAGTGCAGAGAAGAAGATCAGTGTAGGAAGAACACGGAATGCGAAGATGAAACCGCCGCCGCCGAATACTTCGAACATCTTGTCAGAAACAAGACCACCGAACAGGAATGATGAACCATCGTTACCGTAGTTGATAACGTTAGAAACACCTGAAGAGAAACCGTTTAGTAGATCACGGCCCCAAGGTACATACAGAACAAATGCACCTAATGCGAATTGGATAGCGAATGCGCCACCCACAGTTCTAAAGTTGATAGCTTTTCGGTTGTTAGAAAATGCCACTGCAATCGCAAGAAGCACTACCATACCGATTAGGCTCATAAACAGGCTCATAGTTTATGACTTCCTTATAAGTTATTTATTGGCGTGTTACAAAATGGAGCTATAAAGCGGGGGCAATTATACTCATGCAGAATCAATTAAAGTAATGCCAGCCTCACACTTTCCTATAAGATTCATGATTGATTCAACCAGCTTTGTGAGTTAATTCACAATAAGCAGGAAAACGTTTTCGATTTCAAACCACATCTTTAGATTTTATTCACATATCGAGAAAGCAAAATTGCTATTTTTCCACAGTTGAGAGGCAATCGATTGCTTTCGGCCGTTATGCAACTCTACGAGCTCATTAAAGACGTGAATGAGTTTGGCTGGGTGATTTGACTCCCCTTGATATCCAAGTATAGGCATATCTGGTGCGTCTGTTTCGATTACTAGGTTTTCGAGTGGTAATTTTTGAATTGCGTCGCGTGTTTTCTTGGCTCTTGGGTAGGTAATCGTTCCTCCTACACCGATAAAAAAACCTAATTTGACCCACTCCATGGCTTGCTGATAACTCCCAGAAAAAGCGTGTAGCACACCACCTCTAGGGAGATTCGCCGCTTTCACCATTTGAATGAGGCGATTGTGCGCTTTTCGGCTATGTAAAATAACTGGGAGTTCGAAGCGTCTAGCCAGCTCAAATTGAACTTCAAGTATCTTTTCTTGCAACTGTGGCTCAACATCAATGGCAAAATCTAAACCACACTCTCCTATTGCCACGCACTGCTGCCCTTTTTGATTTAGATAGCCTTCTAGCTCTGTAAGGTGCTGCTCAACGTTATCTTCAAGAAAATACGGATGAAAGCCGAGCGCATAATACAAATTGGCATGTTGCTCTGCCAAAGTTTGAATACGAGCCCAGTTTTGCGGACCGACGGAAGGAATCAAAATTCTTGCGACGCCTTGCGTTTGAGCAAGCTCAAGTTGATGTGCAAAGTCATCTTGAAACACATCAAAATCAAAGTGGCAGTGCGTATCAAAGAGCTTCATCTTGACGCTTTTTATCTGTATCTGCGGGCAGAAAATCAGAGGATGGTTGGGCTTCACTCTTCTCTTCAGTTTGATGGGCTGGGTCTTTTCGATATGGGACACAACTGCGTTTCTGATCGGGAGTTAACCCCATCTCTTTACACCAGTTGTCGTAACGCTTTAGCCCACGTTTAAACCAATTCATATCTTATCCTTATATAAAAACGCCCTTGGCTAAGTTTATAGCCAAGGGCGTTTTAAAATCTAGTTTGCGTTAAGGCTTACCCTAACCGCGCAAATTAGTGCTCACGCGTCGCACGGAAATCAACGTCAGGGAAACGCTCTTTCGCCAAGTTTAAGTTAACCATTGTTGGAGCGATATACGTTAGGTTATCACCACCATCCAATGCTAAGTTCGCTTGATTCTTGCGTTGGAACTCATCCAGTTTCTTCGCATCACCACACTCAACCCAACGCGCAGTTGCAACGTTAATGCCTTCATAAATCGCTTCAACGTTATACTCAGATTTCAAACGAGCCACAACAACATCGAACTGAAGTACACCAACGGCACCAACGATCAGATCGTTGTTCTGTAGAGGACGGAATACCTGTACCGCACCTTCTTCTGATAGCTGAACCAAACCTTTGAGAAGCTGCTTCTGCTTTAATGGATCTTTCAGGCGAATACGACGGAATAGTTCCGGAGCGAAGTTCGGAATACCAGAGAACTTCAGTGATTCACCTTGAGTAAAGGTATCACCAATCTGAATAGTGCCGTGGTTGTGTAGACCAATGATGTCACCGGCGTAAGCGTGTTCCGCACGTGCACGGTCACCAGCCATAAAGGTTACTGCATCAGAGATACTCACTTGCTTGCCAAGACGAACGTGGTTCATCTTCATACCTTGCGTGTAAGTGCCCGATACAATACGCATGAATGCGATACGGTCGCGGTGTTTTGGGTCCATGTTCGCTTGGATCTTAAATACGAAACCAGAGAACTTCTCTTCAGTCGCTTCAACTTCACGTTCAACCGCTTGACGAGTTTTCGGCGCTGGAGCCCATTCAGTTAGACCGTCTAGCATATGATCCACACCAAAGTTACCTAATGCAGTACCGAAGTAAACTGGCGTAAGATCACCGGTTAAGAACATTTCCAAATCAAACTCAGGGCAAGCACCCATGACAAGCTCAAGCTCTTCTCGAACACTTTCCGCAAGGCCTGCACCAACTTTTTCATCAAGCTCTGGGTTGTCGAGACCTTTGATGATTCGAACTTCTTGAATCTCATGACCGTGACCTGATTCGTATAAAATCGTTTCATCACGGTGAATGTGGTACACACCTTTAAATTCTTTACCACAGCCGATTGGCCATGTAATTGGCGCACACATCATGCCCAACTCGTTTTCTACCTCGTCCAATACTTCCATTGGATCACGAACGTCACGGTCAAGTTTGTTCATGAAGGTTACGATTGGCGTGTCACGCAGACGCGTTACTTCCATCAGCTTACGTGTACGATCCTCGACACCTTTCGCCGCATCGATAACCATCAAACACGAGTCTACTGCCGTTAACGTACGGTATGTATCTTCCGAGAAGTCTTCGTGTCCAGGCGTATCAAGTAGGTTTACCAGACAGTCATTGTAAGGGAACTGCATTACAGAAGTGGTTACCGAGATACCACGTTCTTTTTCCATTTCCATCCAGTCTGATTTTGCATGCTGTGCGTTACCACGACCTTTAACCGTACCTGCTTTTTGGATCGCGTTTCCGAATAAAAGGACTTTTTCAGTAATGGTGGTTTTACCCGCATCCGGGTGAGAAATAATAGCGAACGTTCTGCGCTTAGACACTTCGCCTAAAAAAAGGGGATTTGACATTAGTTAATCTTCTAAATTACTTTCATGCTCACAAAATAGGCAAGCATATCTACTATTCGATATTGTGCGGTATTCTCGCTTATTATCGCTGTGCTAGCAAACTGGAAAGACATGAACTGAATTTACTCGGCTCACCAGCCTTTACCTGCAACTAACAAGGGAAAGCCAGCTCCACACAAAGAGATGTAAAAATTCAAAAAATTATTATTACATATTCAAAAGCCTCGAATCCGGATACGCATTTAAAGCATAAGTGTTGATGAGGTAATTAGTAACGGCCTAAAACTAACTCAAAAATAAGTAACTCATGATAATGGCGTCTTCCTTACCATTTCCCGATTTAGCTGGGTAATAGTTGTAACGACGGTCCACTTCATTAAAACCTGCTTGCTCATAAATATGGATAGCTGGGTGATTACTTTCACGCACTTCTAACCAAGCACTCTCTGCTTTGGCTTGTTCACAGTGTTCAATAAACGCGTCCAGCAATTTTTGCCCTAGCCCTCTGCCCTGTTGAGAAGGCGCTACTGCAATATTTAATAGTGTCACTTCTCCAACAATATTCTGTCCATAGAAGTAACCAACCACTTGAGAGCCTTCCAGCATCACATGATGGCAAGCACCGCGACTGGATAAGTCACGAACCAAAGATTCGGCCCAAGGGTGAGAATGTGCTTGCTGCTCGATTTGCCAAACTTGGTCGAGGTGCTCTGCACGCATCGGCGTAATTTCAATTGTCACGCATTAGCTCCGTTAAGAAGAGTACGAACAGATTTGTTGCCACAATGCGCGGCGCTGTTCGTTATTACCATCAATATCTTGTAATAGTGGCGAGGTCAGGTGCTTTGCCTTGATGCTTTGATCAGCCTCACAGCCTGCAAACCACACCCACTCTAGCTGATGTTCACCCAGCATGGATAAGCGCTCAGGCTCTAGGTGTAGCGCATCATCAAGCGTGAGCTTAATGCTTTTTAATACGCGCTCAAACATCAATGCCGTCTCGTTTTCTGGACATATTGGCGATACCAATAGGAGTTTACATGAACTTTGCAAATCCAATAATGGCGATTGATAGCCTTCCAGTCTTTCAGGGTGTACCAGCTCCCATGTGCTGATCCCCATTTCACGTAAATACTGTTTCTCGTTAATTGACATTTTCCGTCACCTATTTGAACGAGGGCAATCCTATCAAATTATCGCGATTATACCTAAAGGACTTCAAGGAACACCTGAACACAATGAGATGATTTGGATATTCCTGAACATAGCGTTTTGCCAACGGCCACACATTGGGTATGACATATGAGGTACATTATGAAATTCTTAAATACGCTACTACTTTGCACACTGGTAGCCGCCACCAGCGTGAGTGTTTTTGCTAATAACAGCGATGAGTGGGAGCTGATTGCAACGAAAACCGTTAACTTTCATACAGAAACAGATACCGTGACACCAAATAGCCTATTCCGAAACCGAAGCTTCAGTAAAATAAAACTAAAATGTGTGCAAGGAACGGTAGACATGAATGGTTTAAAAGTCGTCATGACAGATGGTAGTGAGAAAAAGCTTTCCTCTATGGGCGTACTAACAAGCGGATTGTCGACTCGTGCCTGGAGCCTTCCAGGTACAAAAGAAGCCAAGCTAAAACAGATTGAAATGACTTACAGTAGCTGGGGAAGCACAAAACTCAGCCTGCTAGGGGTAAGTAAAAAAGCGAAAATAGAGGTCTGGGGCAAAAAGAAAAGTAACCAGTCATCCTAACCTCCCTATCTCAGTTTTCAGTGAATAAGAAAGAAGCCCACTTAGTCGTGGGCTTCTTTCATTTACAGTTCAGAGAACTCTGGCGCATAGTCTATGCGTCCGGAGCGTCCAGCACATTGACCTTCGACCAACTCTGCGACTCGAAATGCACCTTTAGGGACATCCCAAGCACATTCAAAGCCCATCTCGTCGCATGATTGAAAACCCTGGCGCGCGTAATAATCAGGATCGCCCAACACCACACACACTGGGTAGCCAAAATCACGCAGTGAATCGAAACCTTCTTTGATCAACTCTGCAGCGATGCCTTGGCGACGGTAATCTTCATGAACAGCTAATGGCGCTAGCCCTTGCCATGACAAATCTTCACCATTTAAGGTCACAGGGCTAAATAAAGCATGGCCTATCACCTCTCCCTCATCTGTACACGCGACTAAGGAAAGTGTGAATTTGCTGTTTTCGCGCAAACGCATCACAAGCTCAGCTTCAGCTTCCGTTGGGAAGGCGTGTTTCAATAAGCGGTCAATGGTAAGAATGTCCGCAGGGGCTTCAGTTCGAATAAGCATTCGCTACTCCGGTTGGTTGTGCAGGCGCTTGAACTCCTTTCTGAACAAAATCAGCCAATTGATTCAAAGCGACTTGCATTGCTTTCGGTAACTGCTCTAAGTCGACACTGTCCATTAAGTTTTTCACTTCTAAGCCAAGCTCAGTATCACCTTCAATTGAAAGGCGACGTTGGAAGAACAGTGTGTCAGGGTCTTCTTTACGACCAGCAATCAGTACTAGGTCGTTTAGATTACCACTAAAACTCACATCTTCCTGAACTGGTTTTTCAGCTACCACCAATTTTTCGTCTTGATAGCTGATGTACCATGCTAAGTTCAAGTCTTTAATCGCAACTTTTAACCACTTGTCTTCAAGGAACTCAAAGTCACCATCTTCCAAGGCTTCTTTAAACACCATTTTTAGCCCTTCCAGCAACGCTTTTTGCTGAATTGGCTGTGGAAATAACTGGACTGGAGAACGCAAAATATTAGCTGCGTTCTTTACTAGTTGACTGCGAATCTTGTTTAACACGTTCATTATCCGTTACTTTGTCATTAGGTTGCTTATATTAAGCAATCGTGGCGATGAGATTACTGTTATGTATCAATAAAGTGCTTATTTTAGATTGGTGGTTTATTGCTCACTAACGCTTCTTTTTTTGAACTTACGTGTATTATTGATGCGAACAGGTGGATAAACACTTTTACAACCGTATTTTCAAAGTTATAGTTATCTGAGCGTATCCATGTGATTGTCGACTGCACAGCTAAAACCGCGAGCCCTTTAATGGCAAGTAACACTTTAGCTTGGTGGTAGACCGCCGCAGGCTTATCAGGGTGTCGCTTTTTATACACGGACGAATAATCTGGCTCATTGGAGATCGGTAATACCCTAATGCCTTCCCAGCAATTAAAACATTGGTTTGCCACGCTAACCTCAAATAGCCCTTTCTTCTTTGCCATTCTTGATAAAAAACACAATTATCGAATGGTAAGTGACCGTTACTGCGATATCGCAGGTTTAAGTCATGAGGAAATCGTCGGCTTAAACGATTGCCAAGTGCTGGGTGAGCAGTTTTATAAGAAGCTTGCACCATACTATCAGCGCGCGTTCAAAGGGGCACATGTCGAAGCCGAAATCACGCTCGATGAAACCGACCTTGAAACCAGCCTTCACTTTAGTCTTTCGCCAGTTTTTGAAGGTAACGACATTCGCTTTGTTGTTTTTCACGCTGTCGATACTTCAGAAAAGCAGATACTCGTTCGCTCCTTAGAAGAGTCCGAAAGTAAGTTTGCGAAGTTAACACAACTGCTACCAGACGGCTTACTGCTTATCGAGGATGATATTGTCATCTCTGCGAACCCCGCATCAGCGCGCCTTCTCGGACTTAACTCTCCTCATGAATTGTTGGGTGAAGAGCTAAGTCGTTTATTCATCGATGAAAACAGTAAAAAGGTATTTAGTCATCGATTGAGTACATTAATTTCTGACAAACCTTTTGTCTGCTTAACCAGCGCAAGATGCGGCTTTGAACGGAAAGTTCAGCTACACGCGGATTCCACGGCGATATTAGGTAGCGAATCTCAAATTATCCTAATCCAAGATGCTGATGATGCGCCCAAAAACCTGTCTTCTGCATCGAATGAAGACATACACATTGACTCGCTCACCAAACTCTACAACCGCTTTGGCTTCACCAAACGTTTGGAACAGCTGATCAAAAAGCAAACACCGCTTCTGGTATTCTATTTGGATATCGATAACTTCAAAAACATTAATGACTCACTTGGTCACCATATTGGCGATAAAGTGATTCAAGAGGTATCGGCCCGTCTTAAACGGTTACTGCCAAACCAAGCGATTATTGGTCATTTGGGTGGCGATGAGTTTGGCGTCATTCTGCCGGAGCCAGAAAACACCCGCATGGCTGAAATTTTGTCCGATCGCATTATCTCGTTGATCAACCAACCTTTCGACTTGCACCACTTCAGTAAACGCCTTGCGTGTTCAATTGGTAGCGTTCGATACCCTGAAGACGGACAAGATGCGCGAATCCTACTACAAAATGCCGATACTGCGATGTATGAAGCCAAAGATCGTGGTAGAAATCGTCTGATCAAATTTAACGATCAAATGAACAAAGAAGCGCGTATGCGTTTGTGGCTTGAAATCGAACTGCAAAAAGCATTGCAGCAGAACGGTTTGGAAGTGTGGTATCAACCTAAGGTTAACGCGCGAGACTTCAGTATCAACGGCGCAGAAGCGCTCGTTCGTTGGAAGCATCCAGTCGAAGGGTACATTAGTCCTGGCTCATTCATTCCTGTCGCCGAGCGCGCTGGGTTAATAGAACACCTTGGACGTGTCGTGATGCGTGATGTTTTCAATACGGTAAAACGTTGGAAGCAACAAGGCATACTGCCAGGCCGTGTCGCCATCAACCTCTCTCCCGAGCAATTTGGCAACCCACAGCTGATCGACTTTATGGAAAAGCTGCTTCGCACTACCGAGCTTGATCCAAGCTGCATTACCTTCGAGCTAACCGAAAGTGCCGTGATGAGTGATAGCGAACATACACTGCAAATGTTGAATGCGATTAAAAAGCTTGGCTTCGCTCTCTCTATCGATGACTTTGGTACCGGCTACTCTTCTCTTTCTTACTTAGCGCGTTTCCCTATTGACGAGCTAAAAATCGACCGCGCTTTTATTAATGATATCGACACACTACCGAAACAAGTCACTGTGATTGAAAACATCATTAATCTGGGTAAGTCGCTCGACTTAACTGTCGTTGCCGAGGGGGTGGAAACCCATCAGCAAGCGACCCTGCTCTCTAACCTTCAATGTAATGCGATTCAAGGATTCCATTTTTATCGCCCACAGCCAAAACACGAAATTGAAGAGCTGTTTGTACAGAATCGTCGTCACAAGAACTAACCCCGACCCGATACCCTTACTCGCAAGGGGTAAATATCGACTTTATTGAGCTAAACCTAACTTAGGTCAATTTCGCTATTCATAATTCTTCATAAAATGCGGACACCTTTTTATTCTCAATGATTGTGAGCATATGGAACTCTTGTGTCCCGCGGGTAACCTGCCTGCGTTAAAAACTGCGATTGATTGCGGTGCCGATGCCGTCTACATTGGTTTCAAAGATGATACCAACGCCCGTCACTTTGCTGGCCTCAACTTTAACGGCAAAAAGTTAGAAAAAGCGGTGCAATACGTTCATGACCGCAATAAAAAAATTCATGTCGCGTTGAATACCTTCGCTCATCCCAATGGCTTCGAGCGCTGGACGAACGCAGTAGACAATGCAGCGGCACTGGGTGTAGACGCGCTGATTGTTGCAGACATTGCAGTGCTGGAGTACGCGGCTCGCAAATATCCCGATCTGGAACTACACCTTTCAGTGCAAGCATCAGCGACCAACGTCGCAGCCATTGATTTTTACAAACAAAACTTCAACGTAAAACGGGTAGTGCTACCCCGCGTTTTATCGATTCATCAGGTCAAACAGCTCTCACGCAACATCACTAGCGATGTCGAGTTAGAAGTCTTTGCTTTTGGTAGCCTTTGCATCATGTCTGAAGGTCGCTGCTACCTATCGTCATACATGACAGGCGAGTCTCCAAACACTGTGGGAGCATGCTCTCCAGCTAAGTACGTTCGCTGGCAAGAAACAGAAAATGGTCTGGAATCCCGCCTTAACGACATTTTGATCGATCGCTACAGCACCGGTGAAAATGCGGGCTACCCTACCTTGTGTAAAGGTCGTTTCGAAGCAGAAATCGAAGGCGAGAAAAAACGCTACCACGCACTGGAAGAACCAACCAGTTTGAACACCCTCTCTATGCTGCCAGAACTATTTGCTGCAAATGTGGCTTCTGTAAAAATTGAAGGTCGCCAACGTAGCCCTGCTTACGTAGAACAAGTCACTCGAACATGGCGAGCCGCGATTGACCGTTACCAAGCAAACCCAGAAGCTTACCAAGTCGAAGCGGCTTGGGATGCCGCATTGGCAAACGTGTCTGAAGGTACGCAGACCACACTTGGTGCTTATCACCGCAAATGGCAGTAGAGGTTAAGATGGATAATTCAATGAAATACGCGCTTGGCCCGCTGTTGTACTTCTGGCCAAAACAAGACATCGAAGCGTTTTATGAACAAGCGAAATCAAGCTCCGCGGACATCATCTATCTTGGGGAAACCGTATGTTCAAAACGTCGAGAAATGAAGCCTTCGCATTGGCTTGAAATCGCAAAAGAGCTGTCTGCATCTGGCAAGCAAGTGGTGCTATCAACAATGGCACTACTAGAAGCTCCGAGTGAAGTAAACATAATGAGGAAGTACATCGACAACGGTGACTTCGCGATTGAAGCAAATGACGTATCTGCTGTTCAATTGGCATCAGAGCATAAAGTGCCTTTCGTCGTTGGCCCTGCAATCAATACTTATAACGCACACACGCTCAACTTATTTTTGAAGCAAGGTATGATGCGTTGGTGCATGCCTGTCGAACTCTCTCGCGAATGGTTAAACGATACTTTAGTTCAGTGTGACGAGCTTGGTATTCGTAACAAGTTTGAAGTTGAGGTATTTAGCCACGGTTATTTGCCTTTAGCGTATTCCGCTCGCTGTTTCACAGCCCGAGCTGAAAACCGAGCGAAAGACGATTGCGAAACCTGCTGTATCAAATACCCTACGGGTATCCAGGTCAGCAGCCAAGAAGGGCAAGAAGTCTTTAACCTTAACGGCATTCAAACACAGTCAGGGTATTGCTACAACCTCATCAATGACTTACCAAGTATGAAAGGGCTGGTTGATGTGGTCCGGTTAAGCCCTCTTGGTATCGACACTTTTTCAGAGTTAGAGCGTTTTCGCTCAAACGAATACGGCGATAATCCTGAAAAGCTCGAAAGCCGCCAATGCAATGGCTATTGGCATCAACTAGCGGGCTTAGAAGTAAAAACCATTTAATCCTTAAAGATAAAAGCGAGGCCTAGCCTCGCTTTTATCTGTTAGCTTTTGTTAGCAGGCTTGCACCCTTAGTTCGACAGAACTCTCATTAAGCAGCTTTTTCACATCTCGCCACAACATACTGATCACGACCAAACTCAATGCAATGTTAGACAATGGGAAAGCTAACCAAATACCTGTCACGCCGAAAAGTTTCGGCATAATGAATAAGAATGGCAACTGGACCAGCATGTTGCCTAGTGTTACAAACATAGCTTTGCTGCCTTTGTTTACTGATTGATAGTACGCGGCCGCCACAACTAAAAAACCATCTAAGAACAACGCAAACATGTGTAAACGAATCCCGATTACGGTGCTATCAATCAACTGTTGGTCTGCATTATTAAACACCGCAACCAGTTCGTACGGGAAAAGGTTCATCAAAACAACGAACGCCACCCCGCCAAGCACAGATGTCCCCATCGCGACCTTTAATAACTTTCTAATGTTCTCCTGATTACGCGCACCGTGGTTGAAGCTCACTAAAGGCTGCATACCATTCGCAATTCCTTCTGCTATCAGATAGTAAACCGTCACGATGTACCCCAAAATGGCGTACGCTCCGATCAACATTGCACTTCCGTATTGAGAAAATAACGCGTTGTGCAGTGCCACCATCACAGAGCCGTAGGCGTACATAAAGAAACTTGATGTACCTATCATGATAATCTTTGGTGCAGCATCAACCTGAACTTTGAAGTCGCGGATACTAAGGCGTAATGTTGCTTTTGAAGTAAAGAAGTAACCAATACCTAGCACAGTGACCACTAATTGTGCAAGTGCAGTGGCAATAGCGGCTCCGGTTAACTCCCACTCCAACCAAGCAATAAATACGTAGTCTAATACAATGTTAATAACGGCACCGATGACCATCAAAATCGTTGCTAAGTTCGGGCTGTCGTCATTGCGTAATAAAAACGGAACTGCGATAGAACCCAACGTGAATACGCACGCGACAATCAGAATATGCAAATATTGCAGCGCAAGTTCAAACACTCGCCCTTCCGCACCTTGCCAGCGAATAAATTCATCCGAAAACAAGAACAATATTGTAGCAACGATCGGCATCAATGCCGCTAACAACGTCAATCCGGTCGTTAGGATTCGCTTAGCGCCTTCATGATCGTTCTCTCCTTGCTTGATCGAAGTCAGCGCGCCAGTCCCCACCCCAATCATCATTCCTATACCGAGGATCGAACCGATAATAGGCCACGCAACATTGATCCCAGCTAATCCGTCAGCGCCAACATAACGGCCAATAAAAATGCCATCAACTATTTGATACAAACCGTTTACGAGCATTGCTGCGACGGTTGGAATCGTATATTTCCAAAACTGTCTATAAATTGAGTTTTGCATGACTGTCACCAGTAGTTAGCAAAGCTAACCATTTAATTAGCAAGGCTAACTAAATGGTTAAATTAAATAAAAGAAAGATGAAACAACAAAAACTAAACCATACAGCTGAGGCCTTTGCTTCAGTTTAAAATGACTTATTACTCAATGCTTTATTCAATAAAGCTTGTAACTGTTCAGCTTCTTGCTGATTTAATTGTTGCATCATTTGGTCAGAGATATCTTTGTACACTACCTGCTCCAAAGACATTTTTTCTGCGACTTCTTCCGTAAGCAACACACGCTTAGCACGAGCATCCTCATTACATGCGATGCGTTTCACCAAACCCTTTTTTTCCAAACGCACAACCATTGTCGATGCGGAAGGCTTAGTCACTTGCAGCTCTTCTGCAAGATCGGTTATTCGCACACCCTCAGGGTAAACCTGAATCACACGTAAATAATCGAACTCATTAAAGCTTAGATGTGATAATGGATCTTCTTTGGCATAGACACGCCAAGCTTTGGCGCAAAAACGCTCTAAATCAATCAAGCTTTCTTCTAATGCCATAAAAGCCACCACCACTTAGTTAGCAAGACTAACTATTTTAAATGAGTCACTCATCAAGTTCAATCATAAAAAAAGCCGCTCTCATCGAGCGGCTCTAAATCATTCAATTTCCAGCTTCTTGGCAGCCTTTAACTTGGCCAATCTATCTTGCTGTAATTGATCGTAAATTTGCGCCAACTCCAAGAAAGAATAGCGATGCTCAACATAATCGTAAACGTTGAACGAAATCGCGAGCTTATAAAGTGAGATGGCACTTGCGATATCACCTTCAAGCTGATTACGCTTTCCAAGGTAGAAATACGTTTCCGTCAATCGTTCAGCTAGGCGATAGTTCTCTCTCGTTCCATCCATAATTGCTTTAAGCGCGTCTTCGTCCGAGACGTCTCGCAGGATGATAGCAACAAGAACCCACCCCCACTCTTCACTACGATCTCGTAAATAACGCTGTTGAAGATTGGCTTTTGCTTGCTCTGGATTTTGCTCAGCTTCGATGATGTACAGCCATAATGAACGAAAAGGATCCGTTGGCATTTCTTGATAATGCTTGGTCATATCTTCTAAAGCGAGATCGATTCGGCCACCATAATACAGTGCAATCGCACGGTTGCGCTCAGCATAGGTATTATCAGGAGCCAACTCTATGGTCGAGTCAAACGCTTCATATGCCGCATCAAACTCTCCTACTTGGGTAAAGTATACTCCCAAAAGATTGAAGATGTCCGGCTGAGCAGGATTCAACTGCAAAGACTGGTTAAAGTCCAAACGGGCAAGATCACGTAAACCAACGCTGTCGTAGTAGCTACCGCGCTCATAATGCATTTTAGCGCGCACTTCATCACTAAGGTCGGGACGTTGTAGCAACTGCGAGAGACGCGCGATTTGTACTTCTTGTTGAACACTAGGCTGAAGTGGCACCGCCATCGGTGGATATAACCACTTTTGTGCTGATTGTTGAGAAGTATTTGCACAACCGGTCAGCGCGATAGCAACACATAAAATTGCGGTTTGAAACCATTTCACTAATTGATACTCCTGTTTGGACCGCTCAAGATTTATTTCTCTTAATGCAATATAGGCGATAACCTCGTTTGAGGTTAATACATCGAAACAAACCAAAAAAGGGGAGCGAAAATGCTCCCCTTTTATAACATGCTTTCAGGCCCTTAATCTAATAAAAGGCTGAAAGTCTCATTTTGTCTTACTCGTCTTTAGCAGCTGGTGCTTCAGCAGCAGCTTCTTCAGCTGGCTTTTCTACCGCTTCTTTCATGCTTAGACGTACACGGCCTTGGCGGTCGATTTCAAGAACTTTAACTTGAACTTCTTGACCTTCAGCTAGGTAGTCAGACACTTTCTCTACGCGTTTTTCTGCGATTTGAGAAATGTGTACAAGACCATCTTTGCCTGGAAGAACCGTTACGAATGCACCGAAGTCTGCTAGACGTGCAACTTTACCTGTGTAGATACGGCCCACTTCAACTTCAGCAGTGATCTCTTCGATACGGCGGATAGCTTCTTTCGCAGCAGTGCCTTCAGTTGCCGCAATCTTGATAGTACCGTCGTCTTCGATTTCGATAGTTGTACCAGTCTCTTCAGTTAGAGCACGGATAACTGCACCACCTTTACCGATAACGTCTTTGATCTTCTCAGCGCTGATCTTCATCGTGTGAATACGCGGAGCAAATTCAGAGATGTCTTCACGAGCACCAGAGATTGCTTCATCCATTACAGATAGGATGTGCTTACGTGCGCCTTGAGCTTGGTTAAGCGCAATTTGCATGATTTCTTTAGTGATGCCTTCGATCTTGATGTCCATTTGAAGTGCAGTGATACCAGTGTTAGTACCTGCTACTTTAAAGTCCATGTCACCTAGGTGGTCTTCATCGCCAAGGATGTCAGAAAGTACAACGAAATCGTCACCTTCTTTAACAAGACCCATTGCAATACCAGCAACAGATGCTTTGATTGGTACACCTGCGTCCATAAGCGCAAGAGAAGTACCACATACTGAAGCCATTGAAGATGAACCGTTAGATTCAGTGATTTCCGATACAACACGTACTGTGTATGGGAACTCATCAACAGAAGGCATTACTGCAGCAATACCACGCTTCGCCAGTTTACCGTGGCCGATTTCACGACGCTTAGGAGAACCTACAAAACCAGTTTCACCTACACAGTATGGAGGGAAGTTGTAGTGCAGTAGGAAGTGATCTTTACGCTCACCAGTTAGCTCATCGATGATTTGAGCATCACGCTGAGTACCTAGCGTTGCCGTAACGATCGCCTGAGTTTCACCACGAGTGAATAGCGCGCTACCGTGAGTACGAGGAAGAACACCAGTACGTACATCTAGTGCACGAACCATGTCTTTTTCACGGCCATCGATACGAGGGTTACCTGCAATAATACGGCTACGTACTACTGTCTTCTCTAGATCATGGAAGATAGTGTGGATTTCTTTTGTGTCTGCTTCAGGATCTTCAGCAAGAAGAACTTCATTTACTTCCGCAGCGATCTCATGGATGCGGTCGTAACGAGCCATTTTCTCAGTAATTTGGTAAGCTTCAACAAGTTTAGCTTCTGCTAGATCAGCAATCTTATTTTTAAGCGCTGTGTTCTCTTCAGGAGCAACCCAATCCCAAGCAGGAGTTGCAACTTCTGCTTTGAATTCGTTGATAGCTTGAATAGCAACTTGTTGTTGGTCATGACCATAAACAACCGCCGCTAGCATTTCTTCTTCAGTTAGGTTGTCCGCTTCTGACTCAACCATCAGTACTGCTGACTCTGTACCTGCAACAACAAGGTCAAGCTTAGAAGTTTCTAGTTCAGTTTGGCTAGGGTTAAGTACAAGCTGACCATCGATATGACCAACACGCGCCGCACCGATAGGGCCGTTGAATGGAATGCCAGAGATAGCAAGAGCAGCAGAAGTACCGATCATTGTAACGATATCTGGCTGAACATCTGGGTTTACAGACATTACTGTCGCGATAACCTGAACTTCGTTTTTAAACGCGTCTGGGAATAGCGGACGGATTGGACGGTCGATTAGACGAGCTGTTAGCGTTTCGCCTTCAGAAGGACGACCTTCACGTTTGAAGAAGCCGCCTGGAATTTTACCCGCAGCGTAAGTACGCTCTTGGTAGTTAACCGTTAGTGGGAAGAAGTCTTGACCTGCAACGGCTTCTTTTTTACCTACAACAGATACGAATACAGACGTATCATCCATTGTGACCATAACTGCTGCTGTAGCTTGACGTGCAATAACGCCAGTTTCTAAAGTAACTGTGTGGTTACCGTACTGGAACGTTTTAACAACTGGTTTTTCGAACATTGTTATTCCTTGTTTCTAATCTTCCTTTAGTGCTTAAAGAAATCTTAGATGTGTTAATTGACACTCAAGGCATTACGAATCGCGACTAGTAAAAAGAAACTCGGAAATTCCTTTTGAATAGTCGCGACCTTTTGGTCGACGTGGTTGACTGTAATGCTATGAGCTTTTGAGAAAACCTCTTACAAGGTTTAGCCGCCAGTATTATAACGGCATAAGTCTAATTTGGCTAAATTTAGGCAACAAAAAAGGGGCATAAAGCCCCTTTTTAGACAAACTGCTATGCAGTCGCTGATTAGCGACGTAGGCCTAGACGTTTGATTAGGTCTTGGTAGCGAGCTAGGTTTTTACCTTTTAGGTAATCTAGAAGCTTACGACGACGAGAAACCATGCGTAGAAGACCACGACGGCTGTGGTGATCGCCTTTGTGCGCTTTGAAGTGACCTTGTAGGTGGTTGATAGAAGCTGTAAGTAGAGCTACTTGAACTTCTGGTGAACCAGTGTCGCCTTCGCCTTGTGCGTATTCTGCAACGATTGCTGCTTTAGTTTCTGCATTCAGAGACATAATTCTCTCCTAATAAGAGTAGGTTTAAAGTTGTAGCAGCCAATCTCTGATTCAGCCGCTACGCGAAGCGCGGATTATAGGGAAATTTCCTATCTCGTGCAATATAAAAATACCGACACTCAGGTCGGTATTTTCAATCATTTACTTGGATGCAACGTCATCTCGGAACACGACCAATCGCTTAGGAGCGATTTTGCCATCTTCGTTCATTTCGCCAACGCCAATAAACAAGCGTTCTTCACCCATAGTAAGGCGAAGTGAGCCCTCAGTCGGAGCACCAAATACTTGAACGGGCTGCCCATGTTGGACCATATTCGCCAGTTCAGGCACCAAGTTGACTTCTGGTAAGTCTTCTACCGCTGTATCCATTGGCAAAAGCAGTGGGTCCAGTAGTTCTCGAGGCGCTCGTTCCTCGCGGTGAGCTTGCTCTAGCAACTCATTTAGTTGCTCAAGTGTTACCATATTCTCGTAAGGGTATTTAGCAACACCAGTACGACGAAGCATAGTTACGTGCGCACCACAACCTAACATTTCGCCCAGATCATCAACGATAGTACGAATATAGGTACCTTTAGAGCAGTGCACTTCCATCTCTACTTCATCGCCTTCAAAACGGTGAAGAACAATCTCATATACCGTGATCTTACGAGATTCGCGCGGAACTTCGATGCCTTTACGAGCGTATTCATACAAGGGTTTACCTTGATACTTCAACGCAGAGAACATGGAAGGCACTTGATCAGATTCACCACGGAACTGATCGATGCACGCTTCTAGCTTGTCTAACGTAACATCGACTGGACGTGTCTCTACAACTTCACCATCCGAGTCAGACGTATTGGTACGTTCACCCAGCTTTGCGATCACGCGGTAGCGTTTATCAGAATCAAGAAGAAACTGAGAAAATTTTGTCGCTTCACCCAAGCAAATTGGCAGCATGCCTGTCGCTAATGGGTCCAAGGCTCCAGTGTGGCCTGCTTTCTCAGCAAAGTAGACTCGCTTTACTTTTTGCAGTGCATCATTGGAAGAGATGCCTGTTGGTTTGTCCAACAGTATAACGCCATTAATTGGACGACCTTTACGACGACGAGCCATTATTCTTCGTCCTCACGACCAGAATCTTTTTGCTTTTGTTTGTCTGAACTAACGACTTCAGACACTAGGTTAGACATACGCATACCTTCAACAAGCGTATTGTCATAGTGGAAGCGGATTTCTGGCGTTAAACGTAGACGAATACGCTTACCTAACATCATGCGAATGTGCACTTCGTGCTCACGTAGCGCTGCTAGACATGATTCTGGTGTTTGCTCACCCACACACAGGAAGGTCACAAATACTTTTGCGTAAGCTAGGTCACGAGAGACTTCTACGTCTGAGATCGTCACCATGCCAAGGCGAGAGTCACGAACTTCACGTTGAAGGATCATCGCTAGTTCTTTTTGCAACTGCTGTGCAACGCGCTGCGTGCGGCTAAATTCTTTTGACATATCTTTACTCTTATATAGAAAGAATGGGGGGTTGGTCAAAGCCAGCCCCCCATGGTGTATTCAACAACCAATTACTACTTATCTTTCAAAGACAATATTAGTAATTTTAGTCAATTAGTCTAGAGTACGTTTAATTTCAACGATTTCGAAGACTTCGATTTGGTCACCAACGCGAACATCATTGTAGTTCTTAACGCCGATACCACATTCGTAGCCATTCTTAACTTCTTGAACGTCATCTTTGAAACGACGTAGTGACTCTAGTTCACCTTCGTAAATAACAACGTTATCACGTAGTACACGGATTGGGTTGTTACGCTTGATCACACCTTCTGTAACCATACAACCAGCGATAGCACCCAGTTTCGGTGACTTAAACACGTCACGAACTTCAGCAAGACCAATGATCTCTTGCTTGAATTCTGGAGCAAGCATACCGCCCATTGCTTGTTTCACTTCGTCAATCAATTGGTAAATGATTGAGTAGTAACGTAAGTCAACAGCTGCGGCTTCTACAGCACGGCGAGCAGAAGCATCTGCACGAACGTTAAAGCCAAGGATGATTGCGTTTGAAGCTTCCGCTAGTACTACGTCAGTTTCCGTAATACCACCAACACCAGAACCAACGATGTTCACTTTAACTTCGTCAGTAGATAGCTTAACTAGTGAGTCTGCGATTGCTTCTACAGAACCTTGAACGTCTGCTTTAAGTACAACGTTAAGTTCAGCAACTTCACCAGCAGTCATGTTAGAGAACATGTTCTCTAGTTTAGATTTCTGCTGACGAGCAAGTTTCACTTCACGGAACTTACCAGCACGGTAGTTAGCTACTTCACGCGCTTTACGCTCGTCACGAACTACTGTTGCTTCATCACCTGAAGATGGTACACCTGAAAGACCTAGGATCTCTACAGGGATAGATGGGCCAGCCGAAGTAATTTCTTTACCTAGCTCATCACGCATTGCACGAACACGGCCGTATTCTTGACCACAAAGAACGATGTCGCCTTTGTTTAGTGTACCTGATTGAACAAGTACTGTTGCAACTGGACCACGACCTTTATCTAGGCGAGATTCAACAACAACACCAGATGCCATGCCTTCAGCTACAGCTGTAAGTTCAAGAACTTCAGACTGAAGAAGGATTGCTTCTAGAAGACCATCGATGTTTGTACCCTGTTTAGCAGAGATGTGAACGAACATGTTCTCACCGCCCCACTCTTCAGGAATAACGTCGTATTGAGCAAGCTCGTTCTTAACGTTATCTGGGTTCGCGTCTTCTTTATCGATCTTGTTCACAGCAACAATTAGAGGAACGCCTGCCGCTTTCGCGTGCTGAATCGCTTCTACTGTTTGTGGCATTACGCCATCGTCTGCTGCAACTACAAGAACAACGATATCTGTTGCTTGAGCACCACGAGCACGCATTGCAGTAAACGCTGCGTGTCCAGGAGTATCAAGGAACGTGATCATGCCGTTGTCTGTTTCAACGTGGTACGCACCAATGTGCTGAGTAATACCACCCGCTTCGCCAGAAGCAACGTGTGTGCGACGGATGTAGTCAAGTGTTGACGTTTTACCGTGGTCAACGTGACCCATGATAGTAACAACTGGAGCACGTGGAACTGCTTCCGCGTTAGTGTCACGGTCAGATAGTACCGCTTCTTCCAGTTCGTTCTCTTTACGAAGAACTACTTTATGGCCCATTTCTTCAGCAACAAGTTGTGCTGTTTCTTGGTCGATCACTTGGTTGATAGTCGCCATAGCGCCCATCTTCATCATTACTTTGATAACTTCTGTCGCTTTAACCGACATCTTGTTAGCAAGTTCTGATAGAACGATCGTTTCGCCAATTACAACGTCTTGCTTAGCAACCGTTGCTGACTTATCAAACCCGTGCTGCATTGAAGTCGGCTTAGCAAGTTTGCCCTTACGACCTCTACCGCCACGTTGGTTGTTACGGCCACCGCGAGCTTGGTCGTCTTTACCCGAAGCTGCTTTTTTCTTCTTACGACGACCGCCTTCTACTTTGCGATCTGCTTCATCTTCGGCTTCACGTGCGTATTGTGAAGTCGTTACATGGTAATCTGTATCTTCCATATCACCCTTTTTCTCTTCTGCAGCAGACCAACGCTCTTTATTCTTTTCAGCCAATTCGCGAGCTTCTTCAAGCTTGCGCTGACTTTCCTCTTCAGCCTTACGCTTAGCTTCTTCTTCCTGACGACGTTTAAGCTCGTCGGCCTCTTTTCGCGCTGCTTCTTGCTTAATTTTCTCTTCAGCATCACGCTTTGCTTTTTCTTCAGCATTACGTTGTGCATTCGTATCTACGTCTCGCTTCGCTTTTTCTTCAGCTTCACGTTTCGCTTTTTCTTCCGCTTCACGTTTTGCAGCTTCTTCAGCTTCACGTTTCGCAGCTTCTTCAGCTTCACGTTTTGCAGCTTCTTCTGCTGCACGTTTTGCTGCTTCTTCTGCTTCACGTTGTGCTGCTTCTTCAGCTTCACGTTTCGCTTCATCTTCAATTGTGCTGCGCTTCACGTATGTACGTTTTTTGCGCACCTCAACCTGAACATTCTTACTCTTACCACCACCCGCGTTCACACTAAGTGTACTACGAGTTTTACGCTGAAGCGTAAGGCGAGTCGGCTCTGAATCACCTGATTTATCACCGTGTTCTTTCTTTAAATGAGAGAGAAGCTTCTGCTTCTCTTCATCAGTAACATTGTCAGAGCTCGCCTTTTTAATGCCAGCGTCAGCAAGTTGTTCAATCAAGCGGTCGACTGGCGTACCAATCTCATCACTCAGTGCTTTAACTGTTAATTGTGTCATGCCGCTTCCTCCTTGCCGAAAATTATGCTTCTTCGCCGAACCAACAGATGTTACGTGCGGCCATAATTAGCTCACCTGCACGTTCTTCGGTCAGGCCTTCGATACCTTCTAAATCGTCAATACCTTGGTCAGCAAGATCTTCCAGTGTCGCTACACCTTTCGCTGCCAATTTAAATGCCATCTCACGCTCAAGACCTTCAAGTGCAAGTAGGTCCTCAGCTGGTTCTAGACCTTCAAAAGACTCTTCTTGTGCTAGTGCGATCGTCGTTAGTGCATCTTTTGCACGTCCACGAAGCTCTTCGATTAGTTCTTCATTCAAACCATCGATTTCTAGTAGCTCGTTAACTGGCACGTATGCGATTTCTTCTAGCGTTGAGAAACCTTCTTCAACAAGAAGTTGAGCGAAGTCTTCTTCAATATCTAGGTACTTCATGAAGTTTTCAATAGATGCTTGTGATTCTTCAGCGTGTTTCTTCTGAAGATCAGCAACTGTCATAACATTCAGTTCCCAACCTGTTAGTTGAGATGCTAGACGCACGTTTTGACCGTTACGACCGATAGCTTGCGCTAGGTTGTCAGCTTCAACTGCGATGTCCATTGAGTGTGCATCCTCATCAACGATGATAGAAGCAACATCAGCTGGCGCCATTGCGTTGATAACGAATTGAGCTGGGTTATCATCCCAAAGCACAATATCGATACGCTCCCCACCAAGTTCGCCAGAAACAGCTTGTACACGTGCACCACGCATACCAACACACGCACCTACAGGGTCGATACGTTTGTCATTTGTTTTGACAGCGATCTTAGCGCGAGAACCAGGATCACGTGCCGCGCCTTTCAACTCGATAATATCTTCTGCGATTTCAGGCACTTCAACACGGAACAGTTCTGCCAACATTTCTGGCTTAGAACGAGTGATGAACAATTGGAAACCACGTGCTTCAGGCGCGACTTTGTAAAGAAGGCCACGTACACGGTCGCCTGGACGGAAGTTTTCACGAGGAAGTTGGTCATCACGCAGGATTACCGCTTCAGCGTTATTACCAAGATCAAGCACGATTGTGTCACGGTTTACTTTTTTCACGACACCAGTGATTAGATCACCTTCATTGTCGATGAACTGTTCAACGATTTGTGCGCGCTCAGCTTCACGAACTTTTTGTACGATAACTTGCTTAGCAGTTTGAGTCGTAATACGGTCAAACGTTACTGATTCGATTTCGTCTTCTACGTAGTCGCCAAGCTCGATTGAGTCATCTTCGTATTGCGCTGCTTCTAGTGAGATCTCTTTTGTAGGGTTCTCAACGTCATCAACAACTAACCAACGGCGGTAAGTTACAAACTCACCGGTTTTACGGTCAATGGCAACACGTACGTCGATTTCGATTTCGTATTTTTTCTTTGTAGAAGTTGCTAGAGCAATCTCAAGAGCCTCAAAGATACGCTCACGAGGTACCGCTTTTTCGTTCGATACCGCTTCTGCTACCGCTAAAATTTCTTTACTCATTGTATTTAGCCTCTAAGCTTAAACTTTTTTAGGGAACTAAAATTTAGGGATCAGGTTAGCTTTGGAAATGTTACTTAGAGCAAACTCTTCTTGCTGACCGTCTACAGTAATTGTCACTGTTTCGCCATCAACACCGTGGATAATACCTTTCCACTTACGACGGTTTGCTACAGCCATTTTCAATACGATGCTGACCTCGTGACCAATAAATTGCTCGTAATGTGCTGCTTTAAAAAGTGGTCTTTCTAAACCTGGAGAAGACACTTCTAGGCTGTAAGCAACAGAAATTGGATCTTCAACGTCTAAAACTGCACTAACTTGGTGGCTAACTTCTGCACAGTCGTCTACGTTAATACCATTTTCATGGTCAATGTAGATACGTAACGTTGAGTGCGCGCCTGCACGAATGAATTCTAATCCAACTAACTCATAACCTGATGCCGCTACTGGCGCGTCAAGCATTTCAGTAAGTTGTCTTTCTAAACCAGTCATTTAACCACTCCAGAAACAAAAAAAGGGCTCAGAGCCCAATCAAAAAACCAAGCAGTATCTGAGCTATTTCAAAAAGCTCAGATAACAAAAAACCCCGATAGTCGGGGTTTTATGCTGCTGGACCCTGATACGTTAAGAATAGCCAACAATTGCTTTTCTTAACTCGTAGTGTGGTTAGCACTACGCAAACTTGCCAATCTACGATTTCCTTTTAAAGAAAGAGATTGGTTGCGGGGGCCGGATTTGAACCGACGACCTTCGGGTTATGAGCCCGACGAGCTACCAAGCTGCTCCACCCCGCGTCCGACTTGCTGAGCATTATACTCGCAAACAAGTGATTTACAAGTTTGTAAATACATGGTGCCGAGAGAGGGACTCGAACCCTCACACCTAAGGCACTAGCACCTCATGCTAGCGTGTCTACCAATTTCACCATCTCGGCATCAAAACCTTACAGCTTATTGAGGAATTTCATCACCCGCTGGGGCAGGAACTTCACTCGCTGCATCCTTAACTTGTTCAACAACTGGTTGACCTAACGTTGGGTCTACCCATTGTGATTCAGTCTGGTGCGTAGACATACGACCAAGTAACAAGCTAACGATAAAGAATACGGTTGCTAAAATAGCAGTTGTTCGGGTTAAGAAATTACCTGAGCCGCCAGCACCAAACACTGTGTTTGAAGCACCAGCACCGAACGAGGCTCCCATATCTGCGCCTTTACCTTGTTGAATCAACACAAGGCCAATCACACCAAGCGCTGCCAACAGGTAAATCACAAGTAGAACTGAAAACATTTTTTCCACCTATGTTCCAAATTGTTGAGCCAGCGCCGTTCAAAAGAATAAATCATTATGAACAAGGCTAGCGACCTCCTAACGGGAGGCGGAGCAATACTAGCGAAAGCCAGTAACGCTGACAAGGGAAAATTAGTAAAAAATCAATGCCAATGCGTTAAGCGCTCAAAAAAAGGGCAAAAGATGCCCTTTTCATTCAAGACATGCTTTAACGCAATGATTAACAACTTGCTTTAACAGCCTCAGCGATTTTCAATGCTGAGTGTTGAACTAGTTCACCATCTTCGCCTTCCACCATAACGCGGATCAAAGGCTCAGTGCCAGACTTACGCAGCAGTACACGCCCTTTATCACCAAGTGTCGCCTCTACTTCAGCGACAGCGTTTAATACAGCTGTAGCTTCAAGAGGGTTACTTTCTCCTGAGAAACGGACATTTTCTAAAACCTGAGGATATAGTGTCATTCCTTGCGATAGTTCATATAAAGACATATCGCTGCCAATTACAGAAGCAAGTACTTGAAGTGCAGCAACAATCGCATCGCCGGTTGTGACTTTATCTAATAAGATCACATGGCCTGAGTTTTCAGCACCAATTTTCCAACCTTTTTCTAGCAGTTGCTCCATGACATAACGGTCACCAACAGCAGCACGTACAAACGGAATGCCTAGCTGCTTTAAACCATTTTCCATACCCAAGTTAGTCATTAGTGTACCAACAACACCACCCTTTAGCTCACCACGACGAAGTGCATCACGAGCGATGATATAAGCAATTTGGTCACCATCAACTTTGTTACCTAGGTGGTCGACCATAATGATGCGGTCACCATCACCATCAAATGCGAGACCAAGATGCGCTTGCTCTTCAACAACACGCTGTTGAAGAGCTCGTACGTCTGTTGCGCCCACTTTTTCATTAATGTTGATGCCGTTAGGCTCTACGCCCATAGCGATAACTTCTGCCCCAAGTTCTTTGAAAACATTTGGAGCGATGTGGTACGTTGCACCGTGCGCACAGTCTACTACGATCTTAAAGTTCGCAAGGCTCAACTCAGATGGGAAAGTACTCTTACAGAATTCGATGTAACGACCAGCTGCATCATTTAGGCGGGTTGCTTTACCAAGCTCAGCAGACTCCACACATTCAATTTCTTTATCTAACTCTGCTTCAATCGCCAATTCAATATCGTCAGGTAGCTTAGTACCCTCAGAAGAAAAGAATTTAATGCCGTTGTCGTAATATGGGTTATGTGATGCAGAAATCACAATACCAGCCTCGGCACGGAAAGTCTGAGTTAAATATGCCACAGCTGGAGTTGGCATGGGACCAGTAAATGTTGCTTTAAGTCCCGCAGCTGCAAGGCCAGCCTCTAGTGCAGATTCAAGCATATAACCTGAAATACGTGTATCTTTACCTATGATAACTTTCTTTGTGCCTTGTTTCGCTAGTACACGACCAGCAGCCCAGCCAAGCTTAAGTACGAAGTCTGGAGTGATTGGGTATTGTCCTACTTTACCGCGCACACCGTCAGTACCAAAGTAACGTCTTTCATTCGACATAAACTTTCCTTTATTATTTTTAAATATTGTTTTTCGTCATCTCAACAACTTTCATCGCTTCGAATGTCTCTTCAAAGTCATGCACGCGAATGATCTGCGCGCCTTTCATCGCGGCAATCGTAGCACAAACGACACTTGCGTTCGTACACTCTGCCGCTGGCTTGTCTAACAGTTTGAAGATCATGGATTTACGAGACATGCCAGCCAAAATAGGCAGGCCGAATTCATGAAACTTTTCAAGATGAGCAAGCATATGATAATTGTGTTCGATTGTTTTGCCAAAGCCAAACCCAGGATCGAGAATCAGTTGAGATTTATCAATCCCTGCTGCTTCACACGCCGCGATACGTTCTTCTAGAAAAGCCGACACGTCCCCCATTAAATCATCATAATGAGGGTCAACTTGCATGGTCCTAGGCTGACCTTTCATATGCATCAGACAAATTGGAAGGTTTGCTTCTGCTGCGACTTCCAGAGCACCTGGCTCTTGCAGCGAGCGGATGTCATTGATCAAATCAGCCCCAGCATCAATTGCTTGACGCATCACTTCTGCTTTACTGGTGTCAACGGAAATCCACACATCATACTTTTCACGAATGGCTTTGATTACTGGGACAACACGCCTAAGCTCTTCTTCCAAAGACACATCCGGTGCACCAGGTCTTGTCGATTCACCACCAACATCAACAATACTTACACCAGCCTTTATCATTTTATCAACTTGAGCAAGAGCAAGTTCAATTGAGTTGTATTTACCGCCATCCGAAAAGGAATCCGGTGTCACATTTAGAATGGCCATGACATGTGGACGCGAAAGGTCCAAAGATTTGTTATTTGCTGTAATCATCATCATAAACACAAAAACCCCGAGATAACTCGGGGTTTAATATTATCGATACTCTTTATTCAGAGTCTTTCTTTTCAGGCGCTTCGTTAGAAGTTGTTTCAGAAGAGCTAGGCTGTTCTGCATCTTTCGCAGTCTCCGTTGCTTCTTCTTTAACTTCTTGCTTTGCTTGAGGCTTGTCGCTGTCTTCTGGTTTGCTTGCTGAGTTATCACTCCAGCCCGCAGGCTCACGAATTTCAGCTTTGCGCTCCATTAAGTCATCAATCTGGCGAGCATCAATGGTTTCATACTTCATCAGCGCATCTTTCATCGCATGCATGATATCCATGTTCTCTTGAAGAATCTTCTTCGCACGATCGTAGTTGCGGTCAATGATCTGACGAACTTCGTCATCAATCAACTTCGCTGTATCGTCAGACACATGTTTAGTCTGAGTTACACTACGTCCTAAGAACACTTCGCCTTCATCTTCTGCATACAGCAGAGGGCCAAGCTTTTCAGAGAAACCCCATTGAGTAACCATCTTACGAGCAATATCTGTTGCGCGCTCGATATCATTAGAAGCACCGGTTGATACTTTGTCAGCACCGTAGATAAGTTCTTCTGCTAAACGACCACCGTACAAGCTAGAAATCATTGATTCTAGGTGTTGGCGAGACATACTCACGCGGTCCTGCTCTGGAAGGTACATTGTTACACCCAACGCACGACCACGTGGAATGATAGACACTTTGTACACTGGATCGTGTTCAGGAACCAAGCGACCAACAATCGCGTGACCCGCTTCGTGGTATGCGGTTGACTCTTTAACTTCCTCAGACATCACCATTGAACGGCGCTCAGCACCCATCATGATTTTGTCTTTCGCCAGTTCAAACTCAACCATAGAAACGTTGCGCTTGTTACCGCGCGCAGCAAACAGGGCTGCTTCGTTAACTAAGTTTGCTAGGTCAGCACCAGAGAAGCCTGGAGTACCACGCGCGATGAGAGAAGGCTCTACATCACCCGCTAGAGGGACCTTACGCATGTGAACTTTTAGGATCTGTTCACGGCCACGTACATCTGGAAGACCAACTACCACTTGGCGGTCAAAACGACCAGGACGCAGTAACGCAGGGTCCAACACATCAGGACGGTTAGTCGCAGCGATAACGATAATACCTTCGTTACCTTCGAAACCATCCATCTCAACGAGCATTTGGTTTAGTGTTTGTTCACGTTCATCATGACCACCACCAACACCTGCGCCACGTTGACGACCTACCGCATCGATCTCATCGATAAAGATGATACAAGGTGCGGCTTTCTTTGCTTGTTCAAACATGTCACGCACACGAGATGCACCAACACCAACGAACATCTCTACGAAATCAGAACCAGAGATAGTAAAGAATGGTACTTTCGCCTCACCGGCAATGGCTTTCGCTAGAAGCGTTTTACCCGTACCAGGAGGACCAACCATTAGAACACCCGTTGGAATCTTACCGCCCAGTTTTTGGAAGCGGCTTGGATCGCGTAGGTAGTCCACCAGTTCTTTCACGTCTTCTTTTGCTTCGTCACAACCAGCAACGTCAGCAAAAGTTGTCTTGATTTGTTCTTCGCTCATCATTCGAGCTTTGCTCTTACCAAAAGACATGGCGCCTTTACCACCGCCGCCTTGCATTTGACGCATGAAGAAAATCCATACACCAATCAGTAAGATCATTGGGAACCAAGAGATGAAGATAGTACCAAGCAAGCTTTGCTCTTCTGGAGGCGTGCCTTGTACTTTCACGTTTTGGTTAATTAGGTCATCTAGAAGCTTTTGGTCATACACTGGCATGTAAGTGACCATTTTGGCACCGCCGCCACGACGAACAAAGCTAATTTCACCGTCTTTAAAAGTTGCTTCTTGAATCTGGCCTTGGCCAACTTCCTGTACAAACGTGGTGTAATCCACGGTTCTGCCATTGCTTTCTCCAGGGCCAAAGCTCTGGAATACCGACATCAATACGACGGCGATAACAAGCCACAGAATTAAATTTTTTGCCATGTCACTCAAGGTGTAAGCCTCTCGATAACTAATTGTAATTAAAGGTAGGGTACTACAGTTCATTAACTGTAGCTATAGTGTTAACACGCTCTCAAGAGAGCAAAATGGTTAACCTTTGTAACCAGTGGCTACGACGAAGACCTCTCGAGAGCGAGCTCGCGATGAGTCTGGTTTTCTAATTTTTACGGCTTTAAACATGTCTCGGACTTCTTTCACATACTGATCGAAGCCTTCCCCTTGGAAAACCTTTACGACAAAGCTACCATTAGGCGCTAGAACTTGTCGACACATATCTAAAGCTAATTCAACTAAATACATAGCGCGAGGTTGATCAACAGAATTGTTTCCCGCGATGTTAGGCGCCATATCAGACATTACTACGTCTACCATGGAAGGTTGGATCCTTTCTAGCAAAGCTTCCAATACTGCATCATCACGAAAGTCGCCTTGTAAAAAGCTAACGCCAGCAATCGGGTCCATAGGAAGCAAGTCACACGCGATGATCTGACCACTGTCCCCTACTATCTTAGCAGCATATTGAGACCATCCGCCCGGCGCAGCCCCCAAGTCGACGACTGTCATTCCAGGCTTTAACAATTTATCTTTCGTTTGAATCTCATCGATCTTGAAATAAGCACGTGAGCGGTAGCCTTTTTTTCGGGCTTCATTCGCGTATTTATCATCAAAGTGTTCTTTCAACCAACGACCAGAACTAGCCGAATGTTTTTGTTTACTCATTTTAATCCCAACAAGGCACAAATTGGAGCTATTGTTTTAATAGGCGCTACCTATTACTCAATAAATTATAGTCTTCAGCAATAGATGGCGTTAAAATAGCTTTTTTCAACCCTTATTTTAAAGAAAATTGGCCGCGTAATGAACCTAAGCACCAAACAAAAGCAGCACCTTAAAGGCCTAGCTCACAGTTTAAAACCTGTTGTGCTAATGGGCGCAAATGGACTTACAGAAGCCGTGCTAGCAGAAATTGAAATCGCTCTTAACCATCACGAACTTATCAAAGTAAAAGTTGCTTCGGAAGATCGTGAAACAAAACAGCTAATCATCGACGCTATCGTACGTGAGACGGGCGCTGAAAAAGTTCAGACTATTGGTAAAGTGCTTGTGCTATACCGCCAGTCTGAAGAGCGTAAAATCGAAATCCCTCGTAAGTAACTCTACTTACGTTGCTGAAGAAAAAAGGTCGCCTGAGGCGACCTTTTTGCGTTTTATCAGAGTAGTAATGCTACTCCAAACGACTTAGATATATTCTACTCGGTCAATTTCGAAGTCTTTCGCGCCACCCGGAGTTTGAATAGCAACTTCATCGCCTTCCATCTTACCAATCAGGCCACGAGCAATAGGTGAGCTCACTGAAATGCGACCTGCTTTGATATCGGCTTCGTCATCACCAACGATTTGGTACGTTTTTTCTTCTTCGGTGTCGATATCAATCAAGGTTACGGTTGAACCAAAAATAACTTTACCCGTGTTATCCATCTTCGTTACATCAATAACTTGAGCAACTGACAGTTTGTATTCAATGTCACGGATTTGTGCTTCACAAATGCCCTGCTCTTCACGAGCGGCGTGATATTCAGCATTCTCTTTTAAATCACCTAGCTCACGAGCTTCAGCAATTGCCTCTGAGATCTGAGGACGTAGTTTAAGTAGACGATCGAGTTCTGCACGTAGCTTTTGCTCGCCACGTAGTGTCATTGGAACTTTTTCCATTTTATAACCTCAAGCCCAAATGGGTCTTTGGACAAAAAAAGCCCACCCTGTCATAGGACTGGGTAGTGCGCTTAAAGATGTATTTCGTTTAGTGTAAACAAACTCCCGGACGAAATCATCTTAATTCGAAAGACAGCAAGACTATGCCTTTTCGGCATAATGATATAACTCACTTTTAGAGCGGTTCTAGGGCGAATCACCTTCTCAATTTATTGAAAAACAACACTGTTCATTACACCAAAAACCTCAAAAAAGATAAAAACTAATCAATGTCAGGCCAATGTCATTGCCAATAATTTCAATCAAAAACAGTAATTTAAATAAAAACAACGCACAATTGAACAGTGTTCATCAGTGGGATTTATATCATTTTACTAACTCATACGGAAACTTTAGCAGTAAAACATGTCCAGCGAGTTGTTAGATCAATGGCTTACAAGTGCGAACTATATCGCTCAATTAGCCAATTTTGGACCAACAACTTGTGAGAGATCACCTCTCCCCCATACAACAATGATTATGGACAGCTAACTAGGACAAATAAGATGAAAAAGACTCTAATTGCTCTTTCTGTATCTGCAGCAGCTATGGCAACTGGCGTAAACGCAGCTGAACTTTACAACCAAGACGGTACTTCTCTAGAAATGGGCGGCCGTGCTGAAGCACGTCTATCTATGAAAGATGGCGACGCTCAAGACAAATCTCGCATCCGTCTAAACTTCCTTGGTAAACAAGAAATCAATGACAACCTATACGGTGTTGGTTTCTGGGAAGGTGAATTTGAGACTGCTCAAAACGGTACTGTAGACGGCGACGACAAGAGCGATCTAGAAACTCGTCTTGCTTACGCTGGTCTTGGCGGTGCTTACGGTGAGTTCGCATACGGTAAAACTGAAGGTGCACTAGGCGTTATCACTGACTTCACAGATATCATGGCTTACCACGGTAACTCTGCAGCAGACAAACTAGCTGTATCAGACCGTACAGACAACATGATGGCTTACAAAGGCCAGTTTGAAAACCTAAGCGTAAAAGCAAGCTACCGCTTCGCTGATCGTATGGAAAACAAAAACACTGGTGAGTACTACGACAACAAACAAGACGGTTACTCTCTATCTGCAATCTACGCTCTAGCTGACACTGGTCTTGAGCTAGGTGCTGGTTACGCAGATCAAGACAAAGCTAACGAGTACATGCTAGCTGCATCTTACACAATGTCTGATCTTTACTTCGCTGGTGTATTCACTGACGGCGAGAAAATGGAAGATTCAAACAACAGTAACACAGTTGATTACACTGGTTACGAGCTAGCGGGTGCTTACACTCTAGGCCAAACAGTATTTACAACATCATACAACAATGCAGAAACTAACAACGAAACTTCTGCAAACAACTTCGCTGTTGATGCTTCTTACTACTTCAAGCCTAACTTCCGTGGTTACATTTCTTACAACTTCAACCTGATTGATGCAGGTGACAAGTTTGGTTCAACTGACACGAGCAAAACAGTTGCAACTAAGATCGATGCTGAAGACGAGCTAGCTCTAGGTCTACGTTACGACTTCTAATTCCGGTCTTTGACTAGAATATCGAATGCCCGCTTTAAGCGGGCATTTTTTATACTTCATTTTAAGCAGCGCGCCTTTCTCTCGTGTCTCATTCATGAAGACATTTGAAGCATTTCTTTAGTTACCTAGCATATTGAAAGGACTTGCGTATACTCAATCACATAACTCACCTTAGAAAGTATCATTATGCGTTTACGTTGGCCCTTGCTCATATTCTCTTCATTACTTTCTGCTTTTTCACAAGCGTACCCTCATCAAGAGGTGTTGCCTGAAGGCGCCCGCATCAGTTTAGTTGCGGAAAAACTCAGTGAAAATGCTGAGCTTGACGGTGTTCATCCTACCGAACAACTGTTCCCACCAGCGAGTACATTAAAAATCGTCACCGCATTAGCCGCAAAGCTAGAACTGGGTGATAACTTCCGGTTTCGAACCAAGCTGGAAACGTCGAACTCAGATACAGTGATTTACTTTGTCGGCGACCCAACACTCCAAACCAACGACTTAAAATCACTTCTCACTCTAGCTAAGAAAAATGGCTTAAAACGGATTAACGGTGACCTATGGCTCGATAACAGCGCATTCACTGGTTATAACCGTGCGGTGGGCTGGCCGTGGGATATCTTGGGAGTTTGCTACAGCGCTCCGGCATCGACCATCACACTCAATAACAACTGTGTACAAGCCTCTATCTATACACAAAAAGATGGTGGAACGCGGGTCTACGTACCAGAGCATCAACCTATTCGTGTCACAAGTACCGTAGAAACAGTTTCTAAAACCATTAAGAAAAGTCGTCATTGTGACTTAGGTTTAGTTGCAAATCCCGATAACAACTACAAGCTAACAGGGTGCTTGGTTGAAAGAGACAAACCATTGCCACTGAAATTTGCGGTTCAAGACCCTGAGCGTTACACCAGTCAAAGGTTGGCGGCTTTGCTCAAGGAGCTCAACATTGGGGTATCGGGAAAGATTAGGGTCGGTACGGCGCCAGAAAAGCAGCGAAAGCTCATCGCAATGCATCAATCAAAAGCCTTACCAGACATTCTCGAAGATATGCTCAAAAACTCTGACAACTTAATTGCCGACACATTAACCAAAACACTTGGCGCTAAATTTTTCGTTCAGCCAGGCAGTTTTACTAACGGGACAGAAGCGATCAAGCAGATCATTTTCGCCAACACTGGTATTGATATTCGTAATGCGCGCCTAGAAGACGGCTCAGGACTTTCGCGAAATAACCGGATCTCCGCGACCAAGATGGCTGAAATGCTGCGCTATATTTGGAAGCATGAAAACGAACTCAAATTGATTGCCATCATGCCGAAATCAGGTGAATCCGGCACATTAAAGTACCGACAAAGTATGCGAAAACTTCCAATTAAAGGACAGCTGATCGCGAAAAGTGGCTCTATCTACGGGACTTACAATATGGCTGGATATGGCTTGGATAAAAATGGTCAACCTAACACCATTTTTGTTCAGTTTGTTTCAGACTACTTCCCAGAAAAACGGGACGACAACACACCTGTCATCGCCCCGATTACACATTTTGAGCAGCTTTTTTACAATGACATTGTGAACTTTAGTCAGGCAATACCTAAGAAATAGTTCACCACGTTAAAGTAAATCCACATTCCTGAAATATCGACGATAGACGCAAGAACTGGACTCACCAATACGGCTGGGTCCAACTTGCAAGCTCGTGCAATAATTGGCAACAGCCCGCCCAATGTTGTAGAAATGGTGACTTGAATGAACAGCGCAACTGCTATTGCCAGTGCGATATCGGTCAGTTCAAAGCCTCCTGTTGATTGTCCTGCACTAAATAACATAATGCGTCCAATCATCACGATAGCAATCGCTAGCGCAATAAATAGAGCGACTCGGCTCTCTTTCCACAAAACTTCTAACCATTGGCGTTTTTTTAACTCTCCAGTAGCAAGAGCACGAATCACCAAAGTTGCTGCTTGTGTTCCTGTGTTACCACCAGCAGCTGCAATCACTGGCATGTACACTGCAAGTAAAACAAGCTGACTAAGGGTGTCCTCATACTGAGCGATGATCAAGCCTGACACTATCCCTAAAAGAGCCAGCGCAATGATCCATCCAATACGCTGTTTTACATGCCCTAAAACACTAGTTGATAAATAACCATCGGGTGTATCAACTTCAGACATATGCAGACCCAGTTGGTGAGCATAATGACGTGCGCGTTTGTCATGACCTGCTTGCTCAAGTTGAGCAATAAGACTATTCACATAGCCGACAGAGCAATGCTGTAAAATACCTACAGCCTCATCAATCGGCATAACCGTAAGCAAATGGACTTGTTGCTCTTGCTCGTACTGCAAGAATGCATTGCGAGCAGCACCAATTTCTACTTCAGAAAAGTTTGGTGTTGTTTCAATAAAAGTGTTGTTCATTACCGTCATGGCGAATCTCCCGATTGGCATTGGTAACGACCATCGACAAAGCATGAAAAGCCACTCTTGCACGCTAAAAGTCAGACAACAAATAAGATGCACAGAGAAAACCAATGCGAATGCACTGTCTATTCAGAATGTATGAAGGAAATAACGAGAAGAAAATTAGAAAAGATGCCTCACCACTTAGGTAAGGCGGAGATCGCCAATACCGAAGCGGGCTATTTCGCTCCCTTAATCTTACTCACCCAACGACTGGGAGGATGGTCGGTATTGTTCATGTAAATCTCCAATAGCGCTGCCATTATTGGCAGCGCTAGTATAGTAGCAAAGTTCATCAGGTATGGAAGTTTTACTTTGCCGTTTTTGCTAAATTTTCATACAAAAAAAGCGCCCTTCGGACGCTTTCATTTGCAGTCATTATGAATTACTGAATAGTAATACGAGCAAATTTACGTTTGCCTACTTGGAACACGTAAGTACCCGCTTCTGGAGCAAATTTGCTGTCCGCAATTTTTTCACCATCAATCTTCACAGCGCCCTGCTTAACCATGCGCATCGCATCTGACGATGATGGACATAAGCCTGCTTCTTTCAACAGATTACTCACTGGGCGACCTGCGTCAAAGTCAAACTCTGGCATTTCATCAGGAATTTGGTTCTTCGCAAAACGGTTTACGAATTCTTGCTCTGCTGCATCGGCATCGGCTTCACTGTGGAAACGAGCAATAATTTCTTTTGCTAGCAATACTTTGATGTCACGAGGGTTTTTGCCCGCTTCTACATCAGCTTTGAATTGAGCAATCTCTTCCAGAGGACGGAAAGAGAGCAGCTCGTAGTAGCTCCACATTAGGTCATCAGAAATAGACATGATTTTACCAAACATTTCGCTTGGCGCTTCGCTGATACCGATGTAGTTGTTTGCTGACTTAGACATCTTCTTCTCGCCATCAAGGCCCACTAGAAGCGGCATCATCAGTACAACCTGAGGTTTTTGACCGTGAGACTTTTGCAGTTCACGACCCATTAGAAGGTTGAACTTCTGGTCTGTACCACCTAATTCAACATCCGTTTCCATTGCTACTGAGTCCCAGCCTTGTAGAAGTGGGTACATGAACTCATGAATAGCAATTGGCTGACCACCCGCGTAACGCTTTTTAAAGTCGTCACGCTCTAGCATACGAGCAACGGTTTGGTTTGCCGCAAGGCGAATCATACCTTCTGCGCCCAGTTCAGACAGCCACTCAGAGTTAAACTGAATTTTAGTCTTTGCAGGATCGAGAATTTTGAACACTTGCTCTTTGTACGTTTCAGCGTTACGCAATACGTCTTCGCGACTTAGCGGTGGACGAGTTGTGTTTTTACCTGTTGGGTCACCAACCATTGCAGTGAAGTCACCGATTAGGAACGTCACTTCATGACCTAGTTCTTGGAACAAGCGAAGCTTATTGAAAATAACCGTATGGCCTAGGTGAATGTCAGGTGCTGTTGGATCAGCGCCCAATTTAATACGTAGAGGACGGTCTTCTTTTAGTTTTGCGATTAGCTCTTCTTCTGGAATCAGCTCTTCAACACCGCGCTTAATCTCGGCTAGTGCAGCTTCAATGCTCGCCATTCTTGTTCACTCCCACAGATTTGGCAAAAATATAATAGCTGAACATATTACTTGAATAGCGATGCATTTTGAAACACGTTAGACTAGGTAGTTGTCACTTTTTCCGTTTAATTTAGCAATCAAGTACCTCATGCATTCGATTTTTGTCCGACTTCCACTCTTGCACAAAGTATTGATCGGTTTTTTTAGTGCGCTGATTATCTTCGCGCTCTTCTTTTTACCTGATCCGCAAGACCTAGACCCGCAGCAGAGCCGATTAAAAGTTGGTCAACATTATCCTGTGCCAGTTTCCCTCGAACTCAGTGCACTAAATAGTTCATCGCCTGCGGTTCCCGCCGTGCTGCGCTGGGAGACATACAAGGTAAAAAATGGCGAGAGTGCTGCCATCTTATTTAGTCGCGTAGGGCTTTCTGCTCGTCTATTACATGAACTGGTGTCATCAGACAAAGAAGTGGAAAAACAGTTAACTCGGCTTCGACCTGGTGACCGATTGCAATTTGGTTTTGACGAAAATAACAACTTGGTGCAGCTAAGAAGAACACTAAGCGCGTTCGAGACTTTTCGTATCACATTAAAAGACGGCAAGTACGTTTCTGAAGTTGATAAAAAAGAAGTCGACTTCCAGTACAACTACGCTGAAGCCACCATCAAATCAAACTTTTGGAATGCAGGAATATCTTCTGGATTAAATGGTAACCAAATCATGGAACTGGCTGGCATATTTGGTTGGGACATCGACTTTGCTTTAGATATTCGTAAAAACGACAGCTTCCGAGTACTTTACCAAGAGGAAGTGGTAGAAGGTGAAGTAATCGGCCGTGGAAAAATCATTGCTGCGATCTTTAAAAACCAAGGCGATACCTTTACCGCAATATTGGATCAGAAAAGTGGCAAGTATTACGACGAAAATGGGCGTGCAATGAAAAAAGCATTCTTACGCGCGCCGTTGGACTTCCGTCGAGTTTCGTCTAATTTCAACCCACGCCGCTTACATCCAGTGACGGGACGCGTTCGTCCTCATAGAGGCACGGACTATGCGGCACCAGTGGGCACCCCGATTTGGGCGGCTGGTGATGGCGTTGTTCAAAAATCGTCTTACAACAAATTTAATGGTAACTACGTTTTCATTAAACATAGCAATACTTACATTACCAAGTACCTGCACTTAACCAAACGTACTGTACGAGCTGGTCAACGCGTTAAGCAAGGCCAAACCATTGGTACGCTTGGCGGAACTGGCCGTGTAACTGGCCCTCACCTGCACTATGAGTTCCTTGTGAATGGTGTCCATAAAAACCCGCGCACGGTGAATTTGCCACAATCTAAATCCCTGACAGGCAAAGCGAGACAAACTTTCATGGCAAACGCGAAAATTAGCATGGACAAGCTTGAACGCTACAGCAAACTGCTAGCAATGAAGTAAGCCAAGTATTGAAAAGGGCAGCGAAGCTGCCTTTTTGTTTTGTCGATATCATCACGATAAAGCTTACTGTTCGGAGTGATGCTCTCTCCCGAGCATAAGCAAACACGGTGTCAGAACTAACGTTAGCAAAGTCGCAAACGCCAAACCACCCGCGACAGCGGTCGCAAGCTGAGACCACCATTGAGTGCTTGGTGCGCCAAACTCCACTTTCTGATTAACTAAGTCGATGTTCATTTCTAACACCATTGGCAATAAGCCTAATATGGTGGTCACCGTAGTAAGTAAAACGGGTCTTAAACGCTGCACACCCGTACGCAAAATAGCCTCAGATTTTTCTAAACCACGTTTACGCATCTGATTATAAGTATCGATTAAAACAATATTATTGTTTACCACGATACCAGCCAACGCAATCACTCCAATTCCCGACATAATGATGCCAAATGGCTTTTGGAAAATAAGTAACCCAGCGAAGACACCAACGGTAGAAAACAGCACTGCACTAAGGATTAAGAAAGCTTGATAAAAGCTATTAAACTGCGTAATTAAAATCAAAGCCATGACACCAAGCGCGACAATAAAAGCATTTTGCAAGAATGCTGATGAGTTTTCCTGCTCTTCATTTTGACCCCGAATCTTATATTCAATACCTTCCGGTAAGTCGAGCTGTTCCATTCCAGCGGCAATCTTAGGTAACTCAAGCGCCAAATTGTAACCTTCCACCATATCCGCTTTAATATTGATAACTCGATGACCGTCGACCCGACGAATAGTGTCTTGCTTATGATCTGGTTTGATTTGAGCAAAATTCGTAATCGGTACCAGACCAGCTGCCGTTTTCACTCTCAGTTGATCAAATCGACCTATGTCGCGCTTATCTTGCGGATAGCGCACCAAAATATCGACTTCTTCATCCGCATCATCGGGCAAATAATCGCCTATTTTCAAGCCGTTCGTAACAAACTGGACGGTATTCCCGACTAAAGTAGCATCCGCTGCAAAGCGAGAGGCGTCATCTCGCTGGATATCAATTTGCCAATCAATCCCTTCCTTATTAGTGGTATCACTCAAGTTGGTCAGTGCAGGATTACCATCAGCCCAATGTCGTACTTTTTTGGCTGCTTCATCTAACGCACTAACACTCAAATTTCGTGATGACACTTCAATCACGAGATCATGCTCGACAGGCGGTCCTGCGTCCGGGAATTTATACTCAAGTTCAACACCATAAAAGCGGTCTGTCGTCTCTTTTAGTTCCTCAATAATGGTTTTCACTTTGCGTCGATACTGCCAATCCACAGGCGTTATTTGAATCTGGCCAATCTCGTCCCCATTATCGCTCGATCCTGTGCGCGTGTAGACACTTTCAAACTCGTCATGACCGAGCATCACCTTCTCGATTTCGCGCATAACAACATCTTTTTCGTGAATAGACAGGTCACCATAAGAACGAACTTTAACGGTAAAAAAGGCAGGGTCCACCTCAGGGAAAAACTCTGCACCCAAGCCAGCTTTGTTGTAAGTGAAGCCGACACCTGCCGCTAGCAGTATCGCGCTGAGTAAGACTTTCCATGGATGACGAATCGCTACCGACAGAGTCTGGTAATAAAGCTTGGTAATGCCTGTCGCTTTTTCAAAGTTGCCGTTATGCAGCTCTACCATTTCTCGCTGAGCTTTCTGATTGACTACTTGAGGCTTGCCAATGATCCCACCGATGACAGGAACGAACAATAAAGCCATCATCAGCGAAGCGGCCAAAGTAGCAATTAAAGTAAGTGGTAAGTACTTCATGAACTCACCAGTAATGTCTGGCCAGAAAAGTAACGGAGCAAACGCAGCCAATGTGGTTGCTGTGGATGCGGTAATAGGCCAGGCCATTCGCTTTGCTGCATCTCGATAGGCTTCTTTACGTGGCGTTCCTTCTTGCATGCGCCGATCTGCAAACTCTGTCACCACAATGGCACCATCCACCAACATGCCTACTGCCATAATTAAAGCAAACAGTACGACGATATTGACCGTCAGCCCAAATACCGATAACACCAACAACCCAGTCAAGAACGATCCTGGAATAGAAATCCCCACGAGAAGCGCGGTCCTAACCCCCAATATGGCAATAATGACGATAACTACGAGGATAATTGCGGATAAGATATTGTTTTGTAGATCACTGAGCATCAATTTGACATCGTCGGATTGATCCCAAGTGTATTTAACTTGCAAATTGTCGGGCCACTCGGCGCGCTTCTGTCCCTGAGCCAGTACTTCTTTTACCAGCTCAACCGTTTCAATGATGTTTTCCCCTGCCCGTTTTTTTACGTCCAAAACGATGGCAGATTCGCCATCTAAACGAGCAAAACTTTCAGGATCGCGAAATGCACGTCGTACTGTCGCCACATCGCCAAAAGTGATCACCTCTTTGCCATTCACCTTGATCGGTAGTTCAAGCACATCTTTCAGTGAATCAAAAACCGATGGGACTTTTACCGAAAAGCGTCCATACCCAGTATCGACAAACCCCGCTGCCACAACTCGGTTATTCAAGGCAATTAAATTATAGATATCCGCTTGATCGAGACCGTAGCTTTCCATCAATAGCGGATCGACAACTATCTCCACGATGTCTTCGCGATCTCCTGCGATTTCAACCTCAAGAATCTGACGGAAACTTTCCAAACGATCACGTAACGTTCTGGCAATCTGAACAATGGTTCGCTCTGGTACGGTGCCATAGAGCACAACGGTCAACACAGGCTCTTCAGATGCAAACGTGACTTCGTTTACCGTTGGCTCATCACTGTCCTCTGGTAACTTTGGCTTCGCAAGATCAACCGCATCACGCACATCTGCCATCGCTTTATCAAGATCCACTCCGACACTAAATTCCAGCGTCACCGAAGCATGACCTTCTGATGCCACAGAGGTCATCTCTTTTACGCCTTCAATAGAGCGCAACTCTTGCTCTATTGGCCGAACTAATAAACGTTCGGCATCGACGGGAGAAATGCCTTGATGCCCAACAGAAACGTAGATAATAGGAATGGTAATATCTGGGCTCGATTCCTTGGGGATAGTGACGTAAGTAATGACACCGGCAATTAAGATCATCACCAGTAATGTCAGCATGGTGCGAGCGCGGGATAACGCAGCATCAATCAGAGTGTACATAAGTGCTCCTTACTGCTCACTAGCCGCTTCAACAACTACGTCATCAACTTTATTGGCCAGTACTTGATCACCATCTCGCACAAAACCTTGTCCCAGCACGATAATGTCTGCACGCTCTCCTAACCCAGAGAGCCACACACCATCATCCTCGGCCTTAACGAGTTGAATTGGAACAAACTCAACATGCTCATTACGCAGTGTCTTGACACCTAAGTTACCTTCTTCATCTAGTGCTAACATGGCAGCCGTAATCTTTACTGCCAACACTTCACTCAAAGGCAGCTGTACTTCTGCGCTCATACCGGCAGGAATTCTTGCGTCTTGATTATCAATTTCGATTTCAATTGGAAATGTATTAGTAGAAGCAGAAGAAACACGTCCAATGTAGCGTACACGACCTTGATGATGCTGTTGGTTAATGGTTCTTACGTCGGCTTCTAGGCCTTCCTTAAGGTATTGTATATGCCGTTCACTGACATCGGCTTCAATCACTAAAGTATCCAAATCAATGACCGTCGCAATAGGATCGCCAATCCCGACAAAATCACCTAACTCAACAAAGTGGTGATCTACGATGCCATCAAATGGCGCTTTAACCTCAGTATTTCTTAAAGCCGTTTGCACGTTACTCAAATTCGCACGTGCATCTACCAACGCTGCTTGCGCTGTCGCAAATGCAACCTCACCTTGCAGTCCTCGACTTTTTAGTGATTTAGCTGCATTAAACTCTTTTTCTTTAACCAACAGCATCGCCTGGGCTCGTTTAAGTTGAATGCCAAGGTCGCGCTTATCGATGTTTGCGATCACTTGTCCCTGTTTGACCGCTTGGCCTTTCTTTATGTTAAGACTGACTATTTTACCGGCAACTTCGGCGCCAAGACGCGCTTGACGATTGGGCGCTGTTCGTCCATACAATTCAATGGTTTTACTGGTAGGTTCGGCAAGAAAAGTATCAAACATCACCTTTGCAAGTGGTGTCGTGTTCGTGGATGTTGAAGAGTTAGGATGATCATCTTGTGCTTTGAGTTGGCCGATGGTTAGCCATGCAACAAGAAGTAAGACGAGGATAAGAGATACTAGCCAAGGGCGCTCGACAACTCGGCGTCCAAAAGAAAGTCCAGACATATAAAGTCCTTTTTATTATTTCTCTGCATATCTGCGAGCGTGTGCTTTACGTGACATCCTTCTACATAAAGCACAGGCAGCCATTAGCTGCCTGTTAGGTGTTAACTACACACTGAACGATGCACCACAACCACATGTTGTCGTTGCATTGGGGTTATTTACGAAGAAGCGCGCTCCTTCCAACCCTTCAGTGTAGTCAACAATACCGCCAACGAGATATTGCAGACTCATAGGGTCTACAACCAGTGTTACACCACTGTTTACGATTGTCGTATCGCCTTCGTTTACATTTTCATCAAAAGTAAAGCCGTATTGGAAGCCGCTGCAGCCGCCGCCAGTAATGTATACGCGCAGTTTCAATGCTGGGTTTTCTTCTTCAGCAATCAATGCTTTAACGCGAGATGCTGCTGCGTCAGAAAAAGATAATGGTACGTTTACTTCGCTCACGAAGACCTCTCTCACTCGTGTAATGCGTCAAGCCTGAAGCAAGACGTCAAATTTGTGCTAATTGAGACGATTATCCAATACCTGACAAACTCGTTCAAGTATTCGCCGCCGATTCTTTATAACAGATGCGGATATATAAGATTACACTGCGAAACAACACATAAATTAAGCAAAACGTTTCTAACTTGATTATAGCTAGGTACAATGCGCTCCACTTGGTCCGAGCAATCAAAAGAGGATAACCCCATGACCAAATCATCAGAGCTGTATCAAAAAGCTCAGCAAACCATCCCTGGCGGTGTCAATTCACCAGTTCGTGCATTCAACGGCGTTGGCGGTTCTCCGCTATTTATCGAACGAGCAGACGGTCCACTGATTTTTGATGCCGATGGTAAAGCGTATATTGATTACGTTGGCTCTTGGGGTCCAATGATTCTTGGCCACAACCACGCGGTTATCCGCGAAGCAGTAATTGATGCAGCGCAACGCGGTCTTAGCTTCGGTGCGCCAACAGAGCTTGAAATCGCGATGGCAGAATTAGTTTCTGAGCTTGTTCCATCAATGGAGCAAATCCGCATGGTAAGTTCTGGTACTGAAGCTACTATGAGCGCGATTCGCCTTGCACGTGGCTTCACCGGTCGCGACAAGATCATGAAATTTGAAGGTTGTTACCACGGCCACGCTGACAGCTTGCTAGTAAAAGCAGGTTCTGGAGCACTAACTCTAGGCCAACCAAGCTCTCCTGGCGTTCCTGCAGATTTTGCTAAGCACACGCTAACAGCAACATTCAACGACCTAGATTCTGTACGCGAGCTATTTGCTGCTAACAAAGGCGAAATTGCTTGTATCATCGTTGAGCCAGTAGCAGGCAACATGAACTGTATTCCACCAGTGGAAGGCTTCCACGAAGGGCTACGTGAAATCTGTGATCAAGAAGGCGCGCTACTAATTTTTGATGAAGTAATGACAGGCTTCCGTGTTGCTCTAGGCGGCGCGCAAGCACACTACAACATCAAACCCGACCTAACGACACTGGGTAAAGTGATTGGTGGCGGTATGCCAGTAGGTGCTTTCGGTGGCCGTAAAGAAGTGATGCAATACGTTGCACCTACAGGCCCAGTTTACCAAGCTGGTACCCTTTCCGGTAACCCTGTCGCAATGGCAGCAGGCTACGCATGTTTGAACCTTCTAAAAGAAGAAGGCAACGAAAAGCGCCTAGCTTCTAAAACGAAACAACTTGCTGAAGGCTTTAAGTCTCTAGCAGAAAAACACGGTATTCCGCTAGTTGTTAACCAAGTGGGCGGTATGTTCGGCTTCTTCTTCACTGACCAAGAAAAAGTAACTTGCTACGAAGACGTAACGAAGTGCGATGTAGAACGCTTCAAGCGTTTCTTCCACTTAATGCTAAAACACGGTGTCTACCTTGCGCCATCTGCGTTTGAAGCGAGCTTTACTTCACTCGCTCATGGTTCAAAAGAGATTGATGCCACACTAGAAGCTGCTGACCGCTGTTTTGCTGTTCTTGCAGAAGAAGCGAAATAATCGCTAAAAACGGCGATAACGCATTTAGAAAAGGACCGTTACGGTCCTTTTTTATTGCCAATTCAAAATAACCAATATCGCTAATACCCCAACGACAATGCCAAACCACGGTATTCGCTTAGCTTTTTTCTCGGTTTGACACTTTTTATCACCGTTGCAACAACCCATAGCTCATCTCTTGATTGATAACCGACTGATTTGTAGTCATTATAGCAAGGTACATCGCCCTGCTCTAATTCGGCATTGTCATAAGCTTGAAAGAGTTAAGAGTGCAAAGTAATAAAGGTTACACGCCATCATTGAAGGCATAAACCGTAAACGTCACCTGTAAGTTGGACTAATACCATGCCAAATAATGTAAAAATAACGTCGAGTCACCGAGTACTAATGGTTGCTTTACTCGCCGCTGCTTTTGCTTGCTACTTATTGGTTGAGCCATATATCAATTCCATTGTGATGGCTTTTATCATTTCTTTGCTCATGTTTCCGATACACGAATGGTTTGAGCAGAAAATTCCCAAGCACCCCAATATGGCGGCACTGCTGTCATGTGTCGTCTTGACGTTTATTATTGTTATCCCGCTTTTATTTGTGTTTGCCGCCATTGTTCAGCAAGGCTCTGTTTTCTCACAAAATACATATAATTGGGTTACCAATGGTGGTATCCAAGATATATTCCAACATCCTTTCGTTATCAAAGGCTTAGCGATTGTTAATGAGTACTTACCTTTTGATAAAATCGAGCCCAAAGCCATCGCTGAGAAAATTGGGCAATTTGCCACATCGTTTGGCTCTAACTTAGTTGCTATTAGCGCAAAGATTTTAGGAGACGCAACCAACTTCCTAATGAACTTCTTCCTAATGCTGTTTGTGTTGTTTTTTCTGCTTCGTGACCACGACAAAATTATCTCTGCGATTCGTCATATTCTGCCACTTTCACGTAGCCAAGAAGACCGAATATTGACAGAGATAGAGCAAGTTTCTAAATCAGCCGTAATGGGCTCATTCATGACGGCGATTGCTCAAGGTTTGGCTGGCGGCATCGGTATGTGGCTCGCCGGCTTCCCTGGGCTATTTTGGGGAACGATGATGGGCTTTGCATCATTCATTCCAGTGGTAGGAACCGCGCTAATCTGGATTCCTGCAGCAGCGTACTTGTTCTTAACAGGCGATATGACTTGGGCTATCTTTTTGACGGTGTGGAGTGTAGTTGTCGTTGGCTCTATAGATAACCTATTGCGCCCGTTGCTAATGCAAGGCAGCGCCGGCATGAATACCCTTATGATTTTCTTCTCATTACTGGGTGGTCTGCATCTGTTTGGTTTGATTGGTCTTATCTACGGCCCACTTATTTTTGCCGTGACCATGGTACTGTTTAATATCTACGAGGAAGAATTCAAAGACTTCCTTAACCAACAAGACAACAGCTAGTCACCGCTTAATCACTTCAAGCTTGGGGCAGATTGTGCGAAAATCTGCCCCAAATTATTTCTGATGAACCAAATTTATGTCTGCTTATATCGCTCCTAGCCAAATAGCTCAGCGCCAACTTGAATACTTCAACGGAAAACACGTTTTAGTCGCTGGTGAAGTTGAAGACCTATTTCCTCTTGAGTTAGTAGCTCATTGTGAGTCTGTTGAAGTGTTTACTTCCAACTATAGCTACTACCGCCAAATTCAAACCTCTGACAAAGTGAAAAGTCATTTTGGCTCTGTGTTTGATGTTGAAACAAAAGCAGACATGGTCCTTTTATACTGGCCAAAAGCAAAAGCCGAAGCAGAATACTTGCTGGCGATGTTGATGGCGAAACTGGGCATTAACACCGAAATCGTCATCGTTGGTGAAAACCGCTCCGGCATCAAGAGCATCGAGAAGATGTTCCAAGAATACGGCCCTGTGAACAAGTACGACTCTGCTCGTCGCTGCTCATTTTACTGGGGTAATTGCCTCAATGAACCAAAACCTTTCAACCAAGCAGATTGGTTTAAGTCTTACACTGTTACACTCGGTGAGCAGTCGCTAGCGGTTAAGAGCCTACCTGGCGTATTCAGCCATGGCGAGTTCGACTTAGGTAGCCGATTGCTGCTTGAAACCTTACCTAAGCTGTCGGGCAAAGTGCTCGACTTTGGTTGTGGTGCAGGTGTGCTCGGTGCGTTTATGGCGAAAGCGAATCCAGAGATCGCGATTGAGATGTGTGACATTAATGCTTATGCGATCACTTCTAGCCAAGCCACATTAGAAGCGAATGGTTTATCCGGACGCGTATTTGCATCAGATATATACTCGGATACCGCAAAAGACTACCGCTTTATCGTCAGCAACCCGCCATTCCACAGTGGTTTAGACACAAATTACAACGCAGCGGAAACCTTGTTGGGCCAGGCACCACAATATCTAACCAAAGACGGTGAAATGGTGATTGTCGCGAATAGCTTCTTAAAATACCCACCAATTATCGAGCGGGCGTTTAATAATTGCGAGACGCTAAATAAGACCAATAAATTTTCTATCTACTACGCGAAAAAATCATAACTTCCCCCGCGCAGGCACAAACCTGCGCGATTTTTTCTCATAAATTCAACACTCATAAGAAAAACTGCGTCACCCTGCACGCTTTACAACTAACTTTCTTGTCAAAGAAAAAAAACTCGTTAATTTTGTTAATTCTATCTAGTTGAACATCTTATCCGTTTTTAACGAGAACCTCGGCAGCGAAGTATGTTTTAGAACTGCCCATTATGAGTTGTAATCTTATCCATGTTTAAATTCTACAAAAAACAGAAATTTAAGCGCCTTCAGAGTACACTGATGACCGCATTTCTGGTGCTCAGTATCACACCTCTTACCATTACTGCGATCTTTTTCTTGCAGTCCCACAGTAAAGATCTGCAAGAACAAAGCACCTCGCACTTACTGTCTGTTCGAGATACAAAACAGCAGCAAATCATCGACTACTTTGAGGCACGAGAAACCGAAGTCATGGGCTTTGTGCGCTCAGAGTTGGCTTACGCCAGTGGTGGCCGATTCTACGGTCTCGTCAATGCTTTTAGTCGTTTAGGCAATGATATTGAAGAGTCTCGTAAAAACGCCCAACAGCGCTACATCGAGGGCAGCGGAGACCAAATCAAAACCTCAACGTTACCCGAGTCATCCAACTATGTAGGAAGTGAACGTTACCGGCTTTTGCATAAACGCTATCATTGGGCCTACTTGGAGCTCCTCAAGCGCTCTGATTTTAATGACATTTTGCTGGTCGACATCAATGGTAACGTCACCTACTCGATCAACAAAGACGATAACTACGGAACGAACTTGTTATCAGGCCCCTACAAAGACTCGGCACTTGGCAAAACTTTCAAGCGTCTCGCCGATGATGTGACTGAACGTCGAAAAGTAAACGAAGACTACACTCCTGTGATTGTGTCTGACTTCGAGCTGGAAGGGGGTAAATCAGTCGCTTGGCTAGGTGCACCAATTGTTCAGCAAGGTTATCTACACAGCTATGCCATGTTCCGCTTGCCAAATAATGGCATCACTAAGTTAGCCGCAGACGCTAATCGAGAGTCATCCATTAACACCCTGCTGGTTGGAAATGATCACCAACCTCGCACAATTAACACGAAACAAGACGACATTAAGAACAGTTTAGAAGTGATCGATAAAGCACTCTCTGGTGCGTTTGGTGTCGGCACTTACACGAACGGCTTAGGTGAAGAAATCATCGCGGCTTATGCACCGATTGAAACTCGTGGTGTGATTTGGGCGCTCGTCGTACAGTTACCAGAAAACGAAGCTTTCGCTCGTATCCATCAACTCGAAAAACTATTCGTTATCGCTATGTTGATCGCCATTATCCTTGTGGTGATAGCTTCTCACTATTTATCAAACTTTATCACTTCTCCGTTGCTGAAATTGACTTGGGTTGCCGAAAAGGTCTCTGCAGGGGATCTTGATGACACGTCTTTTAATACGGTTCGTAAAGATGAAATTGGTCGGCTTGCGTTAAGCTTTGAACGAATGCAACGCTCTATTCGAGAGAAGATTCAAACCATTAAGAAGCAAAATGAAGAACTAGAAAGCAGCATACAGATCATTCAAAAACAGAATGAAGAACTGCAATTGGCCGATAAATTAAAAGATGAATTCTTAGCCACGACTTCTCATGAACTTCGTACACCGTTACACGGCATGGTCGGGATTGCTGAAACCTTAGCGTCCGGCGCCAATGGTGCGATCCCCGCTAGCCAGAAATATCAGCTTGATATCATCATTAAAAGTGGTCAGCGTCTCGCTAATCTAGTCGATGACTTGTTGGATTATCATAAAATGCGTTATGGAAGCATGGATATCCAGAAATCAGCAGTGAGTTTGGGCAGTGCAACACGATTGGTTTTAGAGCTTTCTAGCCATTTACTCGGAAGTAAAACCATCCGCATCATCAACCAAGTCCCAGCGGATTTAAAAGCAGTGTCAGCTGACCCGCAACGCCTTGAACAAGTGCTATATAACCTGATTGGCAATGCGATTAAATACACCTCAGAAGGTAAAATTGTTATCTCCGCTAATGTGGTAGATGATCATGTACGCGTACAAGTCGTGGATACTGGACAAGGAATTCCCGCAGAACAACTTGAACATATTTTTGAACCACTTATCCAAGCAGGGCAAGACGCGAGCCGTTATCGTCAAGGTGCAGGACTTGGGCTCTCCATTAGCCGTCAATTGATCGAATTAATGGGAGGCTCGTTATACGTCAGTAGCCAACCAATGGTCGGAACTACCTTCAGTTTCACTTTACCGCTCGCCAGTGAAGAAGAAATCCAAGCAACCCAGACTCTAGCTGCGCACGGGCACTTCCAAATTCCTGAAGTTAATGTAGAGAACAGTGAAGACTTATCACTTCCAGAGAACCCAGACGGCCCGTTACTGTATGTTGCTGACGATGAACCAGTAAACTTACGCGTGCTTGAAAGCTTTTTACGTTTAGAGGGCTATCGTGTGCGTACCGTCTCCGATGGGCCAGAAACGTTAGCGCTCGTCGAGCAAGAGAAGCCGGAACTTCTGTTATTGGATATCATGATGCCAGGCATGAGCGGCTACCAAGTTTGTAGTGAACTACGTGAAGCCTATGATCATGCCGAATTGCCAATCATTATGCTCACCGCACTCAGTCAAACAGAAGATCGTGTAAGAGGTTTTGAAGCAGGAGCCAACGACTATTTATCGAAACCATTTAATAAACAAGAGTTGGCGGCACGTATCCAAGCGCATTTAACGGCAAGCAAAGCAGAAATGCGCCATATGGAAAACAAAGTGCTAGAGTCTGAACTTAGACAGCGAGCAGTCGTTGAAGCAAGCTTACTTGAGACTCAAGGTCGTTTGTTGGAACAGCTAGAATCGGCTCCTGAAGCAATCATCTGTCTACGTGAAGACAAGCGTATTCGCTTTGCTAACGAAGCTGCTTGTAAGCTATTCAAGCGTAGCTTAGAACAGCTAAAGCGCTCATCTGCTGATGAGCTGATTGCCCCTAAATATCTAACCGTCAAACAACCTCATTACTGTGGCAAGATTGATATCTATATTGAAGATATTCGTCAGAACATCGAAGCAGACATTCTTAAGCTCCCTGAAGGTTCAGGGTTAGATATCATGTACATCTTTAATGTCGGCGGTGGAGCCAGTGCCGCTCGCATACATAATCTAGAAACCGCCGTAGAAGTGCTTTCAAGTTATGCATTTGATGGTGACAAAGACCAATTACAAAAGCTAAAAGAGCTTGGCGGAGAATTTACGCGCCTTGCAGACAAAGCGCTCGGTAATAAAAAAGACAAGCAAGAACTTATGCGAGAAGTTCTAGTAGACGCAATGACACATGCTTTAGAGTATTGGGAATCTGTAACGGGTGAAAGTAAGTTCGCATTTGCAGAGCAAAGTGGCTTGTGGCGCGTTTATCTAGACCGTAGTACTTTGCAAACACGCACTTTAGATAAATACATGCGTATAGAAACATTACCCAAAACACCACGTTGGAGAACGGTGCTAAGCTCGATAGAGTTCATTCTCGAACACTGCAAAGAACAGAGCCCCGAGAGAGCATACATAGAAGCACAACGAGATAAACTACAGCGACTATTGACCAGCTAATATTTATCAAAAAACTAGCCCAGCGTGCATGCTGGGCTTTTTTGTTATTCGAGTATTCCCTTCCTAGAGATAAAAGAGACCGCCTCTTCCTACCCCGTTAACATATTTCCAATAACGAACATTTGGTTAGACAACGCTATCTATTGTTGGTCTTCAAAACGTACGACTTTATCCATTTAACTTGTCTTAACTAGGTAAGTTCGAGCAACCGAAAAACTTCATTCATACAATAAAAAAAGGACAACAAACGGAAGAAAACTGTCGATAAAAAAGGCCATTTTTCAGATAACAAGCGGATTTTGACGAACTATTGATAGAGATTGCGAACTTAATCACAACAGAACGGCAGATTAATTTTTAGCTGATTAATTAACACCATTTCTGCATGTGAGCGAGATCTCCAAACCTAGAAACCAAGCAAGAAACGTATATTTAAAAAGGACCAACAGGTTAGTAATCACCAACATTCATTATTAACAAGGATATAAACTGCGACGCATATCAACGTTTATTTTTTGGCCCAATGCTGGTTAAAATTAGCCAAAATAACGTTTATAACGGAGAGCTCAGAGATTTTAACGTTTTTAACGGGAATCAAGTTTGATTATTTTATGGATAAGGTGTTTTCTTACTCCTGCCTAAGGCCTACAGGCCACTCTTGGCGAAACTCAATGTTGTAATGAGTAAGGCATGTACAAGAGGTAGGTCTTAGAGAGTGTTTATCAATTGATGACATTCAATTCCATTTAGTGAAATGAAAGCAAATAGTAAGGAACAGCTATGCTTGCCAATATAAAAAAAACAGCACTAGCAACAGCAATTATTGCAACGGCTACTACAGGTTTTGCATCGGTAGCTACTGCGGCTGAACGCAGTGAACTGACTATCCACCCTAAAGAGTTTACAACTTTCGTTCGTAACTTTAACCCTTTCTTGGGTGCAACTAACCTGCACACAACAACCGACTTTATTTACGAGCCGCTCGTTGTTTTTAACGAAATGCACGGTAATACGCCTGTATTTCGTCTAGCAGAAAACTTTACCATGGCTGATGACCTGATGAGCGTAACCTTCGATATCCGTAAGGGCGTAAAATGGTCTGATGGCAAAGCGTTTACCGCTGATGATGTTGTTTACTCTTTCAACCTAGTTAAAGAGAAGCCAGAGCTAGACCAATCTGGTATCAACTCTTGGGTGACTGGCGTAGAAAAAGTTAACGACTACCAAGTTAAATTCCGTCTAAGCGAAGCAAACTCAAACGTTCCTTACGAAATTGCGAAAGTACCCGTCGTACCTAAGCACGTATGGAGCAAAGTAAAAGATCCAGCAACATTCACAAACGAAAATCCAGTAGGCAGTGGTCCATTTACCGAAATCGACACTTTCACACCGCAGCTATATATCCAGTGTGAGAACCCGAATTATTGGGATGCAGACAACCTAGATGTAGACTGTCTGCGTGTGCCGCAAATCGCGAACAACGACCAATTCTTGGGCAAAATCGTTAACGGCGAAATGGACTGGACGTCTTCATTCGTACCAGACATCGACCGTACGTACGCTGCAGCAAGTCCGAATCACCACTACTGGTACCCACCAGCGGGTACTCAAGCATTTGTAGTGAACTTCAAAAACCCAGACGCTGCGAAAAACGAAGCGCTAACTAACGTTGACTTCCGTCGTGCGTTCTCTATGGCGCTAGACCGTCAAACTATTATTGATATCGCTTTCTACGGCGGCGGTACAGTGAACGACTTCGCATCTGGCCTTGGCTACGCATTCGAAGCTTGGTCTGATGAAGAGACGCACAACAAGTACAAAGGCTACAACACATACAACGCGGAAGGTGCGAAAAAGCTTCTAGCTAAAGCTGGCTTCAAAGATGTAAACAAAGATGGCTTTGTGGATACACCATCTGGCAAGTCTTTCGAGCTTCTAATTCAATCACCAAACGGTTGGACTGACTTCAACAACACGGTACAACTAGCCGTTGAGCAACTAGCAGAAGTGGGCATTAAAGCTCGTGCTCGTACACCGGACTTCTCGGTATACAACCAAGCTATGCTAGAAGGTACTTACGACGTTGCTTACACCAACTACTTCCACGGTGCAGATCCACACTTGTACTGGGATAGTGGCTACAACTCGAAGCTACAAGCTGGTGACGGCATGCCTCGCTTTGCAATGCACTTCTACAAGAACGATAAGCTAGACGGTCTTCTTAACAGCTTCTACAAGACAGCAGATAAGCAAGAACAACTAGAGATCGCTCATGGCATTCAGAAGATCATTGCTCAGGACCAAGTAACTATTCCTGTGCTATCTGGCGCGTACATGTACCAATACAACACAACTCGCTTCACTGGTTGGTGGAACGAAGAAAACCCTAAGGGCCGTCCAAACATTTGGGCAGGTATCCCAGAGCGTCTACTTCACGTACTGGACCTAAAACCAGTTAAATAAGTAGAAGTTCATTTCAAGCGGCATACATCCCGTGTGCCGCCTATAAAAATCCCTTGTTAACGAAACCAATATGTGGCGCTCGTCGTCAGGGGATTTTTCGCTCTAAATTTCGCTAGGAGCGACCTGAAACCAGAAACAGGGAAAAAATCTGGGTGAGTAAGGTGTGAGTTATGGGTTATTTTTTAAGACGTTTGTCGTTCTATCTTGTCGCGCTCTTAGTTGCAGCGACGTTAAACTTTATTATTCCGCGAGCAATGCCTGGTGACCCAGTTACCATGATGTTTGCTAATGCTTCAGTACAGGTGACTCCAGAACGAATCGCAGCAATGAAAGAACTGCTCGGTTTCGTTGATGGGCCAATTTACATTCAGTACTTCTCGTACATTAAAAACATTCTAAGTTGGGAATTGGGCACCTCAATCCAGTTCTACCCACTTTCAGTTAATTCTTTACTAGGTAGTGCATTTGGCTGGTCACTATTTCTAGCTGGTACTGCGGTTGTTCTTTCTTTCTCCATCGCTTCTGTCCTTGGTATTTTTGCCGCCTGGAAGCGCGGTAGTAAGTACGATGCATTCGTAACGCCTGGCACATTGATCATTCAAGCTATTCCACAAATGGTTATCGCAATGTTAGCGCTGTTTACCTTTGCGATTGGCCTGAAATGGTTCCCATCTGGCTATGCTTACACGCCAGGTACTATTCCTGATTGGACAAGCTGGGAGTTCATCAAGAACGTGGGTTACCACGCTGTACTACCTCTATTCTGTGCAACCATCGTTCAAATTGGTGGCTTCTTAGTTAACATGCGTAACAACATGATCAACCTTCTCGCCGAAGACTATATCACGATGGCTAAAGGTAAAGGGCTGAGTGAAAACCGCGTCGTCTTTAATTACGCCGCACGTAACGCACTACTTCCAAGTGTTACCGCACTGTCTATGTCTTTAGGTATGGCCATTGGAGGTCAATTAATCATCGAGATGATTTTCAACTACCCAGGCCTAGGTACTGTTCTATTGAACGCAATTCACGCTCGTGACTACCAAGTACTTCAAGGTCAGTTAATTATCATGACGATGTTCATGCTGTGCTTCAACTTAATGGCTGACATGCTGTACATGATTCTAGACCCTCGCCTACGTTCGGGAGGCAAATAATCATGAAAGAACTATTCAAACTTATTTTAGGTAACGCATTTGCTCGCATTGGTCTTGGCATTGTTACGCTGTTCGTGTTCGTTGCGATTGCCGCTCCTTTACTTACAAAGCATGCGCCAGACAAGCGAACCGGTAACCCACACGAATACCCAAGCTTTGTTGTAAAACAGGCACAAAACAATCCTGATGGTTGGGTCGCTAAAAACCTGGCAGACGATCGTCGTACGCTGATTATGTCTAAAAAGGCCGACCACGTATTAGGTACTAGCCGAATGGGTCGCGATATCTGGTCGCAAGTGGCTTACGGTGCACGAGTATCACTGGGTGTAGGCTTTGGCGCTGGCATCATCGTGTGCTTCTTAGCAACAGTCATTGGTATATCGGCAGGTTACTTCGGCGGCAAAGTGGATGACGTATTGAGTGCCGCGATGAACATCATGTTAGTAATTCCGCAGTATCCATTGCTATTCGTGTTGGCGGCCTTTATCGGTGAAGCAGGTCCACTCACCATTGCCTTGATTATCGCTGGTACCTCTTGGGCGTGGGGCGCACGTGTTGTCCGTTCTCAAACCATGGCTCTACGCGAGAAAGAGTTTGTGAAAGCCGCTGAAGTATTGGGCGAATCTTCATTCCGCATCATCTTCGTTGAGATTTTACCAAACCTTATCCCGATTGTCGGTGCGAGCTTCATTGGCTCAGTGATGCTGGCGATCAACACTGAAGCGGTCATTTCGTTCCTAGGTTTGGGTGATGCCAACACTATCAGTTGGGGCATCATGCTTTACAACGTGCAAACCTCATCAGCCATGCTGATTGGCGCATGGTGGGAAGTACTAGCACCTTGTATTGCCCTAACACTACTGGTTACTGGTCTTGCTCTGTTGAACTTTGCCGTTGACGAAATTGCGAACCCTCAACTTCGTTCTCACAAAGGCATGAAACGCTGGAAAAAACTAGCAGCAAAAGACAAGAAAGAGCGTGAGCCTGAACTGGCACCACAAAATGCACTATGGAGCGGAGATAAATAATCATGACTGCACCACTAATTTCCATCCGTAACCTATGCGTAGACTACATCACAGACGCGGGCGATGTCCGCGCCTGTAACAACGTGAGCTTCGACATTGCACCAGGTGAAGTATTCGGTCTGGCTGGTGAATCTGGCTGTGGCAAATCCACTGTTGCCTTCTCACTAATGCGCCTTCATAAGCCACCAGCGTTTATCACAGGTGGTGAGGTTATCTTCAACGGTGAAGATATCCTTCAGTACAGCGATGATCGCATGCAAGCGTTCCGCTGGAGTGAAATGTCGATGGTATTCCAGAGTGCGATGAACGCTTTGAACCCTGTTCTAACCATGGAAGAGCAGTTCTGTGACGTCATCATGCGTCATACCAATATGACTCGCGCTCAAGCAAAAACACGCGCTGAAGGTCTGCTGGAAATCGTTGATATCCACCCTAGCCGATTGAGTGATTACCCGCACCAGTTCTCTGGTGGTATGCGTCAACGTCTAGTAATCGCAATCGCTTTGGCTCTGAACCCAAAAATGATCATCATGGACGAACCGACTACCGCATTGGATGTAGTGGTTCAACGTGAAATTCTACAAAAAATTTACGCGCTTAAAGAAGAGTTTGGTTTCTCAATTCTGTTCATCACACATGACTTGTCATTGATGGTCGAGTTCTCGGATCGTATCGGCATCATGTACTCAGGTGAGTTGATTGAAGTCGCGCCTTCTAAGCAAATTCTGGAAAGTCCTTACCACCCTTACACCAAAGGTTTGGGTAGCTCTTTCCCTCCACTAACTGGACCAAAGACCAAATTGACTGGCATTCCAGGTAACCCGTTGAACTTGCTAGAAGTTCCACAGGGCTGCCGCTTCCAAGCTCGTTGCGACCGCGTACATGAAGCATGTACACGTGTACCAACCCAATTACGTCAAATTGAACCAGGTCGCCTCTCAAATTGCCATTTGTACGGCGACACCATTGCTCAAGCTAAGGTTTAACAACAAAAAAACGCTAGCTAAGAACAAAAATTACACTGGAGAGAATTATGAGCAAACAATTCGGCGAACTGCTGATTGAGGGTAAAAATGTCGTTAAGGACTTCCCTTTAAACAGTAACTCAATCAAACAATCTAAGATGCGCGCAATCAACGACGTCTCTTTCAAAATGTACAAGAGCCGCGGCTTGTCAGTGGTAGGTGAATCTGGTTCAGGTAAGTCTACTACTGCAAAAATGATTGCAAAAATGTACGCACCAACCGATGGCATCATTGAATACAAAGGTCGTGATATCCAAGACATCACCTCTCGTCACGATTTAATGACCTACCGTGAAGGTGTACAAATGGTGTGGCAAGACCCGTTTGGCTCGCTAAACCCAACGCACAATATCTTCCACCATATTGCGCGCCCGCTGCTGATTCATAAGAAAGTAGCACCGGGCAACAAGAAAGAACTGGAAGAGCGTGTGTACGACCTACTTGAACAAGTTGGTCTTATTCCACCAAAAGAAACGGCGCAAAAGTTCCCGCACCAGCTATCTGGCGGTCAGCGTCAACGTGTAAACCTAGCTCGTAACATCGCAGTTGGTGCAGAAGTGGTATTGGCGGATGAGCCAACATCGATGCTCGATGTATCAATCCGTGCCGGTGTTCTGAACTTGATGGAAGAGATGAAATTCGAGAAACAAATGTCTCTGCTTTACATCACTCACGACATCGCAACAGCGCGTTACATTGCTGAAGATCTCGCGGTCATGTACGTAGGTCACATGGTTGAATGGGGCGATACTGAAGAAATCATTCACGATCCTCAACACCCATATACGCAACTGTTGGTATCTGCGGTTCCAGATCCATCGAAGTCTATTCACGAGAAACTGAAAGGCAACAAAGGGGAAATCCCACTTTGGACACCCGAATCTGTCGGCTGTCCATTTGCTGGACGTTGTGTACACGCTACCGACAAATGTCGCGAACGACTACCGGGCGTCACTCAACTGTCCGACAACCACTTTGTCCGCTGTTACTTATTTGAAGATTAATCATAACGAGGGTCAGGTTCAGCCTGGCCCCTTCCTGTTTTTATCGTTTCCCGGAGACATTGAATGCTGCTACTGACTAACCACATTGGTTATGAACGTCTGGGCCCAAAGAAAGCCATTATCCAGACCGAACAACCACACTTGTCTTCTTACACTGCTCAATTGATTTGTGCCACTAGCGAGAAAACCGTGGCAACTTTTGCGGTTGAAGAACAAGGTAAAGTGGCGAACTGGCATCAGGGCTATTTCTACCTCATCGACTTTTCCTCTTTCACAACGTCAGGTGACTATTTCTTGCAAGTAGAAGATACGCGCTCTTCCTCTTTCATCGTTGGCGAACACATTCTGTTGGCTCAAACTTTGTCAGATGTGATCCACTACTTCAAATCGCAACGTTGCGGCGGGATCTTCGATCAACAAGATCGACAACTTCCAGTACTAAACTCCAATAAAAAGGTTGATGTACACGGCGGCTGGTACGACGCATCAGGAGACGTTAGCAAGTATTTAAGTCACCTTTCATACGCGAATTATTTGAATCCTCAACAAACCCCAATGGTGGTTTGGAACATCCTAAAAGGGGTTTCGTTGCTTGAAGGAAGCGAAGACATTGCAGCTTTCACACGTACACGTCTGATTGAAGAAGCCCTGTTCGGTGCAGACTTTCTTGTGCGTATGCAAAACGAAAAAGGCTTTTTCTACATGACGGTCTTTGACAAGTGGAGCAAAGATACTGCGCAACGCGAGATTTGCGCGTACGAAACTCAACTTGGTCACAAATTTGACGACTATCAAGCAGGCTTTCGACAAGGTGGCGGTGTCGCCATTGCAGCGCTAGCGGCAGCATCGCGTTTAAGTGTTCACGGTGAATACGATCAACAAAAATACCGCAACGCTGCCGAAAATGGTTACTGGCACTTAAAAGAGCACAATACGCAGTACCTCAATGATGGGGAAGAAAACATTATCGACGAATACTGTGCGCTACTGGCTTGTGTAGAACTGTTTAAAGCAACCAAAGAAACTCGCTACTTGGAAGAGAGCCGTTTGTGGGCGCAACGTTTAGTTGCACGCCAAATGAGCGACGAACAGATTCAACACTTTTGGTCAGCAAACCAAGACGGCAGCCGTCCATATTTTCACGCAGCCGAAGCTGGTCTACCAGTTATTGCCCTATGCGAATATCTATCAATTGAAGACGACTCAGCACGAGCGGAATCGGTAAAACGTATCGTCAACCTAGCGTGTGAGTTTGAGGTCACAATATCGAATAGAGTGATCAACCCATTCGGTTACCCTCGCCAATATGTTAAAGGCGTAAATGAGTCAAAACGCGAGGCATTTTTTGTCGCACACAACAATGAATCCGGCTATTGGTGGCAAGGCGAGAATGCTCGACTGGGCTCACTCGCGACGATGGCGTACCTTGCTCAACCGCATATAGCGTCGCAAGAAGTACAGCAGCAACTTTCTGTGTTTGCTCAAGATGCATTGAACTGGGTTGTAGGCTTAAACCCATACGACATGTGCATGCTAGATGGCCATGGTCGTAACAACCCTGATTACCTCCCTCAATATGGTTTCTTCAACGCAAAAGGTGGCGTGTGTAACGGAATCACTGGCGGCTTTGAAGACGAGGAAGACATTGCATTTAATCCACCAGCACAAAAAGAAGACGTGTTACAAAACTGGCGCTGGGGCGAACAATGGATCCCGCATGGCGCTTGGTACTTACTCGCGATAATCAGTCAAGCTCAGCATGTTTCTCAGTTGGCGACCTCTAAAAATATGAAGGAAGAATAATCATGGGAATGTATTTTGTCGGTATCGATGGTGGCGGCACGTCATGTCGAGCCAGGATTAAAGATTCACAAGGTAATTTTCTTGGCGAGGCCAAAAGCGGCAGTGCCAACATCATGCTAGGTGCTGAAATAGCAATGGCTTCGATTCTTGAATCCATCACTTCGGCTACCGAGCAAGGCGGTCTGACACAACAAGATTTCGCGTCGATGCACGTCGGCTTAGCCCTTGCTGGCGCAGAGCACAAAGCATCTTGGCAAGCCTTCATGTCTCTTCCTCATCCATTTGCCAGTATAACTCTGAATACCGATGCTTACGGTGCGTGCGTTGGTGCGCACAATGGCGAAGATGGCGCAATCATGATTGCGGGAACCGGTTCTTGTGGCATCTACCTTAAAGGATTGGAGCAACACGTTGTCGGTGGTCGTGAATTCCCTATTTCGGATCAAGGTGGCGGCGCAGTGATGGGGCTACGCCTAGTTCAGCAAGTTTTGTTAGCTGAAGATGGCATCAGAGAAAAAACGCCCCTAGCACAACACGTTATGACGCATTTCGAAAATGAGGTCGACAACGTGGTGGCGTGGTCAAAACAGGCGCTTCCTCGTGATTATGGGCAGTTTTCTCCGGCTATTTTCCAACATGCGGAACAAGGCGATGCACTGGCCATTGAAATGCTGAAGCAAACCGCAGCGGATATAGAAATGTTTCTCGTGGCATTAAACAAGCGCGGCGCAACACGTATTTGTTTAATGGGCAGCATAGCTGAACGCATTGTACGTTGGCTTTCACCACCAGTTCAGCAATGGATTGTTGAGCCACAGTTTGACGCGATTGAAGGCGCAATTATGTTTGCTGGCAAACCAGAACATAACCTTTACTCGCTCAGTGCGGCGTAGGAGTAGATATGGAATATCGTGTTGATCTCGTAGTCCTTTCTGAGCAGAAACAAAACTGCCGCTTTGGCCTCACCTTTCATAACTTGAGCGACCAAGACCTAAACAGCTGGAGCTTAACTTTCGCTTTCGATCGTTACATTCTTCCAGACAGCGTTTCAAATGGTCAACTGACTCAAATTGGTAGTTTTTGCACACTTAAGCCAGAAGGGCTGGTACTGGCTGCCAACCATCACTATTACTGTGAATTCAGTATTGGTTCGAACCCATTCCGTTATTACTCGGATGGCTTTAACGAAGCGATGATCAACTTTGTCGTTGATGGAAACCCACAGCGCGCACAAGTGGATGTCACGCCTATCGTATTAGCTTCACCATACCGTGAACGCAGTGAGATTCCTGCAAGTTTAACCCATGCACAACCCTTGCTGCCAAAACCCAACCATATTGAGGTCAGCGATCACTATTTTAGCTTTGACCATCATGCTGGCGTCGCGGTTTATTCAAGCCTGGCCAATTCAGCTAAAGAATGGCTACTTGAAGAGCTTAAGCGCATTCACCAATTTGAGTTCGCATCAGACAATGGCAGTCAGATCATCTTCAAAGGCAACCCAACCTTGGATGAAGGCGCTTACAAACTGAAAGTAGCCGAAGAGTCAATCAAAATTGAAGCAGGATCTTCGTCTGGTTTTACCCATGCTTGTGCAACGTTATTACAACTAATCAAAGTTGGCGATCAACCTAACTCAATGGAAGTAGTTTGCTGTTCAATCAAGGACAGGCCACGCTTTCGTTACCGCGGTATGATGCTGGATTGTGCTCGTCATTTTCACTCCGTTAAGCAAGTCAAACGCTTGATCAACCAACTGGCTCATTACAAGTTCAATACGTTCCATTGGCATCTTACCGACGATGAGGGTTGGCGAATTGAAATCAAATCACTGCCTCAACTGACCGATATTGGTGCTTGGCGCGGATTGGATGAGATCAATGAACCACAGTACACGCACTTTGATGAACGTTACGGCGGCTTCTACACACAAGAAGACATCAAAGACGTTATCGAATTTGCATCGCAACGCGGCATCACCATCATTCCTGAAATTGATGTACCTGGTCATTGCCGAGCCGCCATCAAGTCGTTACCACACCTATTGGTAGAAGCGGAAGATACCACCGAATACCGCAGTATTCAGCATTACAACGACAACGTCATTAACCCTGCTCTGCCGGGGAGTTATGAATTTATCGACAAAGTGCTAGAAGAAGTCTCTGCGCTTTTTCCTGCGCCTTACGTTCATATTGGTGCCGACGAAGTACCTAACGGCGTATGGTCAAAAAGCCCAGCATGCCAAGCACTAATGGAACAACTGGGTTACAGCGACTACAAAGATTTGCAAGGACACTTCTTGCGTTATGCCGAAGACAAACTTCGTAAATTGGGCAAACGCATGCTGGGCTGGGAAGAAGCTCAACACGGCGACAAAGTCAGTAAAGATACGGTGATCTACTCATGGCTAAGCGAAGAAGCGGCATTGAACTGTGCTCGCCAAGGCTTTGATGTGGTGCTGCAACCAGCACAAACCACTTACCTAGATATGACCCAAGACTACGCACCTGAAGAACCGGGCGTGGACTGGGCAAACCCACTGCCACTAGAAAAAGCTTACAACTACGAGCCGCTCGCTGAAGTGCCTGCTGACGACCCAATACGTAAGCGCATTTGGGGCATTCAAACAGCATTATGGTGCGAAATTATCAATAACCAACCTCGCATGGACTACATGATCTTCCCTCGTTTAACTGCAATGGCAGAAGCATGTTGGACAGACAAACAACACCGAGATTGGACCGACTATTTATCACGCTTGAAAGGCCATCTACCTCTGCTTGATTTGCAGGGAGTGAATTACCGTAAACCGTGGAAGTAATACAAAACTGATGTCGAAACATCACGCTTGAAGAGTTTTTAAATTTTGGCTGCTGATGCAGCTTCGTAAAAAGGAAAGACACAAATGAAATACGGCTATTTCGATAACGAGAATCGCGAATACGTCATCACTCGCCCTGACGTACCAGCACCATGGACCAACTACCTAGGTACTGAGAAGTTCTGTACGGTTATCTCGCACAACGCGGGTGGCTACTCGTTCTACAACTCTCCAGAATACAACCGTGTTACTAAATTTCGTCCAAATGCGACATTCGATCGCCCAGGACACTACGTTTACTTGCGTGATGATGAGACAGGTGATTACTGGTCAATCTCTTGGCAACCAGTTGCGAAGAGCCTAGACGAAGCAAACTACGAAGTTCGTCACGGCTTGTCTTACTCTAAGTTCAAATGTGAATACAGCGGTATTACCGCAACAAAAACTCTGTTCGTGCCAAAAGGCGAAGACGCTGAAATCTGGGATGTAGTGATTAAAAACACCTCTGACAAACCACGTACGATCAGTGCATTCTCATTTGTTGAGTTCTCATTCAGCCACATTCAATCTGATAACCAAAACCATCAGATGTCTCTGTACTCAGCAGGTACGGCTTACAATGAAGGCGTGATTGAGTACGACCTGTACTACAACACCAACGATTTCGAAGGTTTCTACTACCTAGCTTCAACATTTGATCCAGATTCATACGACGGTCAACGTGACAGCTTCCTTGGCCTATACCATGACGAAGCAAACCCGCTAGCGGTAGAACAAGGTAAGTGTTTCAACACAGCACAAACGTGTTACAACCACTGTGGCTCTCTGCACAAGCAATTCACTATCCAGCCGGGTGAAGAAGTTCGCTTTGCTTACATTCTAGGTATCGGTAAAGGCAATGGTGACCGTCTACGTGCTAAGTACCAAGACCTTGCAGAAGTCGACAATGCATTTGCGGGTATCAAAGCACACTGGGATGAGCGTTGTGGCAAGTTCCAAGTGAAATCACCAAACGAAGGTCTAGATACCATGATCAACGCTTGGACGTTATACCAAGCGGAAACGTGTGTGGTGTGGTCTCGCTTTGCTTCATTCATCGAGGTGGGAGGCCGTACTGGTCTTGGTTACCGCGATACAGCGCAAGATGCAATCTCAGTTCCTCACGCTAACCCAGCAATGACGCGCAAACGTATCGTTGACCTACTGCGCGGCCAAGTAAAAGCGGGCTACGGTCTACACCTATTCGATCCAGATTGGTTTGATCCAGAAAAAGCTGATGTTAAACCATCGAAGTCTCCAACCGTAGTTCCAACACCTTCTGATGAAGACAAAATTCACGGCATCGAAGACACTTGTTCCGATGACCATCTATGGCTAGTTCCAACCATCTGTAAGTACGTGATGGAAACCGGTGAGCACAGCTTCTTCGACGAAGTGATCCCTTACGCCGACGGTGGCGATGCAACGGTTTATGACCACATGAAAGCCGCGCTAGACTTCTCGGCTGAATACGTAGGTCAAACCGGTATCTGTAAAGGTCTGCGTGCAGACTGGAACGACTGTCTGAACCTAGGTGGTGGCGAATCTTCAATGGTGTCGTTCCTACATTTCTGGGCACTGCAGGAGTTCATCGACCTAGCGAAATACCTAGGTAAACAAGCCGACGTTGAAAAATACACGGTGATGGCAGCAAACGTTCGTGAAGCGTGTGAAACCCACCTTTGGGATGACGAAGGCGGTTGGTACATCCGTGGTCTGACGAAGAATGGCGACAAGATCGGTACTGCGCAACAAGCGGAAGGCCGAGTGCACCTAGAGTCAAACACACTTGCGGTACTTTCTGGTGCGGTATCTCAAGAGCGCGGCGAAAAAGCGATGGACTCTGTCGATGAGAACCTGTTCTCTGAATACGGCCTTCACCTAAACTCACCATCATTCGCAACACCAAACGATGACATCGGCTTTGTGACTCGCGTTTATCAAGGCGTAAAAGAAAACGGGGCAATCTTCTCACATCCAAACCCATGGGCTTGGGTAGCTGAGGCTAAATTAGGTCGTGGTGACCGTGCAATGAAGTTCTACGATGCACTAAACCCATACAACCAGAACGACATCATCGAAAAACGTATTGCAGAACCTTACTCGTACGTACAGTTCATCATGGGTCGTGACCACCAAGACCACGGTCGTGCAAACCACCCATGGTTAACAGGTACATCTGGTTGGGCTTACTTCGCCGTAACCAACTTTATCCTCGGTGTGCGTACAGGCTTCGATGGCCTGACCATCGATCCTTGTATCCCAACGAGCTGGCCAGGTTTCGAAGTGACTCGTCAATGGTTAGGTGCAACGTACAACATCAAAGTAGTTAACCCAGACTCAGTGAGCAAAGGTGTTAAGTCGATTACTGTGAACGGTGAAGCAGTGAATGGTGCCTCTGTCCCAGTTCAAGCGGAAGGTTCAGTAAACGAAGTTATCGTTACTCTAGGTTAATCATCTTTTGGGGGAGTCCTTCTCCCCTTTTGATTTATCCGGTGCATTTATGTTTTACAAGTGCATCGGTTCGCTAGCAAAGATTTAAGAGGCGGTGGGATGCCGCTCTTATCGAGGATCGAATCATGATCAAATTTGGTACAGGCGGTTGGCGTGCATTTATTGGTGAGGAGTTCACCAAAGATAACGTACGCTTGGTTGCCCAAGCAGTTGCAAACATCACGAATAATGAATCGGTTGCTGATCGCGGTTTTGTAATTGGCTATGACCGTCGTTTTCTTTCCGATAAAGCAGGTCGTTGGTTCGCTGAAGTTTTAGCAGCAAACGGCATTGTTGTCAGCTTTATCGACAAATTTGTCCCAACACCTATCGTAATGTTTAAAGCGAAAGAAATGGGCTGCGCATACTCGGCATGTATTACCGCATCACACAACCCTGCCGATTACAACGGCATTAAAGTCTTCATTGAAGGCGGTCGTGACGCAGATGAAATCATCACCCAAAAAATCGAATCACAAATAGACGCGCTCACTGCGCAAGATGTAAAAAGCGTCGACTTTGAACAAGCGGTTGAAGATAAGCTGATTGAAATCATCAATCCGATGAACGAATTCGTTGACTCAATCATCGACTTTATCGACATCGAAGCGATCAAGAAGGCGAATTTACGTGTTTTGATCGACCCAATGTTTGGTGTCGCGAAAAACGCACTGCAAACCGTATTAATCAACGGCCGCTGTGACGTTGATGTGATTAACGATGGCAAAAACCCAGATTTCGGTGGGTTAATGCCTTCGCCAAGCGCTGCAACACTCTACCGTTTGATGCACCTAGTGAAAGAGCAAGGTTACGATATTGGCATCGGTACTGATGGCGATGCGGACCGTCTTGGTATTATCGACGAAAAAGGTAACTTCATTCATCCAAATGAAGTGCTACTGCTGCTTTACTACTACCTACTTGAATACAAAGGCTGGAAAGGCTCCGTGGTACGTAACATCGCAACCACCCACCTTCTCGATAAAGTCGCCGAAGATCATGGCGAGAAATGCTTTGAGGTTCCTGTAGGCTTTAAGCACATTAGTTCCCAAATGGAAGCGGATGACTCACTGATTGGCGGGGAAAGCTCTGGTGGCCTAACCATTCGCGGCCACATCAAAGGTAAAGACGGTGTATTCGCATCAAGCCTATTGGTAGAAATGATTTCAGTAACCGGCAAGAAGCTGTCTGAGTTGCTAGATGAAATCTACGGCAAGTACGGCTATGCCTACATGGCAGAAGGCGATTGCAAGTTCAAACCAGCGCAAAAAGACGTACTGTTCAACAAGATTTATGTTGAAAAGCAGTTGCCTGAGTTTGAGTTTGAAATCGAAAAAGTCAGCTATGAAGATGGCGCGAAAGTCTACTTCAAAAACGGCGGTTGGATCATCGCTCGCTTCTCTGGCACTGAGCCACTGCTACGAATTTTTGCAGAGATGCAAGATAAGGACACTGCGGAACGTGTTCTTCAACAGTTTAAAGACTTCTTGTCTTTATAACTGAACCTTGTGCCCGCTTCGCGCACTATGATGAGAGTCGACGCTGTCTGAAAAGGCGCTCATCAAAAAGGAGAAGAGCACTTGCCCGGCTCCACAGCCGGGCTTTTTTATTGTATGTTGGAAAGTCGTAAACGAGATAGAAAAGATACTCAGGAGCGTTAAGCAAATGCCAGGACGCCTTGCGTTTCAATTTTCACCGCGACGGACTCACCTATATTTAATGCTTGCGAAGCTGTAGCTAACAAACGGTCACCATTCGCGTTAATCACATAACGGCAGTGATCACCCATAAAATGCTGTTCCAATACGGTTACCGAACTATCTTCATCGGATTGAATTTGCACATGCTGCGGTCTTAGCAGTAAAGAGCACTCCGCCTGTACTGGAATATCTTGTTGAGCCGTGGCTTCAACCACGCCCAAGTGGGTTTCATATTCTGAATTCGAAACCCGTTTAGCAGCAAGGTAACTGCCACCCCCTAAGAAATCAGCGACAAATTTACTTGAAGGCTGGTAGTAAAGCTCAGATGCTGTGCCATATTGCTCGATGACTCCATTGTTCATCACTGCCATTTTATCGGCGAAAGCAAAAGCCTCTTCACGGCTATGCGTAACAAAAATGGCAGTCACGCCTTGCGCCTTAAAAATCTTACGGATCTCACTTATCAACTCATGGCGAACTTGCGTATCAATATTAGAAAACGGTTCATCAAGTAACAATAAGTCTGGGCTGTAAGCTAATGAGCGAGCAATCGCAACACGCTGCTGCTGTCCACCAGACAATTGATGAGGATAACGATCGCCATAACCTTGAAGATGCACGAGTTCTAACATTTCTTGAACTTTGGCATTTTTCTCTTTTGTCGAGTACTGCTTTAAGCCAAAGGCAATGTTTTGCTCCACCGTCAAGTGAGGAAAAAGTGCGTAATCTTGGAAAATCATCCCTATATTACGCTGTTCTGGCGGCAACCAGTTTTCCCCATCATCAATTGTGACGCAATTTAGACTCATTTCGCCTGACGTTAACGGCAATAATCCCGCAACGGCCTTTAATAGTGTTGTTTTCCCACAGCCACTAGCTCCTAGCAAACAGACAATCTGCCCTTGTTCTACCTCAAGAGACAATGATTCGAGTACGGTTTGATCGTCATATTGGCACGTTAGGTTTTTAATTGATAATGCACAGCTCATCAGTGATTTTGCTCCAGTGAACGGTTAACAACAACAAGCGGGATCAACCCAACAAGAACCAACAGAACCGCTGGCAAAGCGGCCAATTCTAAATGCTCATCCGAGGCGAAGTTATAAACGTATGTGGCTAGTGTTTCAAAGTTAAACGGACGAAGTAACAAAGCCGCATTGAGCTCTTTCATTGACTCGATAAACACTAATAAAGCCGCAATCAGTGCACCGCGCTTAACCAGCGGAAAGTGCACGCGCCACAGCATGGCATTGGGCTTACAACCCATAGTGCGCGATGCCATATCTAACGACGGAGAAATTTTATTTAAATTACTTTCGATACTACCAATCGCTACCGCGGAAAAGCGCACAACCATGGCAAATACTAGTGCGAACATGGAACCAGAAAAGATAAGTCCCGGCCTTCCCCACTCCATGGCTTTAGCAACGTCGTTGACACGATGATCCATAAACAGCACAGCGACCATCACACCGATGGCTAGTACCGTTCCTGGTACTGCATAGCCCATAGAAGAAAGACGCATAAATGCCAAGCTTTCTCGTTTACCATTGACTCGATGGGTAAAGTTAACGATCAGTGCGACAGCAACACCAATAATCGCAGCAATAACAGACACAACTAAGCTATTCCATGCGTATTCACGAAACTCTGAGGTCCAACTCTGTGCAAAATAAGTGATCGCATAATCAATCAGCTGTAGTAGCGGCAAAATAAACGCGACCGAAACCAAGCCCCAGCACCAAACTAGTGCGGTCCACTTTTTCCAGCCCGTCAACTCGTAACGAAAATCTTCGTGACTGTTAAATTGGCTTTGAAAAAGCTTTTGTTTACGGCGGCTGTATCGTTCTGCACTAAGAAGCAGTACTACAATGACGAGCATCATGGCAGAAATCTTGGCTGCCGCATTAAGATTAGAGTACCCCAACCAAGTATCGTAGACCGCTGTGGTTAACGTATTCACCGCGAAGTAACTTACCGTACCAAAGTCGCCAATGGTCTCCATTGCGACCAATGATAAACCCACTGCGATAGAGGGTCTTACTAACGGCATCGAGATGCGCCAAAAGCTTTCCCATGGAGAGCACTTGAGCAAACGCGCGCTTTGCAATAAAGAGACATTTTGCTCCATAAACGCAGCCCGGCACAATAAATACACGTAAGGATACAACACCAAAGCCAACACAAAGGTCGCACCAGGCAACGTACGAATGTCAGGGAACCAATACTCGCCAGGTCCCCATCCGGTTACATCACGCAAAAAGATCTGAATCGGGCCTGCAAAATCAAACCAATCAGTAAAAATATAACCAATGATATAACCTGGCATTGCAAGAGGTAGTACCAATGCCCACTGCAACCATTTTTCGGTCGGCAGTTTACACATGGCCATTATCCAAGCGCTTGGAATACCAAGAATTAAGGACAGCACCATTACGCCAACAGTTAGCGCAACCGTGTTAAAAATATAAGTCGGCATGACCGTTGCCATTAAATGAGCAAACAAATCATCCGTTTCACCAATCGCGGTGTAGAAGATCGCTAAGATCGGCAAAACCAGTAGCAGAGTTATTACCCCACTACTGGTTTTCCATAAAGAGTGTTTATCTTTCATCGCCTAATTACTGCAAGGCTGTATGAAATACAAATGCTGTTGCAAATACATCTCATATCCTTTAATCAAATGGGGGTACTGTTATACCCCCACAAGGAATTAAAGGTCAAATTTCACTTCGTCTAATAGCTTAATTGCCGCTTCGTGGTTGGCTGCAATATCGTCTAGAGAAAGCTTGTCTGCTTTAAAGTCACCCCAAGATTCCACAAGCTCAGAACGCTTCACGCCTTCTTTAACTGGGTACTCATAGTTAACTTCTGCGTACATTTGCTGCGCTTTGTCACCCGTTAGGAATTCCATTAGCTTCACAGCATTGTCTTTGTTTGGAGAGTACTTCGCCATCGCCATACCAGAGATATTCACGTGAGTGCCTGTAGTCTCTTGGTTAGGGAAGTTGATGTAAACTGCATCAGCCCAAGCCTTTTGCTCTTTGTCGTTAACCATTTTACCTAGGTAGTAGCTGTTACCCAGAGAAACATCACATAGGCCTTCTTTGATCGCTTTAACTTGTGCACGGTCGTTGCCTTGTGGTTTGCGAGCAAGGTTTGCTTTCACGCCTTCCAACCACTCTTTGGTTTCTGCTTCGCCATTGTGAGCAATCATTGCTGAAACTAGAGAAACGTTGTACGGGTGCTTACCGCTACGAGTACAAATTTTACCTTTGAACTCTGGCTTAGCTAAGTCTGCGTAGTTGAAATCTGCGCCTAGTTTACCTACGCGATCACGTGATGAATAAACGCTACGAGAACGTAGAGTTAGAGCAAACCACTCATTCTCTTTATCTTGGTATTGAGCAGGTACGTTTTCTTCAATGATTTTGCTATCGACTTTCTGAACTAAACCTTTGTTTGTCAGTTCAGCTAGACGGCTGATGTCTGTCGTAAGAATAACGTCAGCAGGGCTGTACTCACCTTCTTGAGCTAGCTTTTCTGCTAAGCCTTTTTTAGCAAATTTTACGTTTACTTTGATGCCAGTTTCTTTAGTGAACTCATTGAACATAGGTTCAACTAGGAAAGGTTGACGGTAAGAGTAGACGTTCACTTCTTCAGCAGCCATTGCTGTTGGAGCTAGAGTAGCGCAAGTTAGTGCTGAAAGAGTTAGCAGTTTTTTCATTGTTTAATCCTTTACCATGCTAATGATAACGTTTATCAGTTGCGTTATTATATGTATGTTCAATAAGAAGACAATGACGAATATTAAAAAACCTGCTCATCGGAGCAGGTTTTATTGTGTTAAGTGTGTAACCATTTATTACAAGCTAATGATTATTTCACCGTAACAAACTCTGGGTAAGCACCAACACCACAATCATGCATGTCCATACCTTCCATTTCTTCATCTTCTGTAACGCGAATCCCAACGGTTGCTTTCAAGATTGCCCACACAACTAGGCTGGCACCAAATACCCAAGCAAAGATAACTACGGCACCTAAAAGCTGTGCACCAAACGTTGCATCACCGTTGCTCAGTGGCACTACCATTAGGCCGAAGAAACCACACACACCGTGAACTGAGATAGCACCTACTGGATCGTCAATTTTAAGTTTATCTAGAGCAATGATACTGAATACTACTAGTGCACCCGACACCGCACCAATCGCAACCGCGTACAGTGGTGATGGCGATAGAGGGTCTGCAGTGATGGCAACCAAGCCAGCTAGCGCGCCATTGAGAATCATCGTTAAATCGGCTTTACCCCAAGTAGTTTTACAAACGAATAGCGCCGCAATTGCACCGGCAGCCGCTGCTGCGTTAGTGTTTAGAAAGATCTGACCTACCGCTGTAGCATTCTCAAAATCTGAAACCATCAACTGAGAGCCACCGTTAAATCCAAACCAGCCAAACCAAAGGATAAAAGTACCCAACGTTGCCAAAGGCATGTTAGAACCTGGAATCGGATAGATTTCACCATTTTTACCGTACTTACCCTTACGCGCGCCAAGCAGTAACACACCAGCAAGAGCAGCAGAAGCACCTGCCATATGTACGATACCAGAACCCGCAAAGTCACTAAATCCAGCTTCTGCTAGGAAGCCTCCACCCCATGTCCAGTAACCTTCCATTGGATAGATAAACGCAGTTAAAATCGCAGAGAAAATCAAGAAAGACCAAAGCTTCATGCGCTCAGCTACCGCACCAGAAACGACGGACATGGCAGTTGCAACGAAGACAACTTGGAAGAAGAAGTCAGACTCTAAAGAGTGGTCGGCCCCTTCACCTTGAGTACCAATTAGCGTACCAAATGAAGGTAACCAGCCTCCTTCTCCATTATCGACATACATGATGTTATAACCGACAATCAGAAACATCGTACATGCGATGGCGTACAAACAGATGTTCTTCGTAAGAATTTCTGTTGTGTTTTTAGAGCGCACAAGGCCAGCCTCTAGCATCGCAAAACCTGCTGCCATCCACATTACCAACGCACCGGAAATGAGGAAGAAAAAGGTGTCAAGTGCGTAACGTAACTCGGTTACTGTTGTTGTTAATTCCATAATAAGTATCTCCAATCCTTTGAATTCTTAAAGTGCTTCTGCGTCCATTTCGCCAGTTCGGATACGCACCGCTTGGTTCAGATCGTAAACAAAAATTTTACCGTCGCCGATTTTTCCGGTTTGCGCAGCTTTTGTAATTGCTTCAACAACGCGATCTACATTGTCTGCGTGAGTCGCGATTTCAATTTTCACCTTTGGTAGAAAATCGACTTGATACTCTGCACCGCGATACAATTCCGTGTGACCTTTTTGACGACCGAACCCTTTAACTTCTGATACTGTCATCCCTTCGATACCGACATCAGCCAATGCTTCTCGTACATCGTCTAATTTAAACGGCTTAATAATGGCATTGATTATTTTCATTGAGTTATCTCCGAAGCTTTCATCCTGAAACACTTCTTATAATCCAATCTACGTGCCAAGTTTTTAAGTTATTGAATAATAAAAACTAACCTCAATTTACATATCTATAAACAAAAAGGGCGCACCATATCGGTGCGCCCTTTTCACAAATTTAAAGCAACGGCAGAGAAGTTACCCAAAACTGTGCATTAAATGTTCAAAAAGTCTTTCCACTGTTCGATAAGTGCCATGAAATCCTCTATCCCACAACTTGCTGTACTTTCTGCATTGTAGAAGTCGAACTCACTTTCCATCTCGACATCATATTCATGGGCTAATGCGTTTTCTTGTACAAGAACTTCGTCGCCCTGAATCATCAAGCTAATTTCCGTGCCTGTTAGGTTATGCTCCTGAGAAGGCGCTGAAAATGACCGCTCAATTAGCTTTTCAACCTGTGCAATCTTCATCGGATCTTTGCCAATTTCTTCTTGCAACCAGCGCCCTACAATCTCATGTCCCATGCTACATTTTACGTAGTACTCGCCCATCAACGTGTTACGAATGAATTCAAATTCCACCGAGATTGCCTATTTCGTATCAATTTGGTGCGAGTATAGCGAATTGCTCCCATAAAAAAAGCACCTCATATGAGGTGCTTTCGAATTGTGCATTTCTGATTATGCCGGTTCTTGGAAGATCACTTCGTCCGCTTTCTTGGTGTATTGATCCATTTTATGGAAGTTCAAGTAGCGGTATGTATCCGTTGCCGTAGCGTCGATTTGCTTCGCGTATTCTAGGTATTCTTCTTTGGTTGGAATCTTACCTAGGATTGCACCTACTGCAGCTAGCTCAGCTGACGATAGGTAAACATTCGCACCAGTACCCAGACGGTTCGGGAAGTTACGCGTTGAAGTCGACATTACTGTTGATTTATCTGCAACACGCGCTTGGTTACCCATACAAAGTGAACACCCTGGCGTTTCAATACGAACCCCTGCACGTCCGAAGATACCGTAGTAGCCTTCTTCAATCAGTTGGTCTTTATCCATCTTTGTTGGTGGCGCTACCCAAAGGCGCGTCGCTAACTGGCCATTGAACTTGTCAAGCAATTTACCTGCTGCGCGGAAGTGACCGATGTTCGTCATACAAGAACCGATGAACACTTCATCAATCGCTGTGCCTTGTACTTCAGACAACAAACGAGCGTCATCTGGGTCATTCGGTGCACATAGTACTGGCTCATTGATTTCAGCCATATCGATTTCAATCACATGTGCGTATTCAGCGTCTTTATCTGCTTGCATCAGCTCAGGGTTTGCTAGCCACTCTTGCATTGCAGTAATACGGCGCTCGATAGTACGGCGATCACCGTAGCCTTCAGAGATCATCCACTTCAGCATCACGATGTTAGAGTTTAAGTACTCTTCGATCGACTCTTGAGACAATTTCACAGTACAACCTGCCGCCGAACGCTCTGCAGATGCATCAGAAAGCTCAAATGCTTGCTCAACCGTTAGCGTTTCTAAGCCTTCAATCTCAAGGATACGGCCAGAAAATTCGTTGATCTTGCCCGCTTTTTCTACCGTTAGTAGACCTTGCTGAATCGCGTAGTAAGGGATGGCATGAACAAGATCACGCAGTGTAATACCCGGTTGCATCTCACCTTTAAAACGAACCAAGATTGACTCTGGCATGTCTAGCGGCATAACGCCTGTCGCAGCTGCAAAGGCAACCAAGCCCGAGCCGGCTGGGAATGAAATACCCAGAGGGAAACGAGTATGTGAGTCACCACCCGTACCGACAGTATCCGGTAGTAGCATACGGTTCAGCCATGAGTGGATAATACCGTCACCAGGACGAAGAGATACACCACCGCGGTTCATAATAAAGTCCGGAAGTGTATGGTGAGTGTTAACGTCTACTGGTTTTGGATAAGCCGATGTGTGACAGAAAGACTGCATGACAAGATCAGCAGAGAAGCCGAGACACGCCAAGTCTTTAAGTTCATCACGAGTCATAGGGCCTGTAGTATCTTGCGAACCTACTGTCGTCATTTTCGGCTCACAGTAGGTTCCAGGACGGATGCCTTCTACGCCACACGCTTTACCAACCATTTTCTGTGCAAGCGTGTAACCCTTGCCAGAATCTGCGATTTCACCAGGTTTGCGGAATACGTCCGAAGGCTCAAGACCTAGAGACTGGCGCGCTTTGTCTGTCAAACCACGACCGATGATCAATGGGATACGACCACCAGCACGAACTTCATCAATCAGTACTTCTGTTTTTAGCGAGAACTCAGCTAGAACCTCACCAGTTTCGTGGTTGCAAACTTTACCTTCATATGGGTAAACATCGATAACATCGCCCATGTTGAGCTTAGTTACGTCAACTTCGATTGGTAGTGCGCCAGCATCTTCCATTGTGTTAAAGAAGATAGGGGCAATTTTGCCACCAAGCACATACCCACCAGCTCGTTTGTTTGGAACGTAAGGGATATCATCACCCATAAACCAAAGCACTGAGTTTGTTGCCGATTTACGTGAAGAGCCAGTACCAACAACATCACCAACGTAAACCAATTGATAACCTTTGTCTTTTAACTCTTCAATTTGCTTGATCGGGCCAATAGTACCCGGTTGATCAGGGTTTATTCCTTCACGCTCGTTTTTAAGCATCGCCAGTGCGTGTACTGGGATATCAGGACGAGACCAAGCGTCAGGTGCAGGTGAAAGGTCATCCGTGTTCGTTTCACCTGTTACTTTAAATACGGTTAGAGTGACTTTTTCTTCAAGCTTAGGCTTAGAAAGGAACCACTCAGCATCAGCCCATGATTGAAGTACTTTCTGTGCATGCGCATTGCCTGCTTTTGCTTTCTCTTCTACGTCATAGAAAGCATCAAACATTAGCAGCGTATGAGACAGCGCTTTTACTGCGATCTCTGCCAGTGCTTCATCATCCAATAGCTCAACTAGCGGTTCGATGTTGTAACCACCTTGCATAGTGCCTAGCAGTTCAGCCGCTTTTTCACGACTCACTAATGGTGATTTAACTTCACCTTTTGCTACTGCTGTTAGGAAACCCGCTTTTACATAAGCAGCTTCATCAACACCTGGAGGGATACGGTTTTCAAGTAGGTCAAGAATGACTTTTTCTTCACCTTGCGGGGGATTTTTCAGAAGTTCTACAAGTCCAGCAACTTGTTCTGCGTCTAGCGGTTTAGGAACAACTCCTTCAGCAGCACGCTCTTCGACGTGTTTACGGTAGGCTTCAAGCACGACTTTTTCCTCTCATTGCGGTTCCTCCTCTATTATTACTATTGTTAAAGTAAAGGAGTGAACATCCTTGGAAACTTGGCTCTCCATTGCCCTTGTTTTCATTCAATTATGATTGAGAAACAGCGCCGTAGAGGCCAAACTGTGGGCAAAATAATAGCAAATTTAACCTTAAATTAAAATCTTATCATTTTGACCAACATAGCAACTTACGACTAAAGTTCTGCTAATTTTGACCAAATATGCCAAGTTTTTGCTTTCTCATACCCGATTAATTAAACGATGTTCCTACGATCAAATACACAGCATCCAAATCTTGCTCGGTACGACCGTATGCCAACATTATTGGTCCTATTGGTGAGTCAACACCAAAGAAGATGGAGCCAGCATTGTAAAGCGGCGCTTCGTTTAGTTTCAGATCATTATCAGACCAAACACCGCCATATTCGACCGATGCGCCCAGGTAGACTGGAGCTTCAAACAATCCGAAATCATTATCAAACCACTTATATCGGTACACCAAACTGCTGAAAAATAAGTTCTGTCCGATCAGGCTATTTCTTGGGATTCCCGATAGGCTTAAGAAGCCGCCCAACTCTCTGGGATCAAGCGGTAAAGATGAGTTTTTACTCTCTACAAAACTATATTCAGCATGTCCGACTAAAGTATGACGCTGATGACTCACTGCACCTTTAAATCGTGCAGAGATTTCATAAACGGTATCTTCAATAATTTTGTCAGTTTCTAAAAGGTTAACGCCTTGAGGACTTTGATCATGAGACACTAAATATTCGAGATCGACTAAAAGCCCACGAGTCGGAAATGCGAAATCATCAAGTGTATCTAGGCGATAATTGGCAAACAGGCCACGACGTTCAAAATCCAATTTACCAGCAGAAGCCAAAGTAGAAAGCTCAATATCTCCGGTTGAGTAGCGAGCGCCAAATCGAAGTTCTTGCCACAATGTGGGTTGGATACCTATCGCTAACTCTGTTGTAAAATCATCGTAAGTGACCGGAAAAAAGTCATTTACTGACTCTAAATCTGGTGCTTGAGGCTCTGTTAAAGGTAAGTTTCGGCTCTCACTACCATAGGAAATTCGCCCCGATACAAAAAGTTCTTGGCTAGATAAAACAGGGGAATACAACTCAGCTTCAATCAGCTTATCCGTGCCCATTTCTACGTTGAACGCCAACTCCGCGCCATGAGAGTTTAAATTGGTAAAGTTGGTCGATATTCCTATGCCGTACTGGCTATCTGTATCGAAGTCATCTTCAAGAAAAAATCGGAAGTTGAGATAATTAGGCCCCCACGACTTCTCGTTAACATCAAAAACCAACAATGTCTCACCATCCACCTCTTCAAAGTGATAAGTGATGAGCTCGAACCTATCTAACGCGTAGAGGTTTTCAACGGCTTTCTCAATTTCGGCCGTTGAAATACGACGTCCGGTTTCTAATTCAATACGATTCGTCAACAACACATCGCTGTAGTGCGTGTTATTTACAATCACTATGTCATCAACCACACGCTGATCACCATAAATCAAAGTTTTACGAACTTCTTGTTTGCGATCGATGTATTTTTGATAGTCCGCATTGGACAAGCGCAACCCTTTCAGCTTGTCTTTTAACTGCTTGGTAATATCGTACCCAGCTTGAAAAGCCCAAGGCATTTTGTCGAACTCGACAGTTTCCATGGTGCCCACATTGGGACGAATATAGATATCTTGAGGTTCAAGCTCGTCCACTTGCTGTTGTGTACTACGACGAACGAGATAGTTAGAGAGTTGGTCCGCGACAGTAAACAGCCCCGTAAATTCATCTTCGGTTTTGTAATCGGTGCTAATATCGACGGCAATAACGACATCAGCCCCCATGGCGCGAGCCACATCGACAGGCATGTTATTGACGACGCCGCCATCAACAAGCATATGGCCATTGAGCTTATAGGGAGGAAGCGCTCCTGGTACAGACATGCTAGCCATCATGGCGTCCACAAGGTAACCATTGCCCAATACGACTTCTTCTAAGGCAAGAATATCAGTCGCAACAGAACGATAAGGAATGGCAAGATCATCAAAAGAATCGAATCGCCCTAAGTTCCCTGTAGTCTCACGCAATACTCGCAACATGTTCTGGCCTTGCACCACACCCGTTGGTGCTCGTACCTCACCGAACCTTAAGCCGAGATCGGTATTAATTTGATAGCGGTCTTCATACTCTTTGTCACGAACTCGACGTTGGCTACGGTCAACACGATCTCGATAACCGCTGCCCCAATCGACGGTGTAGATAAAACTCTCGATTTCATCAGCACTCATCCCCGTGGCATAAAGCCCACCCACATAGGCGCCCATACTGGTACCGGTCACAATATCCACAGGAATCTGCATTTCTTCCAATGCTTTTAAAACTCCAATGTGTGCCGCCCCTTTCGCTCCGCCACCAGCGAGCACAACCGCCACCTTTGGTCGAGGTTCCAAGTCATCCGTTTTTGTTAGAGAGTTTGCGAGGGAAACAGAAGGAGTGATCATCAAAAAGGTACTAACCCAAAGCGCAAAGTTGCGAACCGATGGGCGTGATAACAGCTTTTTGAACATTCACTTCTTCCTTTATTGAATATCTGATCAAGTAGGGCGTGCTAGCAGTACTGTACTAACACGCCCTAATATGTACTAAGAATTAATCAGATAAACAAGCTAATGTTGTTGATTTGGCGATGCTACCAATCAAATATGCTATTTAACCAGTTTGATTTCTTCTCACACTGTTGCTTTATCTGACCGGTTTTATCCCAAACCGGCAGTTTGTAATCACTACGGCAGTTCATTTCTAAACCTCCATCAGATGTAGGCTTGAACCCTAATGTGGTGATTTCTCTTGGCCATGGGAGCTCTAAACGCTCAGGAATACGCTGCTTCAAGTACTCTGCGTATACTCGTAATGCACCACTCGACCCCGTTAGATTCACGGGTTTATTATCGTCGCGGCCTAGCCAAATTGTCGTCACCTCACGACCATCAACACCGACAAACCAACTATCGCGGTTATCATTACTGGTACCCGTTTTTCCTGCCAATGCAGCCCAACCAAACTGGCTTTGTAAGAAGCGGCCAGTGCCTTGAGCAACCCCTTGTTTCATCGCGTAGGTCGTTAGCCATGCTGCTTGTTCATCCACGGCTCTTGATGAACGAGGCAAGGATTGATACAGCACATTACCTTCCATATCCATGACTGAGCGCAGAGCGGTCAGTTTTGCACGCTTACCTGAATTCGTCAGAGTCTGATACATCTGTGCGACTTCGAATGGCGTCAAAGAAAACGAACCCAAAAACATCGAAGGCACTGGGCGAATTTCGTCTTTGTTCACGCCCAAACGCTCTAAAGTATTGGAGACTTCAGGAATGCCAAGTGCCATACCTAAGCGCACGGTTGGTACGTTAAGTGATTTCGCTAAAGCAATGTAAAGTGGCACATCACCACGATATTTTCTATCGTAGTTGCGCGGCGTCCACACGTTACCTTTACTGCTCTTCAGACTTAACGGCGTGTCGTGTAGCGTCGTGCCTAGGTTGTATTTATCCGGTTGTTCTAGAGCCGTTAAGTAAATCGCTGGTTTCACTAAAGAACCAATTGGACGACTGGCATTGAGCGCGCGGTTAAAGCCTTCATAACCGACACGTTTACCACCAACCATCGCACGGATTTCACCACTATGGCGATCAACGGCCACAGCAGCGGCTTCTAACTCTTTACCACCCCGTTTAGCTAGTTCTGGGATCTTTTTCGCGATAGCTTGTTCCATTTTGCTTTGCGATACTGGGTCCAGAGACGTAAATACGCGCAGTCCGGTCTCTGCTTTAAATCGCTCCCCAACTTTTTCTTTTAATTCAATGCTCAATTGTTGGAAATAAGCTGGCTGACGGCTCGCAATACGTGGCTTGCTTTGCGTATCGAGTGGACGACTTACAGCTTGTTCATACTGCTCTGAAGTCAACATGTTTTGCTGCATTAACAGGCGCAGAACGAGATCACGACGCTCTTTCGTTCTCTCAGGGTAACGAATTGGGTTGTAGTAAGACGGTCCTTTTACCATCCCAACTAACATCGCCAGTTGATCGATTCGCAACTCCTGAATTGGCTGCCCAAAATAGTAACGCGACGCCAAGCCAAACCCGTGGATCGCTTCACCTCCACTTTGACCTAGGTACACTTCGTTGAGGTAGGCTTCTAAGATACGATCTTTGCTGTAACGATAATCCAAAATTAGCGCGATATACGCTTCTCGAACTTTACGCCACAGTGTTTTATCACGAGTCAAAAACAGGTTTTTTGCCAGTTGCTGAGTCAACGTACTACCGCCTTGAACAGTACGACCCGCCTTAATGTTCGCAACCAATGCACGTGCAATCGCGAGCGGTGACACCCCGTCATGTTGATAAAAATCCCGGTCTTCGGTCGCAAGCAGTGCATCCACCAAAATTTCAGGGAACTGATCACGACGTAAGAAAAGGCGCTGTTCATCACGGTCTTTCTCCAGCATGCCCAACATCTTCGGTTCTAGGCGCAAGTAACCAAGGTCTCCTCGAGATTCTAAAGACTGAATACGTTGCAAACCGGAATCAGAGAAATGCAGCATAATGTGACGATCTGGCTCAGGACCATCGGCAAACTCGAATGGACGACGAATCAATTCAATCCGAGTGGAAGAAGAGGAATATTCGCCTGGGTAACGAGGTTGACTCACTTTACGGTAATTCAACACATCTAGCTCGTTGCGCAGTTCTTGGATGGTGATATTCTCACCAGGGCTTAGATTCAAGATACGGGCATAAACCACCGTTGGCAGCTCAAACAGCTGGCCTTCAAAGCGTTCTTTCACCACACTATCTAAGTAAATCCCAACAAACAGCAAAACAGCGGCAAGTGCAACGCCAGCTTTCCAGCTAAACGACCACAGAACTTTCAACCACGAACGTTTCTCGTTAGTCGGCTTTTTACTCGGCGTACGTCGAGTCTGTTTTGCGGCTCCTTTATTGGTTGTACTTTTCTTCGCTGGCGCTTTTTTCGCGCTAGGCTTCTTGCTGTCAGTCATTATTCAATTGTCTTTTTGTTTTCGTTGTTGCTACATGATTGGCAGGATCATCTGGCCAAACGTGTTTTGGGTAGCGCCCTTTCATCTCTTTTTGAACGTCTTTGTAGCTTCCGTTCCAGAAAGCCGCCAAGTCCGACGTTACTTGCAATGGACGTTGTGCCGGTGAAAGCAGTTCAAGCACCAAACGCTTGCGGCCAAGAGCCACCGTTGGGGAACCACTCTCCCCAAATACTTCTTGCATACGCACCGATAATATCGGCTCATGGCCATATTGGTAACGGATACGCTTCTTTGAACCTGTGGGCAGTTGGTAATGCTCAGGTAACCATTCATCCAGTTGTTGATTGAGTGGCCAACCTAATCGAGCATTAAGCGCTTCGACCAAGTTTATCTTGCTCAGGTCTTTAACCGAACTGACAGACGTCATGTATGGTTCTAACCACTCCTCTAATGAATCCAGCAAACTGACTTCATCAAACATTGGCCATGACTGCTCAGGTAACCATTCCACCGCACAACGAATCCGAGCTAACAAGCTCTCCGCTGCCGGTGTCCAGTTTAGACTCTGTAAGCCCTGGCGGCGGACATACGTGAGTAAAGCTTGTGTCATTTTTTCTTTGCCCGGGCTTGGCAACGGCTCGCGTTCAACGACCAGCAGACCGAGTTTTGTTTGTCGCTCAGCTATTAGACGGCCTCTTTTTTCATCCCAGTCCACTACTTCTTCAGACGAAAATAGCGTATCAAAGGTCGTTCGCAATATATTGACATCCAATTCACATGCCGAATGAATTTGACTTGAATTAGAATGAGAACGCATTAAGTCAACGGCAACCAAATACTCACAGCCACCTAGCATGTCTTCCTGATGACATTCTGCACCATGACCATTAGCCAAAGTAAATCGCCCAAATTGATTTGTGCGCTGCTGTGCAATGCGATCTGGAAATGCCAAACTTAACACCAGCGGTAATGCATCTTCATCCACGCCTTTCAGGTCAAATACCGTATCCAATTTGTACGCCAGAGATTGAGCACGCTTGAACAACATCGACTTTTTTGGATGAGTACCAACAAGCCAACGATGCAAGCTATAAGCGATATTGGTAACATTTCTCTCTGGCTCTTCAATCAGTGCGACCGCCGCCAAAGCAGCATTTAACATCTTATCACTGTAAGATTGCGCTTTAATTAGCATCGCAGCCGCACGAGGCTCAACGCCTAGTTCATGCGCCTGTTTTCCTTCGGACGTTAATTGCCCTTTTTCCGTCAGTAGTCCCAATGACACCAATAGCTGCTTCGCTTGTTCCAATGACGCATTAGCGGGAACATCAAGCCACTTTAGATCGTGGATATCACTCGCTCCCCAAAAGGCAAGCTCCATAACTAAACTAGCTAAATCGGAATACAAAATTTCGGGTTGGGGAACCAGCGGTTGCTGCTTGAACTGGTTTTCAGAATAAAGACGAACACAAATGCCCTCTTCTATTCGTCCCGCTCGTCCTGTACGCTGAATCGCTGAAGACTGTGCAATGCGTGTTTGCTCTAAGCGTGTTAAACCGTTTTTCAAATCAAAGCGGGCAATACGCTCTAACCCAGAATCAACGACGAGGCGAATGCCTTCAATCGTTAGTGAAGTTTCTGCAATGTTGGTCGCTAGAACGACTTTACGCTTACCTTGTTCTGCTGGCGTAATCGCTTTTTGTTGATCTGCAAAGCTCAGTTGACCATAAAGTGGGCATACGTCGATATCATCCGCTAAATGAGACAACCGCTCTTCAACTTGTTTTATGGCACCAACACCCGGTAGGAAAGCTAACAAAGATCCAGACTCTTTGTTCATAAGACTTTCTATTGTTTTTGCCATACTCGTAGGTAAATGCTCGTTCACACCTAACGGCTGGTAGCGCATTGCCACATCAAAGCTGCGCCCTTCAGATTCAATGTAACTGGCTTCTGGCAACAACGATTGTAATGCTTGTTGGTCAAGCGTTGCCGACATTACCACCAGCTTGAGATCGTCTCGCAATGCCTCTTGAACTTCTAAACTGAATGCCAAAGCGGTATCGGCATGAATGCTGCGTTCATGAAACTCATCAAAGATCAGTAGATCAACCCCATCCAGTTCAGGGTCAGTTTGGATCATCCGAGTCATAATCCCTTCGGTCACGATCTCCAGCTGCGTTGCAGAACTTACCTTTGCCTCGCCACGAACTCGATAACCCACGCGTTGACCAACTTGTTCTCCCAATTGCTCAGCAAGATAACGGGCAATGTTACGCGCCGCGAGTCGTCTTGGCTCAAGCATGATGATTTTTCCAGCAACCGAATGATTTAAGAGTAACTGCAAAGGGAAGTAAGTCGACTTACCGGCACCAGGCGCCGCTTTTAAGATCACTTGATGTTGATTTTTGACCGCCGTCAGCAACTCAGGCATCACGGCTTCAATCGGCAATTGTGACAAAGGAAATACCTTATGGTGTAATGGTGGCAACATTGTACATAAAAAATTTTTTGTCTAAATAAGCAAATGCATTTCACACCCGCTTTAGAGTCCGCCACTCTACTCAAACGTTATAAACGCTTTCTTGCCGATATCGAGCTCGATACTGGTGAAATCCGTACAATCCACTGCGCAAATACAGGTGCAATGACGGGTTGTGCAACGCCCGGAAACAAAGTTTGGTTTTCTACTTCCGACAACCCGAAACGAAAATACCCCAATAGTTGGGAGTTGAGTGAGACCGAACAAGGCCACCGTATTTGTATCAACACCGCGCGTGCCAATCAATTAGCCGTAGAGGCTATTGAAAATAATGTCATTTCAGAGCTTTATGGTTATGACACACTTCAAACTGAGGTGAAATACGGCAATGAAAATAGCCGAATTGATATCTTGCTCAGCGCAGACGACAAGCCAAAGTGCTATATAGAAGTGAAAAGCGTCACTCTTCTTGATGAGACCGACTCTACTGGACAAGGATACTTCCCAGATGCGGTCACGACTCGGGGACAAAAACACCTGAGAGAGCTCACAGAAATGGCACAAAATGGAAGTAGAGCCATACTTTTATTCACTGTTTTACATTCAGGTATTGAAAAAGTATCCGCGGCGCACCATATAGACGCGAAATATTCACTATTACTCAAACAAGCACAAGACGCTGGAGTGGAAGTTCTCTGCTACAAAGCTGAACTGAGCGATACTGGAATGAAGCTGATTTCCGCTATTGATTTTATCAATTAAGAGAAAAAATGATGTCGTCTTCACATTGACGATAACTTTGCGATTCAGTATTTGCTTGCACCGCCTCTTTTTGCTATAGATACCCGCCTTAAATTGACTGCGTAGCAGTTGACTAGGTGTAAGTAGGAGATGCTGTATGCCAGAATCAAAGAAGAAAACGATAGGCATCCTAGCCATTGCCGGCGTGGAGCCATATCAGGAAAAACCTGGTGAAGAGTACATGTCACCAGAGCAGGTTGAACACTTTACGAAAATCTTAACAGCTTGGCGCGACCAGCTAAGAGCTGAAGTGGATCGTACTGTTCACCACATGCAGGACGAAGCAGCAAACTTCCCAGATCCAGTTGACCGCGCCTCTCAAGAGGAAGAGTTCAGCCTAGAACTGCGTAACCGTGACCGCGAACGCCGTTTGATCAAGAAGATTGAAAAGACTTTGGATAAAATCAAAGAAGACGATTTTGGCTTCTGTGAGTCTTGTGGCGTAGAGATTGGTGTTCGCCGTCTTGAAGCACGTCCAACCGCTGACCTTTGTATTGACTGTAAAACACTTGCAGAAATCAAAGAGAAGCAAATGCAAGGTTAATCACCCAGCATTATGATTGTTGAAGGGAGCTCAGGCTCCCTTTTTGTTTTGGCTATCTTCGCACCCTATTTGTTTACTAAATTCGAGATACACGCATGACACGCTATGTAGGTCGATTCGCCCCATCTCCTTCTGGTCCACTGCATTTTGGTTCACTGATTGCCGCTCTTGGCAGTTATTTTCAAGCGAAAGCACAAAACGGAGCTTGGTTAGTACGTATTGAGGACTTAGACCCACCAAGAGAAATGCCAGGTGCAGCGCAACTTATCCTAGAGGCACTCAAGGCCTATCAGCTGCATTGGGATGGAGAAGTGGTATACCAGAGCGAACGTCACGACCTTTACCAAGCTCAAATAAACAAATGGCTCGAAAATGGAGAAGCCTATTATTGCCAATGTACTCGTAAGCAAATTAAAGAGCATGGCGGTTTTTATCCTGGCACTTGCCGCGATAAAAACTTGAAAGACGGCGCGATTCGCCTAAAAATGACCAAGCCTGTCGCTCATTTCCTCGACCAAAAGCGGGGAACCATTACTATTCCAGAGCAACTCGTTAATGAAGATTTCATTATTAAACGTCGAGATGGATTATTTGCTTATAATCTTGCGGTAGTATTGGACGACATCGACCAAGGCGTCACAGAAGTCGTGCGAGGTGCAGACTTAATCGAGCCGACAGGGCGTCAAATTAGCCTGTACCAAATACTTGGTCAGCCTGAAGTTAGCTACTTGCATTTACCATTGGCGATGGACAACAACGGCAATAAATTGTCGAAACAAAATCACGCGACGGCTATTGATATAGATACACCAAAACCTACTCTATTGCGCGCCATGACATTTTTAGGTTTCGAGATACCTGAAACCGTAAGGGCGGCCAACATAGAAGATATTCTTCGTTGGGGCTGCGAAAACTGGCGCTTGGAACAGCTTCCAGCAGAGATCGAGATCACACCGTGATTCTCAAATGGCATTGTGTAGGCTATCATTAGCCGCAAATTAGGCCCTAGAGGCGTATAAAACTAACCAAAGCAAGATTGGATTAAACCCAGTTATTGCCAGATGCACATGAATACAAACGACTATACACCAAGCGAACCTGCCACAATTCCAGAGCTCGCTCTCAATGTAATAACTCGTGAAGAGCACAACATTTCGCGTAAGCAGATCAGTGATAATGCGCTGAAGGTACTGTACCGCCTAAATGGTGCTGGTTTCGATGCTTTTCTTGTGGGTGGCGGGGTTCGAGACTTACTGCTTGGACAAAAACCAAAAGATTTTGACATTGCGACCAACGCAACGCCGGAACAGATCAAACAGCTATTTCGTAACTGCCGTTTGATTGGTCGCCGCTTCCGCTTGGCTCATATTATGTTTGGCCGAGACATCATTGAGGTTGCGACATTCCGTGGTCACCACCAAGAGCAAAAGAATAAGAGCATTTCTCAGCAATCAAAAGAGGGTATGCTGCTGCGTGACAACGTCTACGGCACCATCGATGAAGATGCTGAGCGCCGTGATTTCACGATTAACTCGATGTACTACAACATCGCAGATTACTCGATTCACGACTACGCACGTGGTATTGAAGATTTAGAAGATCGCCTAATTCGACTGATTGGTGATCCAGAAACACGCTACCGTGAAGACCCTGTGCGCATGCTGCGTGCGGTTCGTTTCGCGGTAAAACTAGACTTTGATATTGAAGAAGACACCGCAGCGCCAATCGAACACATGGCACCGTTGCTCGGTGACATTCCGTCAGCGCGTCTTTTTGAAGAGTCACTCAAATTATTGCAATCCGGTCATGGCTTAGAAACCTACCACCTACTGCGTGAGTACAACCTATTCCAGCAACTATTCCCGACGATTGCAGCGCACTTTACAGAAGATTACTCCTCTCATACTGAGCAGATGTTGGATCTTGTCCTAGATTCTACCGACATGCGCATCGAAGATGGGAAACGCATCAATCCAGCATTTATGTTTGCTGCAATGCTGTGGTACCCACTGTGTGCGAAAGCCGATGAACTGATGGAAGAGCGCAACTTAGGCCATTACGACGCCATTATGGAAGCGAGCAACATCATTCTTGACGAGCAAGTTCGCACAATTGCCATTCCAAGACGCCACACCGCAACCATTCGCGAGATTTGGCAGTTACAGCTTCGTCTTCCACGACGTAACGGTAAACGTGCATTCCGTCTTATGGAGCTCAATAAATTTAGAGCTGGCTTTGATTTTCTTGAAATGCGCGGTGAAATTGAAGGTGGTGACACTCAGAAGCTTGCCAAGTGGTGGGAAACTTTTCAAAATGCAGGCCGAGAAATGCGTCAAGCAATGGCTGCCGACTTAGACGGTCAATCACCGAAAACAGGCCAGCGCCGCCGTAAAACTTATCGCAAGAAAAAGAGTAAGCCCAAATCATGATTACAGCGTACATTGCGGTAGGCAGTAACTTGGCTGATCCTGTCAGCCAAGCGAAGCAAGCGATTGAAGCATTAAAAACGCTGCCTAAATCAGAGTTTGTTCAAGCTTCTTCGCTATACAGCAGCACGCCAATGGGGCCACAAAACCAACCGGATTACATCAATGCGGTTGTGTCTATTAACACCAGTTTGACGCCTATTGAATTGCTCAATTGCACACAAGCTATAGAGCAAGAACAAGGGCGTGTCCGTAAAGACGAACGCTGGGGACCAAGAACCTTGGACCTCGACATTGTGCTTTATGGCAATGAGGTGATTAATTCCGAGAGGCTGATCGTTCCTCATTATGGAATGAAAGAGCGTGAATTCGTACTCTACCCTCTTGCGGAAATTGCACCAAGTTTACAACTCCCTGATGGGACCGAGGTCTCTAAACTACTGGAACAAGTAGATAGAAACGGCCTCAGTATCTGGCAGTCATAGCCAACTCCTAGTAAGGATAAAACCATGAAAAAAATGACCATCAACGACCTGATCAAGTGGAAGCAAGAAGGTCGTAAATTTGCTACTTCAACCGCTTATGATGCGAGCTTTGCCCAACTGTTTGAAAGCCAAGAAATGCCAGTACTTCTTGTTGGTGATTCTCTAGGTATGGTTTTGCAAGGTCACAACGATACTCTGCCAGTAACGGTCGATGATATCGCTTACCATACTCGTTGCGTACGCGCTGGTAGCCCAAATTGTTTGTTGATGGCAGACATGCCATTCATGAGCTACACCACGCCAGAGCAAGCTTGCGAAAATGCGGCTAAACTGATGCGTGCTGGTGCCAATATGGTAAAAATTGAAGGTGGTGACTGGCTTGTCGACACGGTGAAAATGCTCACTGAACGATCAGTTCCAGTTTGTGCTCATCTTGGTTTAACTCCTCAAGCTGTTAATATTTTTGGTGGTTACAAAATCCAAGGTCGCGATCAAGAAAAAGCAGACCGCATGGTAAAAGACGCATTAGCGCTGCAAGAAGCAGGCGCTCAAATCGTCTTACTAGAATGCGTACCAGCTGAGCTTGCTGAACGTATTACGCAAGTGCTTGACGTTCCTGTTATCGGTATTGGTGCAGGTAACGTAACAGATGGTCAAATTCTCGTGATGCATGATATGTTCGGTATTTCTGCCAACTACATGCCGAAATTCTCCAAAAACTTTCTTGCTGAAACAGGTGATATGCGCAAAGCCGTTACTAAATACATTGAAGATGTAGCCAACGGTGTATTCCCAGACGACGCTCATACCATTGCCTAGAGGATAAATGCATGCAAACTTTTGCGGAAATCTCAGCAGTTCGTGAACACCTTAAAACCTTTAAACGTGAAGGTCGTAAAGTGGCGTTTGTCCCTACCATGGGCAACCTTCACGAAGGCCACTTAACTTTAGTGCGTAAAGCACGCGAATACGCTGATATCGTTGTCGTAAGCATCTTTGTTAATCCGATGCAGTTTGATCGTGCTGACGATTTAAATAATTACCCACGCACGCTAGAGGAAGACTTAAGCAAGTTAACCTCTGAAGGGGTCGATGTGGTATTTACGCCAACACCAGAAGTTATCTACCCAGAAGGTCTGGATAAGCAAACCTTCGTCGATGTCCCTGGCCTATCAACAATTCTCGAAGGCGCGTCTCGACCAGGTCATTTCCGTGGCGTGACGACGATTGTGAATAAGCTGTTTAACATCGTACAACCGGATGTCGCGTGCTTCGGCGAGAAGGACTTCCAACAACTTGCTGTTATCCGCAAGATGGTTGATGACCTAGCAATGGACATTGAAATCATCGGTGTACCAACCGTACGTGAAATGGACGGTTTAGCAATGAGTTCACGCAATGGCTTGCTTACGCTGGACGAGCGTCAACGTGCTCCTGTACTTGCTCGTACAATGCGTTGGATCAGTAGTGCCATTCGCGGTGGCCGCGATGACTACGCATCGATCATCGAAGATGCAAGCGACCAACTTCGAGCTGCAGGTCTGCACCCTGATGAGATCTTCATTCGTGATGCTCGTACATTACAAGTGATCACACCAGAAACGACACAAGCTGTCATTCTGATGTCTGCGTTCCTAGGCAAGGCTCGTCTTATCGATAACCAAACGGTAGATATGGTTGTCGAAGCGAAGGAAGAAGCTGAATCTAACAATACAAACTCAGAGAGCGCAGAGTAAGCTCTGAGTCATAAAAGTAAAAAGGTCGACTCTTAGTCGACCTTTTTTATACTCTACGTATAGACGCAATCTAACCCTTCAGGGCGAGTTTTAAACCGCTTGTGCAGCCACATCCACGCTGGAATATCACGTTTTATCATTTTCTCAAGCTCTTGGTTCAAGATGCTTGCCGCTTTAACCGCATTACGTCTCTCGAAACGCTCGCTAATGTCTTTTCCAATGTACAGCGTGTAATGGTGATTTTTACTCACTGTAACGCCAGATATAACCGCGCACTTTGTTGCATCAATGAGAACACTAGACCCGACGGTACTCGCCGCTTGTTCAACAGCAAAAAACGGCGCAAAAACAGAATGGCTAACGCCATAATCATGGTCGGGCAAATACCAAAGTCGATGACCCTTTTTCAGAACTTTGAGCATTGATTTCACGTCTTTTCGATCAATCATTTGATGTCCAAAACGAGTTCGACCTCGATGTTGAATAAACTCATAAGCAGGATTCGAATTTGGGCGATAAACGCCATAACCTTGGGCAAACTGGCTAAAAATACGAGCGGTTATCTCCAAGTTTAAATGGTGACTGCACACCACCAACACACCACGTCCATTCTTTTCCTCAGCGAGTAAACGATCTTTTCCAACAATAGAGGTTATCCAACGTATCCGCCAATCTGGCCAAAACCAAGCGATACCGGTTTCGATGATCGCCATTCCAGTATATTGAAAGTTTTTTCGTACTACGTCCTTACATTGCCAATCCGTAAAATCAGGGAAACACAGCTGGAGATTACGCAGAGCGATCTTGTGTCGGCGCTTCATTACATGCATCGCAATACAGCCGATGCTTCTACCTAAGATTCGCAATACTACGTATGGCAGTACATTAACAAGAATCGCTAAAGATCCAAATGCCAGCCATACAGACCAATATTTGGGCTTAAGTAACTGATAGGAGAAAGGCGGCGGCGGGACAATATTCATAGGATCACTCATTTATTACAAATGATTGAAACCTACCATGATAAAAACCGAAAAATTGTATGGGTATGTATTGTTATGCATGCGAAAGAGCAGCGTGAATCGCCGCTCTTTGCTTTATGAGAATGGCTTAGCTTCTTAGCCCAATCCCTTTGGTTACTAGATAATACGCAATGGCATACAGTGCAACAACAAACACTGCAAGTACACTAAATGAAGTGATAATGCCTACATCCGAGACACCTAAAAAGCCGTAACGGAACGCATTCACCATGTAGACGATTGGGTTGATCTTAGAAACGCCTTGCCAAAATTCAGGCAGAAGACTAATCGAATAAAAGACACCTCCCAAGTAAGTTAGAGGAGTCAATACAAACGTAGGGATGATCGAAATATCGTCAAACGTTTTTGCGTAAACCGCATTGATCAAGCCACCGAGAGCAAATACCACCGACGTCATGAAGACAGTCGCGACAATAATGCCCCAGTGCTCCACTTGCAAATCAACGAACAAAAGTGACACACAAGTAACAATTGCACCGACCAACAAACCTCGAGTCACGCCGCCCATCACGTAGCCAGCAATAATCACATAGTTTGGTACCGGTGCCACCAGCAGTTCTTCAATGTTCTTCTGTAGCTTTGCACTAAAGAATGACGACGCCACGTTCGAGTATGAGTTAGTGATCACCGACATCATGATCAAACCTGGAACAATGTACTCCATGTAACTAAAGCCGCTCATCTCACCAATTCGAGAGCCAATAAGATTGCCGAAAATGATGAAGTACAACGTCATCGTAATGGCTGGCGGCACTAAGGTTTGCACCCAAATACGTGTAAAACGAGTGACTTCTTTGCTCAGCAAGCTGCGAAATGCCGTCCAATATAAACCGTACATTTAATTACTCCCCTCTCTTACAATGCTGACAAACAACTCTTCAAGTCGGTTGGCTTTGTTACGCATTGAGAGAACTTTAATGCCATGCTCTGTTAACTGACTGAATACCGAATTCAATCCTTGGCTCTTATCTAGTTCTATCTCTAAAGAGCCATCAACAATACTTTGTCGATTAACACCTTCAAGCTCAGGCACCTCGACTTCTGACTCAATATCCAAGATAAATGTCTCGACGCTTAGCTTACCTAGTAACGCCTTCATGGTGGTATTTTCAATCAGCTCACCACGATTAATAATGCCGATATTTCGACACAGCATCTCCGCTTCTTCTAGGTAGTGTGTCGTTAAAATAATCGTAATTCCTTGCTCTTGGTTGATCTCTTTCAGAAACCCCCACATTGAGCGGCGTAGTTCAATATCCACTCCAGCCGTTGGTTCATCTAAAATGAGTAATTGCGGCTCGTGCATCAAAGCTCTTGCGATCATTAAACGACGCTTCATCCCACCGGATAGGTTACGAGCACGCTCTTGGCGTTTTTCCCATAAATCCAATTTTTTCAGGTATTTTTCTGCTCTTTCTTTGGCTAATACTTTAGACACACCGTAATAGCCAGCTTGCTGCATCACAATTTGCTCAACGGTTTCAAACTGGTTGAAGTTGAACTCCTGTGGCACCAAGCCTAAATTCTGCTTGGCCAATTCGAGGTCGGTATCAATGTCATAACCGAAAACTTTCGTCGTTCCGGAGGTTTTATTCACTAAGGAGGAAATGATGCCAATCGTGGTCGATTTTCCTGCACCATTGGGACCCAGAAGCGCGTAGAAGTCACCCTTTTTCACTTGGAGACTTATACCTTTTAACGCCTCAAAGCCACCTGCATACGTCTTGCGCAGTTGTTCAATTTCTAATGCGTACATAAGGTCTTGATTGCCGTTTGTTTGTGATTACTAATACCGACTCATATTTAGCAGCGGTTTACTACAAAATCGCCTTGGGTATCGTATTGGAGGTCCATCAGTTTATCGTTGAATAACGATGATTACAAATAAACCTTTCGATAATATTGGAAATATAACCCTTACCTCGTAAAGGTTATCTCTGAGTAAGACAAAATAGAGCATAAAAAAACGCAACAGGACACTGTTGCGTTTTTAACTGTCAGAATGATTACGCCGTTATGCGCTGATACTGGTCTGCCTCAACATGTGCCACCGCCGCATTCAATGCTTCGTAACGGAATTGGTACATATTTTCATCAGGCACAAGGTCAATCACATGGAATTTCTCTAGCTGTTCTCGTGTTCGCTCATTCGGGCATAATAAATACACGGCACAATTGGCATCGAGAGCATCCTTAATCGCATTCTCTAACGCCAAACCGACGGTCACATCAATCATTGGTACATCCGTAAGATCGAGAATCATCACGTCATAGTCCGAAATACTAGAGTGCTGACGTGAAATGGCTTTAGAAACACTAAAGATCATCGGACCGGAAAGATAAAAGAACAGCACTTTACCATTAGCACGATCCAACAAACCACGCTCGCTGTCAGTCAGCGGCACATCATCTTCATCCGCGTCGCTGATCGCTTTTACTTGTCGCGCCTGCTCTCGGCTCAAACGCTCGATGATGATAATGTTCGAGATAAAGACGCCTAAACCCACCGCAACGATAAGATCAACGAATACTGTAAGCAACATAACGCCATACATCACCGCCATTCCGGAAAAGCTTACCTTATGTGCCCTCTGAATAAAGCTCCAGTCTAGGATGTTAAAGCCAACATACACCGCAATGCCTGCTAACACAGCCATCGGGATTGGCTCTGTTAACCCGCCAGCAACCAGTACAACCAACGCCAACATTAGTGCACGAATCACACCAGATAATGGCGAACGAGCCCCAACTTGGATATTCGTTACCGTCCCCATGGTAGCCCCCGCCCCCGGCAGCGCACCAAACAAGCCTGAGATCATGTTAGCTAACCCTTGACCTCGCAGCTCTTTATCTGAGTCGTGTTCTTTACGAGTTAATGAGTCACCGATAACCGCCGTTAACAAAGTATCAATACAACCTAATGTGCCGAGCACTAATGCATCAATGACCATCTCGACAAACATATCTGTGTCAATATAAGGGGCGACGAGAGAAGGTAACCCAGCAGGAATTTCACCGATACGACGAATATCTTCTGTATCAAAGAGAATCACAGACAATAAAGTTACCGCGACCAATGCCACGAGCTGTGCAGGAACGTATTTACGATATTGCTTAGGGAAGAAAAAAAGAATCCCCAAAGTCAGTAGTCCCAAAAACAACTCACTGAATTTAAGGTTAGAAATGGTCTCCGGCAAAGCAGATAACGTTCCGAGTACTCCCCCTGAAGGCGCAGCATGTCCCATCAAAGGCGATAACTGCAGAATGATAAGAATCACACCAATGCCAGACATAAACCCGGAAATAACGCTATAAGGCATTAAGGTAACGTATTTACCCAGTTTTAACGTCCCCAATAGGATTTGGAATGCGCCAGCCATCATGACAACCGTGAAAGTCATAGCCATGCCCGTTTCTGGGTATTTCGCCATCATACTGGTTAATACTGCGGTCATGATTACCGTCATTGGCCCTGTCGGTTCTGATATTAACGTATTAGAACCACCAAATAACGAGGCAAACAAACCGACCATTATTGCCCCCCAAAGGCCGGCCTCAGCACCGGCTCCGGATGCAACACCAAACGCTAACGCCAGAGGGAGAGAGATAATCGCCGTGGTTACCCCGCCAAATACATCCCCTTTGAAATTGATATCTTCAAAACGACTACCGAACACTGCTGATTTTCCCTGCATTCAATTTTAAAAAGTAAAATATCACTACTTTAACGAGCTAGGCGAAAATTTAAACCATAAATAGATTAAGGCTAAATTCACACCACAAATAGTTTCACCAGATTTTACTTTTTTCTTAATGAAAACTAGTCAGATGAGTCCTATCTGACGAATATTTAACGAGATCGAAATTGTAACATTGTGTATAGTTACAACACTGATCGCTTGCATGTGCACACAAACAGCGGCAGCGATTTTGTCTTTTAAGGGAAGTAGTTTGCAAAATGCCGGAAATAAAACAGTTATTTGAAAACAATTCGAAATGGTCTCAAGAGATCAAATCTGATCGACCTGAATACTTCGCAAAACTCGCTGAGGGGCAAAAGCCTGATTTTCTTTGGATTGGCTGCTCTGATAGCCGCGTTCCTGCCGAGCGACTAACCGGGCTATACTCAGGTGAACTCTTTGTTCATCGGAATGTTGCAAACCAAGTTATCCATACTGATCTCAACTGTCTATCTGTCGTCCAGTACGCCGTAGACGTTCTTAAGGTTAAACACATCATTGTCTGTGGACACTATGGATGTGGTGGCGTAAACGCAGCCATTGATAACCCTAAGCTAGGTCTTATTAATAATTGGCTGTTACATATCAGAGATATCTATTTCAAACACCGCACTTACCTAGATCAAATGCCGCAACAAGATCGAGCGGATAAACTAGGCGAGCTTAATGTTGCAGAGCAAGTGTACAACTTGGGTAACTCAACCATCCTGCAAAACGCTTGGGAGCGTGGGCAAGATGTTGAAATTCATGGTGTGGTATACGGAATTGAAGATGGTCGCTTAGAGTACTTAGGCATTCGTTCTAACTCTAAGGAAACCGTAGAAGCGTCTTACCAGAAAGCTCTTTCGACGATTCTAAATACAGATAACAAGCTGCTTTGTCGCTAAGTCATATCTAAAAGTTGAACAAAAAACGCCCATCTTAGATGGGCGTTTTTTTTATATTTTTAATGCTGCTCTCAATGATTATTCTTGAGGTACAACTTTACCGATGTATGGTAAGTGGCGGTATTTCTGCGCGTAATCAATACCCACCCCAACGACAAATTCATCTGGAATTTCGAAACCAATCCAATCCACAGGAACATTCACTTCACGACGAGATGGCTTATCTAGGAGCGTACAAATAGCGATAGACTTCGGCTCACGTAGCGAAAGAATCTCACGGATTTTATTTAGTGTGTTACCAGTGTCAATGATGTCTTCAACAAGCAGAATGTCTTTACCTTTGATGTCATCATCCAAATCTTTCAAGATACGAACGTCACGTGAGCTTTCCATCGTATTGCCGTAGCTTGACGCTGTCATAAAATCAACTTGGTGAGTCAGTTCGATAGCACGTGCCAAGTCTGCCATAAATACAAATGAGCCACGCAATAAGCCTACCAACACAAGATCTTCACTACCTTGATAACGCTCTGTAATTTGTTTGCCTAATTCACGAACTCGCTCCTGAACTTCTTGCTCAGAAATCATGACTTCTATTGTATGTTTCATACTGTGCTCAATCTAAATTTGTGGGTTGAGGTAAGTCGCACGCAAACGATCACCTAATCTTACGGCGTGTAGTGTATCACCACGTTCATTGGGTTGAAAGTCACATCCTGTTGCCAAAAAATCTTGGAAGAAGGTCTTAGTTTTATAAAGTTCATAGCTAAATTTATCAATAATAATGACATTACTGTATATAAATTGTTCTACAGATGTTGACCTTGTGCATATGCACCATTACACTCATCACTGCTTTAAGCAACTATTAAAATAATCAATTAGGGGGTTACCCCCAATATCAACTCAAATGGCAAGGAAAATGGACATGGACTCAATTGCAAAGAGACCTAGAACTAGGCTTTCTCCAATTAAGCGTAAGCAACAGCTAATGGAAATCGCATTGGAAGTATTTGCGCGCCGCGGCATCGGTCGTGGTGGTCACGCAGATATCGCAGAAATTGCTCAAGTTTCTGTGGCGACTGTTTTTAACTACTTCCCTACACGCGAAGACTTGGTGGATGAAGTTCTCAATCACGTCGTACGTCAGTTCTCAAACTTCCTATCGGATAACATAGACCTAGACTTACATGCACGTGAAAACATCGCCAATATTACGAATGCGATGATCGAGCTTGTCAGCCAAGACTGTCACTGGCTAAAAGTATGGTTCGAGTGGAGTGCTTCAACACGTGACGAAGTATGGCCATTGTTTGTTTCAACTAACCGTACTAACCAGTTGCTGGTACAAAACATGTTCATTAAAGCAATTGAACGCGGTGAGGTGTGTGACCAGCACGATTCAGAACACTTGGCAAACCTGTTCCACGGTATTTGTTACTCACTGTTTGTCCAAGCGAACCGCGCTAAAGGTGAAGCGGAGCTGAAACATCTAGTGAATTCATACTTAGATATGCTTTGCATTTACAACCGTGAACACTAAAGCTTAGCTCGTAATATATGTCAGCCCACCGTTTGGTGGGCTTTTTATTGTCTGCTAAGCACACATTTATATTCCTATATAACAAGCATAAAAAAACCGCTGCAATGCAGCGGCTTCTATCATTCAGTCAGAAAAAGCTTACTTCTTCTTAACTGCTTTTTTGTTTGGCAGGTCAGTGATTGAACCTTCAAATACTTCAGCAGCTAGACCTACAGACTCGTGTAGAGTTGGGTGAGCGTGGATAGTCAGAGCGATATCTTCTGCATCACAGCCCATCTCAATTGCAAGGCCGATTTCACCAAGTAGTTCACCACCGTTAGTACCAACGATAGCACCACCGATTACGCGGTGAGTTTCTTTGTCGAAGATTAGCTTAGTCATACCGTCTGCACAGTCAGATGCGATTGCACGACCTGATGCTGCCCATGGGAATGTTGCTACTTCGTACTTGATGCCTTCTTCTTTCGCTTCTTTTTCAGTCTTACCAACCCAAGCCACTTCTGGCTCAGTGTACGCAATTGAAGGGATAACTTTAGGGTCGAAGTAGTGCTTCTTACCAGAGATAACTTCAGCAGCTACGTGACCTTCATGCACACCTTTGTGAGCAAGCATTGGTTGACCAACGATATCACCGATCGCGAAGATGTGAGGAACGTTAGTACGCATTTGCTTATCAACGTTGATGAAGCCGCGCTCGTCAATTTCTAGACCCGCTTTTTCACCGTCGATTAGCTTACCATTTGGTACACGACCGATAGCAACTAGAACCGCATCGTAACGCTCAGCTTCAGCTGGCGCTTTCTTGCCTTCCATTGAAACGTAGATACCGTCTTCTTTTGCTTCAACTGCTGTTACTTTCGTTTCTAGCATTAGCTTGAACTTGTCTTTGATACGCTTAGTAAATACTTTCACGATATCTTTGTCTGCTGCAGGAATTACCTGGTCAAACATTTCAACAACTTCAACTTTAGAACCTAGAGAGTGGTAAACCGTACCCATTTCTAGACCGATGATACCACCGCCCATGATAAGCAGTTTTTCTGGCACTTCTTTTAGTTCAAGAGCGTCAGTAGAGTCCCAAATACGTGGGTCTTCATGCGGGATAAATGGCAGTTTGATTGGACGAGAACCAGCCGCAACGATTGCGTTGTCAAAGTTAACAACTGTTGGCTCACCTTCGCCTTCTACAAGGATAGAGTTAGGGCCAGTGAACTTACCGTAACCGTTAACTACTGTTACGTTACGCATCTTAGCCATACCGCTTAGGCCGCCAGTTAGTTGGTTAACAACCTTTTCTTTCCAGATGCGGATTTTGCTGATGTCTGTTTGAGGCTCACCGAACACAACGCCGTGGTCAGCCATCGCTTTCGCTTCTTCAATTACTTTAGAAACGTGAAGCAGTGCTTTAGATGGGATACAACCCACGTTCAGACATACACCGCCAAGCGTGCTGTAACGTTCAACTAGTACAGTTTCAAGACCTAAGTCCGCACAACGGAATGCAGCGGAGTAACCAGCAGGACCAGAACCAAGTACAACAACTTGGGCTTTAATTTCTTTGCTCATTTTGACCTCTTGTAGTCATTATCCCTAACAGGCTGAGTGGGTATCGATTTTTTATGTTTAAGAGAGATTTGTTTTAAACAGTTATTTTCAGACCGCTAACAGTTTACAGAGATGTTAATGGTGTGAAAAGTAAATCAATTTAGCCTGTGAGCTAGACAACAATTCGATTGTGAAAACCCTGAACGAAGCAAGGCTGATAACCAAATTGTCGGTAATTATGATTAGCAGAGGCGGCTAAGTTGCCGCCTCTCATTCATCTAATTTCTATTACAGAACTAGACGACGAATGTCAGATAGACATGAGTTTAGGTAAGTGATGAAGCGCGCACCTTCAGCACCATCGATCACACGGTGGTCGTATGATAGAGACAGTGGAAGTTGTAGACGCGGTTCGAACTCTTTACCGTTCCATACCGGTTTCATTTCTGACTTAGACACACCTAGGATACCAACTTCTGGCGCGTTTACGATTGGAGTAAACGCCGTACCGCCGATACCGCCTAGGCTAGAGATAGTGAAACAGCCACCTTGCATGTCAGCAGCTGTTAGCTTGCCTGCACGTGCTTTCTTAGAAACCGCCATTAGCTCTTCAGATAGCTCGTAGATGCCTTTCTTGTTCACGTCTTTAAATACAGGAACAACTAGACCGTTTGGTGTATCTACCGCGATACCAACATTCACGTATTTCTTCAGAATTAGGCTCTCACCGTCTTCTGATAGAGAAGAGTTGAACGCTGGGAAGGCTTCAAGCGCTTTAGCTACCGCTTTCATGATGAACACAAGTGGTGTGATCTTCATGCCAGTGTCTTTCTTCGCTTCAATCGCGTTTTGCTCTTTACGGAATGCTTCAAGAGCCGTGATGTCTGCGTTATCCCACTGTGTAACGTGCGGGATCATTACCCAGTTACGGTGTAGGTTTGCGCCAGAGATCTTCTTAATGCGAGATAGCGGTTGAACTTCTGTCTCACCAAACTTGCTGAAGTCCACTTTTGGCCATGGTAGTAGACCAAGAGCCGCGCCGTCGCCTTTGCCAGATGCTGCTGCACCTGCGCCAGACTCAAGACGCTTAAGTGCATCTTTCACGTAAGCTTGAACGTCTTCTTTTAGGATACGGCTCTTACGACCAGAACCTTTAACCTTAGAAAGATTAACGCCAAATTCACGCGCTAGACGACGAACAACTGGAGACGCGTGAGCGTACTCATCATTTTCTTTGAAATCGCCAGTCGCTGCTGGAGCTGCTGCCGCTGGAGCTTCTGCTTTAGGAGCCGGAGCTGCAGGTGCTGCCGCTTGAGCTGGAGCTGGAGCTGCTGCAGGAGCAGGTGCTGCACCCGCCACTTCGAATACCATGATTAGTGAGCCAGTAGACACTTTGTCGCCAGCTGCAATCTTGATTTCTTTAACTGTGCCAGCGAATGGTGCAGGAACTTCCATAGAAGCTTTGTCACCTTCAACAGTGATTAGAGATTGCTCTTCTTCCACTGTGTCGCCAACCGCAACCATGATCTCAGTAACTTCAACTTCGTCGCCGCCGATATCTGGAACGTTCACTTCTTTTGCCGCAGACGCTGCTGGAGCTGCTGCCGCAGGAGCTTCAGCTGCCGCTGGTGCTGCTGGAGCGCCTGAACCTGCTGTTTCGAATACCATGATAAGTGAGCCAGTCGATACTTTATCGCCTGCTGCAACTTTGATCTCTTTTAGAGTACCTGCGAATGGCGCTGGAACTTCCATAGAAGCTTTGTCGCCTTCAACAGTTAGAAGAGATTGCTCTTCTTCGATGCTGTCGCCAACGGCAACCATGATTTCGGTAACTTCTACTTCATCACCACCGATGTCTGGTACGTGAACTTCTTTTAGTTCTGCCGCTGCTGCTGCTGGAGCTGGAGCTGCTGCTGGAGCTGCTTCTGCCGCAGGAGCAGGTGCAGCGTCAGCTGCACCCTCGGCTTCGAAAATCATGATTAGAGAACCAGTAGAAACCTTGTCGCCTTCTGCAACTTTGATTTCTTTAACGATACCCGCTTGAGAAGCAGGAACTTCCATAGAAGCTTTATCGCCTTCAACTGTGATCAGAGACTGCTCTTCTTCAACCTTGTCGCCAACGCTTACAAGAATCTCAGTAACTTCAACCTCATCCGCACCGATGTCTGGTACATTAATTTCGATTGCCATTTCTTATCTACCTTCTTAATTAAGCGTATAGCGGGTTTGTTTTCTCTGTGTCGATGTCGAATTTCTTAATTGCTTCTGCAACTACAGATTTCTCAACTTCGCCACGTTTCGCTAGTTCAGTTAGCGCTGCTACTACTACGTAACCTGCGTTCACTTCGAAGTGACGACGTAGGTTTTCACGGCTGTCTGAACGACCGAAGCCATCAGTACCAAGAACTTTGAAAGACTCAGCAGGAATGTATGCACGAACCTGCTCTGCGTAGTTCTTCATGTAGTCAGTTGCTGCGATAGCAGGTTCAGTACCCATTACTGTTTGGATGTAAGGTACTTTCGCTTCCGCTTCTGGGTGAAGCATGTTGAAACGCTCTGCATCTTGGCCATCGCGAGTTAGTTCGTTGAATGACGTTACAGAGTAAACATCAGAAGCAACACCGTAATCTTCGCTTAGGATTTGAGCTGCTTTACGTACTTCATTCATGATAGTACCAGAGCTCATTAGCTGAACTTTCGCTTTGTCGCCCGTGTAAGTTTCTAGCTTGTAGATACCTTTACGGATGCCTTCTTCAGCGCCTTCTGGCATTGCTGGCATTGCGTAGTTTTCGTTCATTAGCGTTAGGTAGTAGAACACGTTTTCTTGTTCTGGACCGTACATGCGACGGATACCGTCTTGCATGATTACTGCTACTTCGTACGCGAATGTTGGGTCGTAAGAAATACAGTTAGGAACCGTACCCGCCAAAATGTGCGAGTGGCCGTCTTCGTGCTGTAGACCTTCACCGTTCAACGTTGTACGACCCGCAGTTGCACCTAGTAGGAAACCACGTGCTTGTTGGTCACCAGCCATCCACGCCATGTCGCCAACACGTTGGAAGCCGAACATTGAGTAGTAGATGTAGAACGGGATCATTGGTAGGTCGTTTGTCGAGTATGAAGTCGCAGCAGCAACCCATGAAGACATAGCACCTAGCTCGTTGATACCTTCTTGTAGAACCTGACCTGAAGTCGCTTCTTTGTAGTAAGAAACAACGCCACGGTCTTCTGGTGTGTAAGTTTGGCCGTGCGGGTTGTAGATACCGATTTGACGGAACAGACCTTCCATACCGAATGTACGTGCTTCGTCAGCAATGATAGGAACGATGTTCTTACCAATGTTCTTGTTCTTAAGTAGAACGTTTAGCGCACGTACGAATGCCATAGTAGAAGAGATATCACGCTTCTGTTCTTCTAGTAGTGGCTTGAATTCTTCTAGCTCAGGAACGATGAATTCTTGAGTGAATTTTGGTAGACGCTGTGGCGTGTAGCCGTGTAGCGCTTTACGACGAGCGTGTAGGTATTCGTACTCTTTTGAACCTTCTTCAAGTTTCAGGTACGGAAGCTCTTTCACTGCTTCGTCAGTTAGGATGTCTTGAAGACCTAGACGATCACGTAGGTGTAGTACGTGAGTCATGTCCATCTTCTTAACTTGGTGCGCGATGTTCTTACCTTCAGCCGCTTCACCCATGCCGTAACCTTTAACAGTCTTAGCTAGGATTACTGTTGGACGACCTTTAGTTTCTGCCGCGTTTTTGTATGCCGCGTATAGCTTAGAAGACTCGTGACCACCACGCTTAAGTGCGAAGATTTCGTCATCAGTCATGTCAGCAACAAGTGCAGCTGTCTCTGGGTACTTACCAAAGAAGTGCTCACGTACGTACGCGCCATCTTTTGATTTGAATGTTTGGTAGTCGCCGTCGATCGTTTCATTCATAAGCTGTAGAAGCTTACCAGTCGTATCTTTAGCTAGTAGTGAATCCCAGTTGTTACCCCAGATTACCTTCACTACGTTCCAACCAGCACCTTTGAACAGACCTTCAAGTTCTTGAATGATCTTACCGTTACCCATTACAGGGCCATCTAGACGCTGTAGGTTACAGTTGATTAGGAAGCATAGGTTGTCTAGTTTCTCACGCGCAGCGAAAGAGATAGCACCACGTGATTCTGGCTCATCCATCTCACCGTCACCTAGGAACGCGTAAACGCGCTGCTCTGAAGTATCTTTAAGACCACGGCCTTCTAGGTACTTAAGGAAACGAGCTTGGTAGATAGAAGCGATTGGACCTAGGCCCATCGATACTGTCGGGAACTGCCAGAATTCAGGCATCAGTTTAGGGTGCGGGTATGAAGGAATACCTTTGCCGTCTACTTCTTGACGGAAGTTGTCTAGCTGCTCTTCAGTTAGACGACCTTCAACGAATGCACGTGAGTAGATACCTGGTGAAATGTGACCTTGGTAGTAAACTAGGTCGCCACCATCCTTCTCGTTTGGTGCACGGAAGAAGTGGTTGAAACATGTCTCGTAGAACGCAGCAGAAGACTGGAAAGACGCCATGTGGCCGCCTAGCTCTAGGTCTTTCTTAGATGCACGTAGAACGATCATGATAGCGTTCCAACGAATAATTGAGCGAATACGACGCTCAAGTGTTGTGTCACCTGGGTATGCTGGTTCTTGGTCTGCAGGAATCGTGTTGATGTAGTTAGTTGTGATACCTGTTGGCATATCAACACCGTCTAGACGTGCTTTATCTAGAACTTGCTCTAATAGGAATTGAGCACGCTCTAGACCTTCTTCACGTACAACTGACTCAAGCGCTTGTAGCCATTCTTGAGTTTCCAGTGCATCTACGTCATGCTTCATATCAGACATGGCGATCTATCCTTCTGTTGGTTGGATCTACTTATTTAAGTAACGCTCTTACGAGTCGTTACCCTGCTGAATTCGACGTAGAGAACGCTCTCGTCGAGACTCTTCTCGAGTCAAATCCAACAATGTTTCTTCGATGTAAGCCAAGTGCGAGTGGGACATTTCTCGCGCCTTTTCAGGCTGACCAGAAACAATCGCATCCACGATATTGGCTCGGTGTTTACTGACTTTCTCGACCGCTTCTGGGCGGCGACGTAGTAATTTAAAATTTTGTAGAATATTTTGCTCAAGCAAAGGTGCTAAGCTTCGAACAATGTGCAACAAAACCACGTTGTGCGCGGCTTCTGTCAAAGCGATCAAAAATTGCATCACTTCCGCAGATTCAGCTTCGATATCGTTGTTTGCTTGCTCTTGGCTAATGCGTTCAAGGCAACCTTGAATACGCGCAAAATCTTCTTCGGTACCACGTAAAGCTGCAAAGTAAGCTGAAATTCCTTCCATTGCATGACGAGACTCAAGCACATCAAGCTGGGTTTCAGAATGACTAGACAACAAATTCAACAAGGGATCTGAAAAGCTCTTCCAGATATTCTCACTTACGAATGTTCCGCCACCTTGGCGACGAGTCAACAAACGCTTCGCTTCCAAGCGTTGAATGGCTTCTCGGACTGAAGGACGAGACACATCGAACTGTTTTGCCAGTTCACGCTCTGGAGGCAGTTGTTGCCCCGGAGACAATGTTCCTTCCACTATCAACCTTTCTAACTCTTGTTCTATAACATCAGAGAGTTTTGGCTGACGAATCCTTTGATAAGCCATAATTTATTGTTCTTCTACTCTTGCAGGTAATTGGTAATACCAATTTTAAGTTGGTGCAGAAATTAACATAATTAAAACGCCACTGTCCAGCCGAAAATTGACCTAAATCATAGAACGAGCTTACTTCCAACACTCTGATAACAATCGACTGTTAAAACAGCAATAGAATTGGTATGACCAATTACATAAAGCATACAAATGGGAAGTCGACGTGCTAGCAGTTTTGGAAAAGAAATACAGAAAATGACAAAATTATCAGTCTATTTATTCACCAAAACGGCATGTACGAGCGTAAAAATGTAGTTAACTTTTAACAATCATTAATATTTCTGGTATCAAAAAAAGGCATACCTGATCGTATGCCTTATTTATTTCGCTTTTTTGAATTTACACTTTCGCTACAAATCAACGCTGTATAAGCAGTCTATATTTCACCCAATCAAAGCTTAGACCAGGATCGCTTTTTCTCAAGGGCGCAATATATTGATGACCGGTAATTCGTGGCGGGGTGATTTGAGGATAAGACTGCATAATCACCTCAGTGATCTCTGCAAGTGATTGATATTGCGCTTCTGTGTAGGCAGTAAATTCTGTCCCTTCAAGCTCGATACCAATGGAATAGTCATTACAACGCTCCCTGCCTGCGAAACTGGATTGACCGGCATGCCATGCTCTATCAAGAAAAGAAACAAATTGAACAACCTCGCCGTTTCTTTTAATCAAGCAATGTGCAGAAACGCCCATTTTGTGAATGACTTCAAAAAATGGATGTTCATTTGGGTCTAGCTTGCCAGTGAAGAAGTCCTCTATATATGGTCCACCAAACTGCCCAGGAGGCAAACTGATATTGTGTACCACCAGCAGAGAGATGTCGTTTATATCAGAGCGGGCATCAAAAAATGGTGACGGAACATGCTTTGCTTGTGTCAGCCAGCCATTCTCGATAATTGGGCGCATATCAACCTCTCTACTTTGCAAATTAACTGCTGAAATTATTGACACCGGAGAGTATCATTCGTTGCCATCTCCCTTTCAAGACAAGATTTGCGATGAAGAACACACACAACATTCAAGAACGCCTAGAATACCTTAAACAACAACTCCCTTTAGAGATCACTCGCTCTGTCGCTGATACCTTAAAAGAAGATCTAGGTGTCAGTGTAGACGCAGATAACGACATTACTGCATCTTTGATCCCTGCCGAGGCGGTTAATACCGCAACGATTATTACTCGTGAGCATGGTGTGTTCTGTGGTCAAGCATGGGCTGATGAAGTTTTTAAACAGCTCGGTGGTAAGGTCAGCATTGAATGGCACGTGAAGGACGGCGATAAAGTCGAACCTAACCAAACCCTTTGCACGCTGACAGGCCCTGCTCGTGACTTGTTGACTGGTGAGCGTAACGCAATGAATTTCATCCAAACGCTGTCTGGCTGCGCAACAGTTACCGCAGAGTACGCTGAAAAAATCGCGCATACTGAGTGTCGTCTACTAGATACACGCAAAACCATTCCTGGTCTGCGTAGCGCATTAAAATACGCCGTGACGTGTGGTGGTGGCTTTAACCATCGCATCGGCGTGTTCGACGCTTACCTCATTAAAGAAAACCACATTATTGCTTGTGGTGGCATCACCCAAGCCATCCAAAAAGCGAAAGAGCTTAACCCAGGCAAACCGGTAGAAGTAGAAACGGAAAGCTTAGAAGAGTTGAAACAAGCGATAGAGGTTGGTGCCGACATCATCATGCTCGATAACTTCACAAAAGAAATGATGCGTGAAGCCGTAGCGATTAACGCAGGTCGTGCCGCTTTAGAGAACTCCGGCAACATTACGCTAGAGACCATCGCAGAATACGCAGAAACCGGTGTCGATTACATTTCGGTAGGCGCGTTGACTAAGCATTTAAAAGCGATGGATCTTTCGATGCGCTTCAAATAATAAAAGCAACAAATCTCAATTACTTCAACTAACTCAGTGAGTTGTGAGTAACTCATCATTTAAAAGGGCCAATTGGCCCTTTCTTTTTATCCACTAAAAAAATAGTACTACTCGCAAAACCCTGCATGCGATATGCAACTTTTCACCAAAGAGTTTTATCTCACTCGAGAGCCCATCTCTTCCCCATTTTCAACCCACCTTAACTCTCCATAATCTTTCGCCAATGCAAGAGCATTATTAATTTTTAGGAAAGGGTTAAAAATGAAAAACAGTAAACAGAAAAAACAGCAAGGTTTTACGCTAATTGAATTGATGATTGTGGTAGCAATTATTGGGGTGCTATCAGCTATCGCGATCCCTGCTTATCAAAACTATGTAAAAAAGTCAGAAGCAGCTACTGGGTTAGCAACCGCTAAATCTCTTATCACTAATATAGATATGCATATTCAAGAAGTCGGTGCTTTCCCGACTAATGATTCAGCGGGCTTTACTGCTGTTGGTGCAACGTCAGGAATGAACAAACTTGGCACTCTATCATTCGAGAGTATCAGCGGTGCAAATGGAACCATTAAGTTCCTATTTGGTAATACTTCTTCTATAAGCACGGCCTTTGTAGAAATTGCCAAGTCAAATAGTGGGTGGGCATGTACATTTACAACTAATAGCAAATTAACAAGCAATGAAGTACCAAAAGCTTGTAGATAAAACCTAATGTTAACAAACCTCTCAACCATTCTTCGTCAAAAAGGAGTACTGACCTTTTCCCAAGAAGAATCGTTAATAGAGCAAGTCAAAGCTTCTGGCATTTCGATGCCGGAAGCTTTACTCAGTTCTGGATTCTTCACGTCAAGTGAGCTCGCTGATCACTTAAGTTCTCTCTTTGGTTTAAATCAGCCCGAGTTATCTCAGTACGAGTACGCTTCGCTTTGTCAACAACTCGGTCTACGTGAATTAATCACACGACATAACGCACTCCCACTCCAGCGTACGTCTTCAACGTTATTACTCGCCGTTGCCGACCCCACCAACCAACAAGCAGAAGATGATTTTCGCTTTGCCACTGGTTTACAGGTTGAATTGGTCTTGGGGGATTTTAGTCAACTCAGCGCGGCAATTCGACGCTTGTATGGTCGTTCATTGAGTCATGAGAAGTCCGGGTTAAAAGAGATCAACCAAGAAGAGTTAGCCAATCTGGTTGACGTGGGCGCAGATGAAATCGACAACATTGAAGACTTGAGCCAAGATGAGTCTCCTGTTAGCCGTTACATCAACCAAATTCTGTTGGACGCTGTGCGCAAAGGCGCATCCGATATCCACTTTGAGCCTTATGAAAAGATGTACCGCGTGCGCCTACGCTGTGATGGCATCTTAATTGAAACACAGCAGCCACCAAGCCACTTAAGTCGCCGCTTATCCGCTCGTATCAAAATCCTCTCTAAACTTGATATTGCAGAGCGGCGTTTACCACAAGATGGGCGTATTAAGCTCAAGTTGAATCAAGACACCGCAATTGATATGCGTGTATCCACGCTACCGACTCTATTCGGAGAGAAAATTGTACTACGACTGCTCGACAGCAGCTCTGCGTCATTGGATATCGACAAGCTTGGTTATAGCGAACAACAAAAACAATTGTACTTGGATGCGCTGCGTCGCCCACAAGGCATGATTCTGATGACAGGCCCAACAGGGAGCGGTAAAACCGTTTCTCTATACACTGGGCTAAGTATCCTCAATAAGCCAGAAATCAACATTTCCACGGCAGAAGACCCAGTAGAAATTAACTTATCGGGCATTAACCAAGTTCAAGTTCAGCCTAAGATTGGTTTTGGTTTTGCCGAAGCCCTGCGCTCTTTCTTACGTCAAGACCCGGATGTGGTAATGGTCGGTGAGATTCGTGACTTAGACACCGCCGAAATCGCTATAAAAGCATCGCAAACCGGTCACTTAGTACTTTCAACCTTGCATACCAATTCTGCGGCTGAAACGGTTATTCGTTTATCAAACATGGGCGTAGAAAGCTTTAACTTGGCCTCATCTCTTAATTTGATTATTGCCCAGCGCTTGGCCCGTAAACTGTGCTCGCACTGTAAACAATCACAAGAGCTTACCGTTCAGCTACAACACCTTGGAATTCAAGCAAGCGACAACATTTTTAAAGCCAATCCCGATGGATGTAATGAGTGTACCCATGGTTATTCCGGCCGAACGGGGATTTATGAAGTGATGCGCTTTGATGAATTTCTTTCCGAAGCGCTTATTAAAGGTGCCTCGGTACATGAACTAGAAAAACTCGCCATCGCAAATGGTATGAGCACGTTACAAATGTCGGGCATAGAAAAACTCAAACAAGGGATCACAAGTTTTAGTGAACTACAGCGTGTACTTTATTTTTAATCCTTTAATCAGCAGTCTCCTCTATGAAAAGCACTACACCACAACTTAAAAACTTCCGCTGGAAAGGCATCAACAGTTCAGGCAAAAAGACGTCTGGACAAACCCTCGCGATGACAGAAATTGAAGTACGCGAGCGTCTAGACGCACAGCACATCAAGATCAAGAAGTTAAAGAAAAGCAGTATCTCGTTTCTCACTAAACTCAGCCATCGCGTGAAAGGCAGAGACATTACGGTGTTCACCCGTCAGATTTCGACGATGTTGATAACTGGTGTGCCCTTAGTTCAGGCTTTAAAATTGGTCTCAGAAAACCATAAAAAAGCAGAGATGAAATCCATTTTGATGAGCGTGACACGCGCCGTTGAAGCGGGTACGCCCATGTCAAAAGCCATGCGCACTGCAAGTGAACACTTTGACCCACTCTATACCGACCTTATCGCCACAGGTGAGCAATCCGGTAACTTAGCAGAAGTATTCGAGCGCTTAGCCACCTACCGAGAAAAAAATGAACAACTCCGTGCGAAAGTGATCAAAGCCCTGATTTACCCAGCCATGGTAGTGCTAGTAGCCTTAGGCGTCTCGTTTATCATGCTCACCAAAGTCATTCCCGAGTTTGAAAAAATGTTTGTTGGTTTTGGTGCTGACTTACCTTGGTTTACCAGGCAAGTATTAGATCTTTCCGCCTGGACACAAAACTGGAGTCCGTTTATCGCACTAGGCTCCATTAGTTTATTCATCTCGGCGAGAATCCTCTCTAAGCGTTCAGATTCTTTTCGCTTAATGCTCAACCGCTCTGTGCTTAAATTTCCTGTTCTGGGCCCTGTATTATCAAAAGCTGCTATCGCCAAATTTAGTCGAACACTCGCAACAAGCTTTACAGCGGGTATTCCAATTCTAACCAGTTTAAAAACCACATCAAAAACCTCAGGAAACTTACACTATCAACTCGCCATAGAAGAAGTTTACCGTGATACCGCCGCAGGTATGCCAATGTATGTTGCCATGCGTAACTGTAATGTGTTCCCTGAATTAGTGTTACAAATGGTCATGATCGGTGAAGAGTCTGGTCGACTTGACGATATGCTCAATAAAGTTGCAACGATCTACGAGTTTGAAGTCGATAACACCGTCGACAACCTTAGTAAAATTCTAGAGCCGCTAATTATCGTTTTTTTAGGCATCGTTGTTGGCGGATTAGTGACAGCAATGTACTTGCCAATCTTTAACTTAATGAGTGTATTGGGCTAGAATGAGCTGTTAACTCCTTTAAAACAGCATCTTGCTGATTTCACTCATCGCTCAAGAGACAAATATGGAAGTATTCCAGTACTACCCTTGGCTATTCGTTGTGTTTGCCACCATCTTCGGTCTGATCGTGGGTAGCTTCCTCAATGTGGTTATTTATCGACTACCTAAAATCATGGAACTAGAATGGCGACGCGAATGTGCCGAGTCATTTCCTGAATACAAAATAGAACCTCCTAAAGAAGTGCTGACCTTGAGCGTCCCACGCTCCTCCTGTCAGAAGTGCGCAACGCCGATACGTATTCGAGACAACATCCCTGTGATTAGCTGGCTGCTTTTAAAAGGCAAATGCCACAACTGTCAGACAGCCATTAGCGCACGCTATCCACTGATTGAACTGCTCACTGCGTTCTGCTCAGGCTTTGTCGCTTACCACTTTGGTTTTAGTTACTTTACCGTTGCCCTACTCTTTTTCACTTTTATCTTAATCGCCGCAACATTTATCGATCTAGATACGATGTTGTTACCTGACCAATTAACATTACCATTAACTTGGGCTGGCATTGCCTTAGCATTAGTCGAAATAAGTCCTGTTACTCTACAGGATTCTGTCATTGGTGCTATTGCTGGTTACCTATGTCTCTGGTCCGTTTACTGGGGCTTTAAGCTACTTACTGGTAAAGAAGGAATGGGATATGGTGATTTTAAACTACTAGCAGCACTAGGGGCTTGGCTAGGTTGGCAGTCACTGCCGATGATCATTCTACTTTCTTCTGTGGTTGGCATCGTATTTGGCATCATTCAACTACGCTTGCAAAAGCAGGGAATTGAAAAAGCTTTCCCTTTCGGTCCTTACTTAGCAATTGCTGGTTGGATAAGCTTAATTTGGGGCGAGCAGATTTTAAACTGGTACTTTACTTCAGTTCTAGGAGTGTAAATGGCTTTGGTTATTGGTTTAACAGGTGGTATCGCTAGTGGAAAAACAACCGTCGCGAATCTGTTCAAACAACAATTTAAAATCGATATCGTTGATGCCGACATTGTAGCAAGAGAAGTTGTCGCACCAGGTACTCCCGGCCTAAACGCGATTATTGAACACTTTGGTCACGATATCGTTCGTGAAGACCAAACTTTAGATCGCGCAAAGCTGAGAGAGAAAATCTTTTCGAATTCAGATGAAAAAGCATGGCTCAACGCACTGTTGCACCCGATAATTCGTGAAAAGATGATCGAAGATTTGCAGCAAGTCACTTCAGAGTATGCGTTACTTGTGGTGCCGTTGCTCGTAGAAAACAAGCTAGATAGTTTATGTGATCGCGTTCTTGTCGTCGATGTAGAACCGAATACACAGATATCTCGCACGATGAAACGAGACAATGTGAGTGAAGATCAAGTTCGCGCCATCCTTGCCTCTCAAGCATCAAGAGAGCAAAGGTTCGCGCTTGCAGACGATGTGGTTAAGAATAATCCAAGTGACCCTGATCTTTTGCTTCAAATCACAGATTTGCACGAAAAGTACCTAGCCATGTGTAAGAAAAATCTGCGAAAATAGGAACGAAACTCACAAAGGCTTATGTCGATGACCACGCACAAATTTGAACATCCGTTAAATGAGAAAACTCGTATTTATCTAAGAGTGGAGTCTCTGCTGCGTCAGGCTCACTTGGCCTCTGGGTTTAGCGAAAATCATCAGTATCAACTGTTTTTCCGTGCGTTATTCGATATGGTTGAGATCTTCGAACAAATCCAACTGAAAAGTGAACTGGCTAAAGATCTTGAGAAGCAACGGCTGTCGTACCGCCATTGGCTAAATGTTGATGGCGTCGATCAAGACGCATTAAATACCCTACTACAAGAGATAGATGTCGTTCATAGCCAACTAATGGGTGCAGAACGTTTTGGTCAAGCACTAAAAGAAGATCGCTTCCTAAGCTCTATCCGTCAACGCTTTAATCTACCGGGTGGTTCATGCTGTTTTGATCTGCCAGCATTACACTACTGGCTTCATCTACCTATTGAACGTAAAAAGCGTGATGCACAACAGTGGCAAGCAAGCTTAAAGCCCTTATCTGATGCGCTTTCGTTATGGTTAAAGCTCACTAGAGAGACCGGACATTTCAAAGCTCAAATCGGTCGTGCAGGTTTCTTCCAAAGTGACGCTGATGAAGCCAACATTCTAAGACTTCACATCCCAATGGAATATGGCGTGTATCCTATGATTTCAGGCCATAAAAACCGCTTTGCGATCAAGTTCATGTCGTTTGAAAACGGTCAAGCGTGCACACAAGATATTGAATTTGAACTTGCTGTGTGCAGCTAAGACGACACTCAGCCTCGCCTCCATAATCTAAAATTCAACGCTTTATTGCGCTTATATTTGATAAAATTTCGTAGCAGCAATAGCGCGTTTAATAAGCCATCTTTAATTCGTTTAGGTATACTACCCTTTAACACCAATTAGTAATGGGACGCTCAACTATGTCTAAAGTTACCATCGTTCAATGTCCACAATGTGGCGCCGACGTAGAATGGGGAGAACAAAGTCCTCATCGCCCTTTCTGCAGTAAACAATGCCAAATGATTGATTTTGGTGAATGGGCAGATGAAGAAAACACCATCCCAGGCGCACCCGATATGTCCGATAGTGATGGCTGGTCTGAAGACCAGTATTAAATTGAGACCTAGGGTAAAGGAATACCCTAGGTTCCTTCTTGGGGAACCTGAATCACGCTCCTTCGTCGCTGTCCAGAATGACGAATTTTAACCACGGTACTCTATAATCTTTGACCATCATTTCCTGTCATTCCGAGGAGCCATAGCGGCATCAGGAATCTACGCATAGCAAGGATGAAGCTAACAACGTAAACAATTGCATGCTAGACTAGTAGATTCTGAATCACGCTCCTTCGTCGCTGTCCAGAATGACGAATTTTAACCACGGTACTCTGTAATCTTTGACCATCATTTCCTGTCATTCCGAGGAGCCATAGCGACATCAGGAGTCTATTCACAACAAGACAGAGGCGTGGAGTGTACGTCAGTGCATGAGCATCGACAGTGCAGGTCGGGCGAAAAGAAACGAGCAAGCTAATTACACAAATAAAAAAACGGAGCCCTAAAAGGACTCCGTTTAAGATGAGAACGCTAGTTATAGCATTACTTCTTAGCAAGTTTCTCTTTGATACGAGCAGACTTACCAGAACGCTCACGTAGGTAGTACAACTTGGCACGACGTACTGCACCACGGCGTTTAACTTCGATGCTATCAACGATTGGAGAGTGTGTTTGGAACGTACGCTCAACACCTTCACCGTTAGAGATCTTACGTACAGTGAAAGCAGAGTGTAGACCACGGTTACGGATTGCGATTACAACGCCTTCGAAAGCCTGTAGACGCTCACGGTCACCTTCTTTTACCTTAACTTGAACTACAACAGTGTCACCTGGTGCAAATTTAGGTAGGTCTGATTTCATTTGCTCTTCTTCAAGAGCTTTGATGATGTTACTCATTTTTTAAATTCCTAGAATAAACTGATACTAAATAAATTAGGTTACTTTGCGTTATGTTCTTTAATGGCTTTATGCTCATTAACAAACTCAGCAAGTAATTGTTCCTGTTCGTCAGTCAGAGCTAGGTTTTCCAGGAGCTCTGGTCTTCTTAGCCAAGTACGGCCCAACGACTGCTTGAGTCGCCATTGACGAATGTCCTTGTGATTGCCTGACATCAGTACAGCTGGTACCTCTTTGTCATCCAATACTTCTGGACGCGTATAGTGAGGGCAATCTAACAAGCCATTTGCAAAAGAGTCTTCTTCTGCTGACGCGAAATCCCCTAGTACACCCGGAACAAACCGAGAGACAGAGTCGATTAACGTCATGGCTGGTATCTCACCACCCGTCATCACAAAATCACCAATCGACCATTCTTCGTCGACTTCAGATTGAATGATGCGCTCATCTACCCCTTCATAACGACCACAAATCAGAAGCAAGTTCTCATTCGTTGCCAGTTCTTCCACTCCTTTCTGGTCGAGCTTGCGACCTTGAGGAGAAAGGTAGATGACTTTCGTCTTGCCCGGTGATGTTGCTTTCGCGGTATGAATGGCATCGCGCAAAGGCTGAACCATCATTAACATACCAGGGCCACCACCGTAAGGTCGGTCATCGACTGTGCGATGTTTGTCGTGAGTGAAATCTCTAGGATTCCAAGTCTCAATCGACAAAAGACCTTTTTTAACCGCTTGACCTGTTACTCCAAAATCAGTAACAGAACGGAACATTTCTGGAAAAAGGCTAATAACGCCAACCCACATGTTTATCTCGCTCTGTAATTTTGGAGATTAGAATCCAGGATCCCAGTCAACTTCGATCCGTTGAGCTTCGCGATCAACATTAATGATCACTTGCTCTTCAAGGAACGGGATTAATCGTTCCTTCTGCCCGAAAGCATCTTTAAGATTTGCTTTAACAACCAGAACATCGTTTGAGCCAGTTTCTAGCATGTCAGTAACGACACCTAGATCGTAACCTTTAGTAGTTACAACTTGCATCCCAAACAATTCGCGCCAGTAGAACTCATCTTCTGACAATTCAGGAAGTACCGCAGGGTCAATAGCAATTTCAAAGTTCGTCATTAGATGCGCGTCTTCACGAACATCCATGCCTTCCAGCTTAGCCACCATACCTTTGTTATGGCGCTTCCAGCTTTCTACTTTGTACTCAACCCACTTGCCCTTTTGGTTAATGTACCAAGGGCTGTAATCGAAAATGCTTTCAGCATTGTCTGTGTAGGAAAAAACCTTAAGCCAACCACGAATGCCGTAAGTAGCACCAAACTTGCCTACAACAATCTTTTCGTTGCTCATTGTTTCTTTACCTTTCATCGACATAAACTAGTTTCTACTTTTCAAGTAAAAAATTAAGCCGCTTTTTGAGCGTCTTTAACTAGCTTAGCAACACGGTCAGATACTGACGCGCCTTGACCAACCCAGTGGTTAACGCGGTCTAGGTCTAGACGTAGACCTTCTTCTTGACCTTTAGCAGTTGGGTTGAAGAAACCAACTTTCTCGATGAAACGGCCAGTTGCAGCGTTGCGGCTGTCCGCTACTACGATTTGATAAAATGGACGCTTTTTAGCGCCGTGACGTGCCAAACGAATGGTTACCATGTCGTCCTCTTTGCTTTCTCAAAAATAAAATTAACCCCAAAAACCATTCAAGAAATTAAACAGTTTGGGGTCTCGTGCCAAAATAAAGCTCCGGAATTTTACTCTTCTCCCGGAGCAATGCAAGGAGTTTAGTTACTTTTTCACCAACATAAATTGAATTTAAAGTTTGTGACGTACCTAACACCCTGAATCTATGCGTGATCGATTAATTAACGACCAAATGGGTTGAAGCCACCGCCACCACCCATGCCGCCCATCATGCCTTGCATGTTGCGCATCATGCCTTTCATGCCACCTTTTTGCATCTTTTTCATCATTTTCTGCATTTGGGTGAACTGTTTTAGTAAGCGGTTTACATCTTGAACCTGCACACCAGAACCAGCCGCGATACGCTTCTTGCGCGAGCCCTTGATAATTTCTGGGCGTTGACGTTCTTTCATTGTCATGGAGCTGATGATCGCTTCCATCTGTTTGAACATCTTGTCATCGACTTTATCTTTCACATTGTCTGGTAGCTGGGACATTCCTGGAAGCTTATCCATCATCCCCATCATGCCGCCCATGTTTTGCATCTGGCCTAGCTGTTCACGGAAATCTTCAAGGTCGAAACCTTTCTTCTCTTTGAACTTCTTCGCTAACTTTTCTGCCTTTTCTTGGTCAACGTTGCGTTGTAGGTCTTCAATCAAAGACAGAACGTCACCCATGCCAAGAATACGTGAAGCAACACGATCTGGGTGGAACGGTTCTAGCGCGTCAGTTTTTTCACCGACACCCAAGAATTTGATTGGTTTGCCCGTGACATGGCGTACTGAAAGTGCCGCACCACCACGAGCATCACCATCAACCTTAGTTAGAACTACACCGGTAAGAGGTAGCGCATCGCCAAAGGCTTTTGCTGTATTTGCTGCGTCTTGACCCGTCATGGCGTCAACAACAAATAGCGTTTCTACTGGGTTGATAGCTGCGTGAAGATCTTTGATCTCCCCCATCATCTCTTCATCAATTGCCAAACGACCTGCGGTATCGACAATAAGTACGTCGTAGAATTTTTTCTTCGCATGGTCAATCGCTGCATTGGCGATATCAATAGGCTTTTGGTCTGGTGATGATGGGAAGAAGTCAACACCGATGTCTGATGCCAGTGTTTCAAGCTGCTTGATTGCCGCAGGACGGTAAACGTCGGCAGACACAACCAAAACTTTCTTCTTGTCACGTTCTTTTAGAAGCTTAGATAACTTACCTACCGATGTGGTTTTACCCGCACCTTGTAGACCTGCCATAAGAAGCACAGCAGGTGGTTGAGCGGCAAGGTTTAGCGCCTCATTCGACTCACCCATTACGGCTTCAAGTTCTGTTTGAACGATCTTGATAAATTCCTGACCTGGAGTCAGAGATTTAGAAACTTCTACGCCCACCGCTTTTTCTTTAACGCGGTTCACAAATTCACGAACGACCGGAAGCGCAACGTCAGCTTCAAGTAGAGCCATTCGGACTTCACGTAGGGTTTCTTTAATGTTGTCTTCGGTCAGACGACCTTTGCCACTGATATTTTTCAGCGTTTTGGATAATCGATCCGTTAAATTCTCAAACATCTTTGTCTCTTCGCTAAAATGGCGATTAATTAGTGTGAGTATACATTAGCCAAGGTCTGAGTCATACCCGTACCGCTGTCCTATTCTTGTCTCTATTTATATATGGTGCGGTAACTTATTAATTTCAATATCTCATCTCTCACGATTGATGTCGGATATAACGTAGCCCCAAAGTGTAATGCAAGGTATAATTTCTCCATCGTGCACAATAATATTTAGGATTCATGGATAGCTTAATAGCCATCGCGGCCGCCATACTTTATGTCTTGGCGATTGCGACCATCATACCCGGACTCTCACAACAGTCAGGAATCAAAGCAAAAACAGTGTTTGCTAGTGCTGCCTGTGCGCTTGTTTTTCATGCGTGGATTTTGAGTGATCTGATTTTTGATGGTTCAGGTCAAAACCTGAGTATTCTCAACGTGGCTTCTTTGATCAGTTTTATTATTTCTCTGGTCATGAGCCTTGCTATGTTGAAAAACCGACTGTGGTTTTTATTGCCTGTCGTTTATAGCTTTGCTGCCATCAATTTATCTGCTGCCACATTTTTGCCAAGCACGTTTATAAAGCACCTAGAGAATGACCCTAAGCTACTCATTCATATTTCATTTGCGCTCTTCTCATACGCGACTTTAACTATCGGGGCACTCTATGCGCTTCAGTTGGCTTGGCTGGATCACAAACTGAAAGCAAAAAAATCTTTGGCGATTAACCCAAACCTGCCGCCTCTATTAATGGTGGAGCGTCAACTCTTCAAAATTATTTTGATCGGTAACTTATTGTTAACTGCCACGCTCATTACTGGCTTTGTCTTTGTGCAGGATATGTTTGCCCAAGGTAAGGCACATAAGGGCATTCTTTCTTTCATCGCTTGGGTAGTGTACTCAATACTGCTTTGGGGTCACTATCAAAAAGGCTGGCGTGGTAGAAAAGTCACATGGTTCGCTGTTGCAGGAGCAACACTGTTAACTCTGGCATATTTTGGCAGTCGCTTTGTAAAAGAAATCATCTTGAATTAGGGAGCTCTAGGGCTCCTATCCTTTATATTTTAGGCTAGATAAAATACAGTACGCCTTAACTCTTTGACTTAACGGACATACTCAACCGTTATATAACCCAATACTTACAAGGAACAGCAACGTTTTGGACGACATCTCTACGGGTATCTTGTTTGCGCTACTCGCGTGTCTTATCGTCATATCAGGTTACTTTTCCGGTTCAGAAACAGGGATGATGTCTCTGAATCGTTATCGCTTAAAACACTTAGCCAAAAACGGGCATAAGGGTGCTAAGCGAGTCGAAAGACTATTAGACCGTCCAGATCGTTTGATTGGTCTTATTCTTATCGGCAACAACCTCGTTAATATTCTCGCGTCTGCTATCGCGACCATTATTGGTATGCGTTTGTATGGTGATTTAGGTGTCGCTATCGCAACCGGTGCACTAACTATGGTTGTATTGGTTTTTGCCGAGGTTACCCCTAAAACAATTGCAGCGCTTTACCCTGAACGTGTGTCCTACGCGAGCAGTATATTATTGACCATACTGATGAAGTTACTGTCGCCTTTAGTGATGCTTGTTAACTTTATTACGAATGGCTTTATCCGCTTACTTGGTGTAAGAGCGGATCACTCAGCAGAAGATCATCTTAGCTCCGATGAGCTGCGTACGGTAGTAAATGAAGCTGGCGGTTTGATCCCTCGCCGACACCAAGACATGCTGGTGTCTATTTTGGATCTTGAGCACGTCACCGTGAACGACATTATGGTCCCACGCAATGAAATTACTGGTATCGATATTAACGACGACTGGAAATCCATTGTTCGTCAGCTAACCCACTCACCACATGGGCGCATAGTTTTCTATCGTGACCAAATTGATGAAGTGGTTGGCATGCTGCGCTTGCGTGAAGCTTATCGTCTGATGTTGGAAAAGAACGAATTCAACAAAGAAACGCTATTACGTGCTGCTGATGAGGTCTATTACATCCCAGAAGGCACACCACTGAACGTGCAAATGTTGAAATTCCAACGTAACAAGCAACGTATCGGTCTGATCGTGGATGAGTACGGTGATATCATCGGTCTAATTACTCTTGAAGATATTCTGGAAGAGATCATTGGTGAGTTCACGACGTCAATTTCTCCAAGCCTCTCTGATGAAATCAGTCCTCAAGGTGACGGAAGCTTTCTTATTGAAGGCAGCACCAATATCCGAGATATTAACAAAGGCCTGAAATGGGATTTACCAACGGATGGTCCGAGAACGCTAAACGGGCTCATTTTAGAACACTTGGAAGATATTCCTGAGAGCCATCTAAGTGTGAGAGTAGCGGGTCACCCAATGGAACTTGTTGAGATTGAAGAGAACCGAATCAAGCTCGTTCGTGTTTATCCGAAGAAGAAAAAATCGACATCCAAATAACCAAAAGAAAAGCCTGACTCATGTCAGGCTTTTTACTTATTGGGGCAATATGCTTCTTAATGAGCACCTAGTCGATGCGCAACTCTTTTAACATCGACTCAGGCAAAGCAAGTTCATCATTTTTGTTCACCGAAACACCAGCATCCAAAATGTTCTTTGCGATCTGTTGTGCTTCTTTTAAAGAGTGCATTGCTGCCGTGCCGCATTGGTATTCGTTAAGTTCAGGGATCTTATTCTGACTTTCTACCTTCAGCACGTCTTCCATTGCTGCAATCCAAGCATCTGCGACTTGCTGCTCTGATGGTGTGCCAATCAGGCTCATGTAAAAACCTGTGCGGCAACCCATAGGCGAAATATCGATGATCTCAACAGAATCACCGTTTAGGTGATTACGCATAAAGCCTGCATAAAGGTGCTCTAGGGTGTGAATACCTTTTTCAGAAAGAATGTCTTTGTTTGGCGCAGTAAAGCGTAAGTCGAAAACAGTAATCGTATCCCCTTTTGGGGTCTGCATGGTTTTCGCCACTCGTACAGCGGGTGCGTTCATACGAGTGTGGTCCACGGTAAAACTATCGAGTAAAGGCATTACATCTCTCCTGATTGTAACTCCAGTACCTTTCGGTAATGGGTAAATGTCATTCATCCCTACAGCACATGAACTGACTGTGGGCTAAAAGAACCAGCTGCTGTTGTCTTCTAATTCCTGACGACATTGCTTCAGCTGCCAGCCATAAGTTTTCGCTGTTTGTTCAACACGTCGAGCGACTTTGATTAAACTAGGTTTTCGATTATAAGTGCCTCGCTTATACCCACCTCGCCCTTCATGATAAGCCAGATACTGGTTATAGGGATCCCATAATGAAATCCCTAGCTGACGCCGTGTTTCATGAGTGTACCAACCGACAAACATCATAGAATCATCGAAGTTGGTACGAGAGCCACCCTGACCTGTAGCATCTTGGAAGTCTTCCCAAGCAGGGTCTTGAGCTTGAGCGTAACCATACGCACTGCTGACTCGTCCCCAAGGAATAAACCCTAGCAAATAATCTTTAGGTGGTTTTGCATCGTGCCGAAAGCTGCTTTCTTGTTTAATGATGGCCATAGCGACATGAATAGGGGTACCCCATTCATCTTCCATATCTTTGGCATCATCGTACCAACCGGATTTCTCTCGGAATATCTCGCATAAGTTATTCTGCTGCTTTGGCGGTGCCGTAGCACAACCTGCAAGTAACACGCTTCCAAGTACCGCTACTACTGACGACTTAATGTTCAACCGCACCAATCCTTAGTTAGTCATTACTGCTTCAGGTAAGCAAAGTAATCTTCCAAAAAATCATCAAAAGAAAGCGTATCACTCTGCTCTGCTTGCTTTTGTTTTTCCACGGATGACGCTACTTCCGTTTCCATCGTATCTTGTGAGTAGTACTGGTAACCGTGAGCTAGGTTTTCATCACGGTACTTCATACCAAGAGTACAACCAACTTTACCTAGCCCACCCAGCTCTTTCGTTAGCTCTAATAGTTGACCAGAGATCGTTAGTTCTGGGTTATCAATCCATGTCTCGAGTTGATTACACACATCTTGGTATGCACTGCCACCAGCGGTCATATCCATTTGCTGTGCTATTTGACGTAACTCGACGAAAACTCGGTGTGCCCAATCTTGTAGAGATAGATGTTCACCTTGACAACCAATTTGCAGCATTAGACCTTTTTCACGGCCAGAAACAATGACTTTATTCCAGTTATCGCGCCAACACTCTAATTCACAGTTATCCATAGGGTCTGAGTCTGACAAGGCCGCCCAGGTAAGGAAGAGATCCAAGAATCGTACTTGCTCTTCATTTAAGCCCACTGCGCTGAATGGGTTAACATCTAGAGAACGAACTTCAATGTATTCGACACCACCGCGTCGTAACGCATCTGAAGGCTTCTCACCACTTTTCGATACACGTTTTGGACGAATCGGAGCGTACAGTTCATTCTCAATTTGTAAGATATTGGAATTAAGCTGGCGGTATTCACCATCCACTTTTACCCCAATTTTCGCAAACTCTTCTGATGGGTGGCGAATCGCATCACTCAAACCATCGAGGTATTGGTCAATGCTGTTAAAACCAATTTTCAGCACACTTTGCGCACTATTGGTATAGCCAAGATCGCTCAAACGCAAAGACGTCGACTTCGGCAAATATAATGTCCCGCCAATCTTCTCGAATGGCAGATCGGTTTCACGACCTTGAATAAAAGAGCCACATAACGCTGGTGATGCACCAAAGAAGTAGGGAATCATCCAGCCAAAGCGGTAGTAATTACGGATCAACGCAAAGTACGCATCAGACTTAGCATCTTGGCGGGCTTGTTCATCTTGCTCGCCATAGAGCGCATCCCAAAATGTTTCAGGAAACGAGAAGTTAAAATGGACACCTGAAATAATTTGCATCAGGCTGCCATAGCGACGCTTTAGGCCTTCTCGGTACAGCGTTTTCATTTTCGCTGCATTCGAAGAGCCATACTGGGCTAACTGAATATCATCCTCTGAGCCTACGTAGCAAGGCATTGATAGTGGCCACATTTTCTCTTCACCCATTTTGGTTTGAGTGAAATGATGGATATCTTTCAGCTGTGCCATCAGTTCTGGAATTTCATGTGACACAGGCGTAATGAACTCTAACAATGATTCCGAAAAATCCGTTGTGATCCATTGATTTGTGAACGCAGAGCCTAACCCTTCAGGATGAGGAGTTGTAGCTAGATGTCCATCCTGACGATAGCGCAAAGTTTCTCGCTCAACACCGCGTCCAAACTGCTTAAATACTTCGGGGTTTGATGCAACTTTTTTTAGTCGCGCAGCAAAATCAGTCAAAATGAGGTTCGCTTATATTGGGAGCAGGACACTTGTTACATAACACAAGTGTAAGCTAAGTTATTGATAGTTAACGCATCTAGATAAATAACCCACGAAAAGTTACTTATCTAGATGAATAGCGGAGAAACGTTTCTCCGCTATTAAATGTGTACTCTATCGAATGATTTCAAGCTCTTCTACGTCTTTCCCCAACTTTTCTAATTGAGGACGCAACGATTTAGCATCACCAACGACGATAATTTGATAGTCATTTGGATCAAACCATTTCTGAGCCAGCGCATTCAACGTCTGCTTATCGACTTTTTCTACGATAGCGTTTCTTTGCTGCAAGTAATCATGATCGAGGTTGTACTTAAGAATATCACTGATGAGCTCCGCTTTTTGTGTTGGCGTTTCATATTTCAGTGCATCTTTTTGACCGACCGCTTGACGCATAAATTTCATCTCTTCATCAGTAATACCTGACTGCGAGTATTCATTTAGCTCATTTTCCATCTCAATGATCGAAGCAACCGTTGCATCCGCTCGTACTTGCGCGGTGAAAACCACCGAGCCTGTTTCTGGATTACCAGAGAAGTAGCCGTAAGCACCGTATGTGTAACCCTTGTCTTCACGTAGATTTTGGTTAATGCGGCTATTGAAGTTCCCAGCTAAGTTGAAGTTTGCCAGTTGGCTTAGGTAAAAATCGCCCGTTGCGTCGTAAGGCATACCTTGACGAACCATCATGACCACACTTTGCGGCGCTCCTGGTTTATCAACAAGATGGATCTTTTGCTCACCTAATGCAGCAATGCTTTGCGGTGCATACAATGGCGCAGCTTCATCCTGCCAGTTTTTCCAGAACTTCAGTTGCTGTTCAATTTCCTGTTGATCAATGTCACCAACAACGACGATTTGCGCACTTTGTGGCGTGTAATGCTTCGAGTAGAATTCACGGACATCATCCAACGTTAATGCACTGACACCTGCTTGCGTGCCGTCTTTTGGTCGAGCAAAAACCGAATCCCCATAGAGCACCTGGCGACTCGCTTGTGACGCCATCCAACTTGGATTTTGGTGCTCATATACCAGGCCTTCTAGCGCTTGCATTTTTACACGCTCGAAATCATCTTGATTAAATGCAGGAGACAGCAACATCTCTTCGACAATTTTTAACGTCGGCTCTAAGTTCTTTTCTAGAGCAGAAACACTGATGTTTGTTGTATAACCTGTGGCATTAACAGAGATAACACTACCCAGTTTATCAAGCTCAGCTTGAATCTCTTCGACACTGCGTTTCGTTGTACCTTCTTGCAACATCGCAGCGGTCAATTGGGCAAGACCTTCTTTACCCTTTTCAACAAAACGTGTCCCGGCAGGTAGACTAAATTGCATCATCACCGTCGGCGTTTCATCGCTAACTGCACCAAGCAGCTCTGAGCCATTCTTGAAATGTAACTCGTACAGCTCTGGCATCGTCGCTTTCACTGGTTCTCCTACTGGCGGTTGCACTGAGCGATCGAAGTTATCGGTCGCACGACGATACGCCAATTGGTCATCGGAAATCTTCTCATATTCTGGCAGCGTACGCTTTGGTGTCACAAAGGTCGCAGGTTTTACGACAAGGTCTGTTTTTCCTTTTGGGACCACGCTTAGGGTCACTTTGTTCTTACCTTGGATAAAGTCCGTATACGCTTTTTCTACCGAAGTCGGCGTAACTGCACGGATTTGTTCAAGCTGTTGCTCAAGACGATCAGGATCGCCGAAAAATGTCTCGTTGGAAGCCAACTGAGTCACTTTACCTTTAACGCTTTCTAGCGCAAAAATAGCATCCGCTTCCGCTTTACCCTTCAACTGCTCAAGGCGATCTTCTGTCACGCCTTTTTCCGCAAACTGATTCAGTGATTGTAAAAGCTCGTCGTACAGTTTTGATAGGTCGCCTTTGTCTCCAGAATCGCCCATTGCGTAAACGTAAAAGTTACACGCCAGTTCAGCACAGTCATGGAATGAACCAGCATCGACCGCTTTTTGAGTCTTCACTAGGTCTTGATAGAGCACGCTGTTGGTACCGCCACCCAATACTTCTGATAACGTGTCGAGAGACGCTTGGCTTTCTTCGCCGTTGTAGGTTGTTGGCCACGCGATCATCACCATAGGTTGTTGAATACGATCTTCTAGCGTGATGTATTTGTCTTCTTGCAGTTTTGCAGGTTTTTTCGGCGCATTTTCAACCTCAGGACCACGAGGAATCGAACCGAAGTACTTATTTACCCACTCTAGAGTTTGTTCAACGTCTAAGTCACCACCGATCGTGATAGTCGCATTGTTTGGGCCATACCAACGCAAGAAAAACGCTTTGAGGTCGTTCACATCAACACGATCAAGATCTTCAACATAACCAATGGTTTGCCACGAATACGGATGACCTTCAGGATATAGCGCTTCGGACATGCGCTCCCAAATTAAGCCATAAGGACGATTATCGTAACGCTGGGCTCGCTCATTTTTTACAGTCGAACGCTGAATTTCAAATTTGCGTTGAGAAACCGCATCCAGCAAAAAGCCCATACGGTCAGACTCTAACCACAGCATTTTCTCGAGCTGGTTAGCAGGGACAGTTTCAAAGTAGTTAGTACGATCGCGGTTTGTTGTACCATTTAACGTGCCTCCAGCCTCTGTGATGATCCTGAAGTGCTCTTGGTCACCAACGTTCTCTGAACCTTGGAACATCATGTGCTCAAAGAAATGCGCAAAACCAGACTTACCCACTTCTTCACGAGCTGAACCAACATGGTAAGTCACATCCACATGGACCAATGGGTCAGAATCTTCAGGAGCTAAGATCACCGTTAAACCATTATCGAGTTTATACTTTTGGTATGGAATCTTAACTTTGCCTTCTTCAGCTTTCGATGACTCAACGAAAGTTACCCCTTTCGGCAGTGATGAAACTGGCGTATTTGATGCACAGCCCGTGATCACCAACAGTGAACACGCGCCAACCCAAAACATCTTCATGTACTTTCCTTAAAATAATCCGAGATAGATGACCGCAAGTAAGCTATACCTAGCAGCCTTTCCTAAAAATATTAAAATCACGCAAGGCAGAAACTTCATTCTTAGCCACCCTGCGGCTAAACACAGCGGGTCTCCAATTACAGGTAACCAGCTAAAAAATAATCCCCAATAGCCATACTTAGAGAGCCACTTTAATGCGGTATGACCGTGCTTTTCCTCTTGTGCTTTGTTGGGAATCCACAAGCCAAGCCAATAATTTGTTAAGCCACCAAGCGTATTACCGATAGTAGCGACCATAACAATTGAAGAAACGGAGTATTGATTTAATGAGAGAGTGGCAACTAAGCCCGCCTCAGAACCACCAGGCAACAACGTGGCACTGAGAAAACCGGTCATGAAAAGCACCCATAATGCTGAATCTGAAAACCAAAGCGCTAAACTTTCAAAACTCGTGTTAAATGCTTCTAGCATGTCATATCAAGCAACACCTTGCCTCTGGTTCTTCCTGATTCGACCTGCTGGTGAGCACCAATGACATCACTCATAGGATAAACCTGATGAATTTCAGTCTTCAGTAAGCCAACGCCCACCATGTACAACAAGGTATCTAACTGCGCAGGGTCTGGTTCAACCAACATGCCACTAGCCTCAAAGCCTAGGAGTTTGGCTTTTTCACAAATCAGCTCAGCTGTGATGGTTGGAACGGTGATGACTCTCGCATTGTCTTTCAGGCATTTAAGCGCATCTAACGCAGCATCTCCGCCTACTAAATCAATCAAAACATCAACATCTTCAACACGTTCTGACACTGGTGCAAATTGATAGTTCACTGCATGAGCACCGAGCGTCGCAAGGTAATCTAAATTTCGTTCACTGCAGGTGGTAAAGACTTCCGCTTTCGTCGCGATCGCAATTTGTACCGCGAGGTGTCCAACACCACCGGCTCCAGCGAGGATAAGTACGCGATCGTTTTCCGTCACATTAGCCTTACTGAGAGCTTGTGCCGCAGTTTGTCCCGCCAACGGTAATGCAGCAGCTGCCTCCAAAGTTACGGAGCTAGGAACATGACTTAACTCAGTTTCTGGAACACATATGTATTGACTGTAACCACCGCCTCGAACTGGGAAACCAATAAATCCAGCCACCTCATCACCTTCATTAAAACGTGATGCCCCCTCTCCACAAGACATCACTTTTCCTGAGATGTCGTAACCTGGCACCCAAGGTAAATTATCCTTATTCTGCGCTGCTGCCCAACCGAGCCCAGCTCGAGTTTTGACATCAATAGGATTTACGCCTGAAAAAGCGACTTTTACTAAGACTTCACCAGGCTGTGGTGATGGTGTAGAAGCATGTTGAATCGCGAGTACGTTGGCATCACCAAACTCAGTGATAACGATCTGTTTGTGTTCCATAAACCATTCCCTGCAAGAAAACAAAAAGGGATGCGAAAGCATCCCTTTGACTATAAACCATTTTGTTAACCTAAGTTAATCGTGATTTTGTAAATTGGTTGATCATTCCATTTTCAATAATGTCTAACCAACAAGTGCTAACAATATACCAGCCGCAACGGCTGAACCCAGCACACCAGCAACGTTTGGTCCCATCGCATGCATTAACAAAAAGTTTTGCGGGTTAGCTTGTAAACCAACTTTGTTTACGACTCGCGCGGCCATTGGTACCGCAGAAACGCCAGCCGCACCAATAAGTGGGTTGATGTCTTCTTTCGAGAACTTGTTAAGCAGTTTCGCCATCAGGACGCCCGCACCAGTACCGATACTAAATGCAACTGCGCCTAACCCCAAGATACCTAACGTTTCTAGGTTCAAGAACTGCTCAGCTTGCAGCTTAGAACCAACACCAAGACCTAAAAAGATAGTCACTATGTTGATCAATTCATTTTGAGCAGTTTTCGATAAACGATCGACCACACCAGCTTCACGCATCAAGTTACCCAAACAGAACATACCAACCAATGGCGTAGCTGAAGGTAAGAACAGAATCGTCATCAGTAATACAGCAAGCGGGAAGATGACTTTCTCCCATTTACCAACATGACGAAGCTGAGCCATCTTGATTTGACGCTCTTCCTTGGTTGTCAGTGCTTTCATGATTGGTGGCTGGATGATCGGCACCAATGCCATATAGCTGTATGCCGCGACTGCAATCGCACCTAGCAGATCTGGAGAGAGCTTACTCGCTAAGAAAATCGCTGTTGGCCCATCAGCACCACCGATGATCGCGATAGACGAAGCATCTGCCATGGAGAACTCCATGCCAGGTACATAGTTGAGCAAAATAGCGCCAAACAGTGTTGCAAAAATACCAAACTGCGCAGCCGCACCTAACCACAACGTTTTTGGGTTTGCGATCAAAGCACCAAAGTCAGTCATCGCGCCCACACCCATGAAGATCAATAGCGGGAACACACCCGATTCAATCCCAATGTAGTAAACGTAGTAGAGCAAGCCACCAGGCTCAGTAAAGCCAGCATTTGGAATATTCGCCAAAATAGCACCGAAACCAATCGGCAATAACAGTAAAGGTTCAAATCCTTTTTTAATTGCCAAAAACAGCAAGGTACAACCAACCAGCATCATACAGATTTGGCCGAACTCGAAGTTAGCGATCCCTGTTTCTGCCCAAAGGGTTAACAATCCGTCCATGATACTCCCTTACGCCAGGCTCAACAGAGGCGCACCTACTGTGACAGCATCGCCTTCTTTAACGTTCAGCTCTTGAACCACACCACCACGCGCCGCTCGTACTTCAGTTTCCATTTTCATCGCTTCAAGGATGAGCAATACATCGCCTTCAGCTACCTCAGCACCAGGTTGAACATTCACTTTGAAGATGTTACCTGCAAGAGGAGCAGGTACCGCTTCTGCTGAAGCATTAGAAGGTGCGCTAGGTGTAGCCGATTTTGCCGGTGCATTAGAAGGAGCAACAGATGTCAGTTCACCTTGAGGGCCAACTTCCACCTCATACACCTGCCCGTCAACACGTACACTATAAGTTTCTACACCACCAGTTGCTGGTTGAGCTACAGGTACAGCAGGCTTCTCAGCTTCTAGCGTTGGTGCAGGCTCAAATGCTTCTGGGTTTTCACGATTCTTAAGGAACTTAAGCCCAACTTGAGGGAAAAGTGCATAAGTGAGTACGTCATCAACACGCTCACTTGCTAGCTTAATGCCTTCTGATTTCGCTTTCTCCATCAGATCAACCGTAAGCGTCTCCATTTCAGGCTCAAGTAAATCGGCAGGACGACAGGTAATTGGCTCTTTACCATCAAGCACTTTCGCTTGCAGTTCTGCATTTAACTCGGCTGGCGCTTGACCGTACTCACCTTTCAATAGGCCAGCGGTTTCCTTGGTAATACTCTTATAGCGCTCGCCAGTAAGAACGTTAATCACCGCTTGCGTACCGACGATCTGTGAAGTTGGAGTCACCAATGGAATGAAACCAAGATCTTCACGTACACGAGGGATCTCTTCTAATACTTCATCAATGCGATCCGCAGCGCCCTGCTCTTTCAACTGGCCTTCCATATTGGTCAACATACCACCAGGCACTTGAGCAATCAGGATGCGTGAATCGACTCCTTTTAACTGGCCTTCCCACTTCGCATACTTCTTACGTATCTCACGGAAATATGCGGCGATAGGTTCCAGTTGCTCGAGTTTCAAATTGGTATCTCGCTCGGTGCCTTCTAGCATAGCGACTACCGTTTCAGTCGGTGTATGACCGTAAGTACAACTCATTGAAGAAATCGCAGTATCGAGAATATCAATACCGGCTTCTACTGCTTTTACCGCTGTTGCTGTAGACAGCCCCGTTGTTGCATGACAATGAAGTGCCAATGGCACATCACAAGACGCTTTGATACGCGTGATAAGCTCTTCCGCTTCATAAGGCTTAAGTAAGCCAGACATATCTTTAATACACAGCGAATGACAACCTAAATCCTCTAGGCGTTTTGCCAAGTCAACCCAAGTGTCTGCGTTATGCACTGGGCTCGTAGTGTAAGACAACGTACCTTGAGCATGCGCACCAACATCAACCGTTGCTTTAACGGCTTTCTGGAAGTTTCGCACGTCATTCATTGCATCAAAAATACGGAATACATCCATGCCGTTAGCATGCGCGCGTTCAACAAACTTCTCTACTACGTCGTCGGCATAATGGCGGTATCCTAAAAGGTTTTGACCACGCAGTAGCATTTGCATTGGTGTATTAGGCATCGCTTTTTTTAGTTCACGTAAACGCTCCCAAGGGTCTTCCCCTAAGAATCGAATACAAGAATCAAATGTTGCACCACCCCAAGTCTCTAGAGACCAGTAACCAACCTTATCCAACTCAGCTGCGATAGGCAGCATATCCTCAATACGCATACGCGTAGCAAATAGTGATTGATGGGCATCACGAAGGACCACATCAGTAATAGCTAGTGGTTTAGACATGCTCTTAAACTCCTTTTTAATCCTAGTTCGGCTACTTCGCGAATGAGGCGCGATGTTTATGAATCGCAGCCGAGATCGCCGCCACTACTTGTGGACTAACAGCTGAAGAGGTTGATTGAATATTAGTGTTTGTTTTTGGTGCTGCGATCGGCTCTGGTACTTCTTCTGGTACCAATTTCGACATTAACCGAACGAGATAAACAAGAATAGTGAGGAAAATAAATACGACCGCCATCCCCGTTAGCATCAGGGTGGCCGCATCTACTAGCAGGCTTCCTATATTAGTCATGTTGCTTCCTTTCTTTGTCATCCTGACAACGTGCAGGACTTTAATAGTGTCAAATCCCGACCCATGGATTATCTCGATTGGTTAAATTTTGTCAATTTTGTTTAAGGAAGGTTTGTAGTAATCCTGATAAATGATTATTTATTCACTACCCAGATCACAGTTCATGACAAAATAATCACTTCAAATCGCTACCACCTTATGAACAGAGTAAAGGAGGACATAAATAAAAACTGCGATTTAGATTTCAAAATCAAATCGGTACTCACGCAGTAAAAACCAACAAAAACAAAAAGATGAATAAAATTAACAATTAATAAACAAATAACAAACAAAGTAACTACATAAGAGTGATTGAAATGAAAAATGGAAGTCAGTGTATAGGAGGGATAATCAGGATGATTTCACACGATGCGACAGAAGCTTGATAGCAAATTGCTTAGATACGCACATATTCGCTTTTAAAAAAGAGGAACATAGGCTCTAGTGATCCTACGCCATATTTCAGATGTCTAGATACAAAAAAGCCTCGCAATTGCGAGGCTGTTTCAATGAGTGGCGCGTCCTGGAGGATTCGAACCTCCGACCGCCTGGTTCGTAGCCAGGTACTCTATCCAGCTGAGCTAAGGAC
>NZ_JAWPON010000002.1:0-82639 GCF_033344315.1 Vibrio sp. 2132-1 | reverse complement strand
TGGCGCGTCCTGGAGGATTCGAACCTCCGACCGCCTGGTTCGTAGCCAGGTACTCTATCCAGCTGAGCTAAGGACGCGCAGATCTTCTTGCTAAGAAGTTGTGAAGTAAATCACATTCATTTCTTACGAAACAAAAAAAAGGCCATCGGGCCAGTCAATGAATGGCGGTGAAGGAGGGATTCGAACCCTCGATACGGGATAAACCGTATACTCCCTTAGCAGGGGAGCGCCTTCAGCCTCTCGGCCACCTCACCGTTTTCATTGTTATATCTCAGAAGAGATATGGCGCGTCCTGGAGGATTCGAACCTCCGACCGCCTGGTTCGTAGCCAGGTACTCTATCCAGCTGAGCTAAGGACGCACTTTTTGTTGATAAATCAACGTTGCAAGAATGGCGGTGAAGGAGGGATTCGAACCCTCGATACGGGATAAACCGTATACTCCCTTAGCAGGGGAGCGCCTTCAGCCTCTCGGCCACCTCACCGTCTTGCGGAGGCACATATTACGTTTTACCGAAAATATGTCAAACACTTTCTTTGAAAAAATCTACGAAACTGGCTTAACCGTTGCTGATTTAATCAAAGTGACTATTAAACGAACTTTATCACTCTATTATGATGAAAAAAAGAGAGTCTTCTCTGAAAAAAAGACATTTATTTTCAAATAACTTTCTGAAGTTCGAATCAACATTATTGATGAATTCACAGCCATACTCAACACAATAGTTTCTGCAAATTTTCAAAAACAGTAAAAACTAAAAAGGCCAACCCTTCGGTTAGCCTTTTTCATTCAAACTAAGCTCTGTAAACAGGAGCGACTTAGTAGTTACCTGAAGCAACGTTGCCATTGCCTTTTTCAGCTTGAATGCGCATGTAGATTTCTTCACGGTGAACTGAAACCTCTTTCGGAGCGTTAACGCCGATACGCACTTGGTTACCTTTAACACCTAGTACAGTTACAGTCACTTCATCACCAATCATCAGTGTTTCGCCTACGCGGCGAGTCAAAATTAGCATTCTTTGCTCCTTGAGTAATCTCTAAATTTTCTTGCTACAAAGCTATTATCCAACAAAAGTTATATTTTCGTAAACTACCTTGTTAGCGAAAATCAGCCTAAAAAGGCATGCTTTTGTTGAATGTTTAATGCTTCACTAGACGTAATGTAAGCATCATGCAGAATGTTTGCTGCTGTATCCACACATTCGGGTGCTAAAACTAGCATCATAGTGAGTGCATTCGTTGCGCTGAAATTGATCTCAATATCTCGCTTTGCCAACAAATCGCATGCGTGCTCTACCATTCCATTGGCCTCAAGCCCCACTGCGGTCAACAGGCTTACCACTTCACTATTACGGATTTTGTCGCTGAACACCAGATCGAACTTGGCACATGCATCTTGTTTTATCATGATACCTGCCCGTTCTGTTTCCTCGATCACATTCCAAATGTCGATACCCAACATCTGACATTGTTTTGTAGCACTAGATAAATGTTCTTTATCGACTTCGATTATGGCAAGGTCACGTTGAATGGCTATACCAGAGACGGCTTGATTGCCTAACTCCCCCTTTACCAGACTGCCTTCATTAACATCAAATGTCGAAAGCACGCGCAGTGGCACATTATTCTTCCATGCAAATTGCACTGAAGGTAAATGTAATACTTTCGCGCCTCGGCTTGCCATCGCTTCCATGGAAGGAAAATCGATAACCGCCAATTTTCGCGCGTTTTTCACTACACGTGGGTCACAAGTATAAATACCATCAACGTCGGTAAAGATTTGACACTCATCAGCGCGCAATGCGCCTGCCAGTGCCACTGCGCTCGTATCTGAGCCACCTCGACCTAATGTGGTGATATCCCCGTTCTCATTCACACCTTGAAAGCCTGCAACAATCACGATTTGGTCTTGCTCAAGCAATCCCAGAATTGTCTTAGTATCAATGTGTTTAATCGTTGCGTCATTGTGTTGATTATCCGTCACAATATTCGCCTGTGCTCCGGTAAGCGAGCGTGCAGCATGACCCAATTTATTGAGTGTCATTGCTAACAGTGCCATTGACACTTGCTCACCAGCAGAGAGCAAAACATCAAGTTCTCGAGCTGTAGGCACGCTATCTATCTGTTTAGCGAGGTCCATCAGTCTGTTTGTTTCGCCTGACATTGCAGACACGACAACAACAACTTGATTGCCATCATTTTTCGCCTTAATGATGTGTTCAGCAACTTGGTGGATTCTTTCAATTGAACCCACGGAGGTTCCGCCAAACTTTTGCACGATAAGGGGCTTTTTCACCAGTCTTCACCTTCCCAAGACCGAAGTCTCTTTAGAACTGCTTACATCGTCAGTATTTCCTTTTAGAAAAATTATATAAGCAGTAGTTACAACAAAAACCAAATAGCCTAAATGACTCGGTTAACTTTTGGTCAATTAAACCACTTGGCTGCTAAAAAAAATTACGCTCAATCAAAGAAACTTGATTGAGCGTAATTTTAGTAGTTAAAAGCTTATAAGCGCTCTTCTAACCAAGGCTGAACTGTTTTAATTGCCTCTGGTAGTGCGGCTACATCAGTACCACCAGCTTGAGCCATGTCAGGACGACCACCGCCCTTACCACCGACTTGCTCAGCAATCATCTTAACTAGATCACCAGCTTTTACTTTACCAGTTAGATCTTTAGTCACACCAGCAATCAGGCCAACCTTGTCACCTGTCACGTTGGCAAGCAGTACGACACCAGACCCCATTTGGTTCTTGATGTCATCAACCATAGTACGTAGGTTCTTGCTGTCAGCGCCTTCAAGAGCTGCGACTAGAACTTTTGTACCATTGACTTCAACCGCTTTGCCCATGATGTTAGCGCTTTCTGCTGCCGCCATCTTATCTTTTAGCTTCTGCACTTCTTTCTCTAGCGCTTTTGCTTTCTGTGCAGATTCTGCCAGTTTCTCTTCGTACTTCGCGTTTTGAGCTTCAATCGCGTCTAATGCAGCCTCGCCTGTTACCGCCTCAATACGTCGAATACCTGCAGCAATGCCGCTTTCTGAAGTGATTTTGAATAGGCCAATATCACCTGTGCTTGATGCGTGAATACCACCGCAAAGCTCTGTCGAGAAGTCACCCATAGACAGTACGCGTACTTCGTCATCGTACTTCTCACCAAACAGTGCCATTGCGCCTTTCTTCTTAGCAGACTCAATGTCCATCACGTTGGTTTCAATCGTGTGGTTGCGACGAATTTGCGCGTTAACTAGACGCTCAACTTCTTTCAGTTCTGCTGCAGTTACGGCTTCTAGGTGTGAGAAGTCGAAACGTAGGTTGTCTGCCTTCACCAATGAGCCTTTCTGCGTTACGTGCTCACCTAAAACTTGGCGTAGTGCTGCGTGTAGCAAGTGCGTTGCTGAGTGGTTTAGAGAGATAGCTGCGCGACGCTCTGCGTCAACGATAGTTGCTACTTCATCACCTTTCGCTAGAACGCCTTCTGCCATTACACCGTGGTGCGCGATTGCGTTACCTAGTTTTTGAGTGTCCTCAACGCGGAATACACCAGACTCAGTACGGATTTCACCAGCGTCACCACACTGACCGCCTGACTCTGCGTAGAATGGTGTTTCACCAAGTACGATGATTGCTTTGTCGCCCGCAGATAGCGAATCTACTTCGTTGCCTTCAACGAACATCGCTGCTACAGAACTAGAGCCTTTAGTACCTGTGTAACCACAGAATTCTGTTTGCGTATCAACTTTGATTGCTGCGTTGTAGTCAGTACCAAAGTTACCCGCTTCACGCGCACGTTGACGCTGCTCTTCCATCGCTTTCTCAAAACCTTCTTCGTCGATTGCGAACTCACGCTCACGTGCAACGTCGTTAGTTAAGTCAGCTGGGAAGCCATAAGTGTCGTAAAGTTTAAATACGGTTTCGCCGTCCAGTACTTTACCGTCTAGGTTATCTAATGCTTCGTTTAGAATAGCCATACCGCGCTCAAGTGTACGACCAAAGTTTTCTTCTTCGATACGCAGTACTTTTTCAACCACAGCTTGTTGACGCTTCAGCTCTTCACCAGCCGTACCCATGATGTCAGCTAGAACGCCAACCAACTTGTGGAAGAATGCACCTTGTGCGCCCAGCTTGTTACCGTGACGAACTGCACGACGGATGATACGGCGTAATACGTAACCACGACCTTCGTTTGAAGGCATAACGCCATCCACGATCAGGAATGAACATGAACGGATGTGGTCAGCGATAACGCGTAGTGATTGGTTTGATAGGTCTTCGTAACCGATCACTTCTGCTGCTGCTTTGATAAGAGCTTGGAACACATCGATTTCGTAGTTTGAGTGAACGCCCTGCATGATTGCAGAGATACGCTCGATACCCATACCAGTATCTACCGATGGTTTTGGTAGCGGTTCCATAGTGCCGTCTGCGTGACGGTTGAACTGCATGAATACGTTGTTCCAGATCTCGATGAAACGGTCACCATCTTCTTCAGGCGTGCCAGGACGGCCACCCCAGATGTGCTCACCGTGATCGTAGAAGATTTCAGTACATGGACCACAAGGGCCAGTGTCGCCCATTTGCCAGAAGTTATCAGACTCATACGGCTTGCCGCCTTCTTTATCACCAATGCGAACAATACGATCAGCGGGCACGCCAACTTTCTTGTTCCAGATGTCAAACGCTTCGTCATCGGTTTCGTAAACAGTTACCAATAAACGATCCGCTGGCAGTTTAAGAACTTCGGTTAGGAATTCCCAAGCAAAGGAGATCGCATCTTCTTTGAAGTAATCGCCAAAGCTGAAGTTGCCTAACATTTCAAAGAATGTGTGGTGACGAGCAGTGAAGCCAACATTTTCTAGGTCGTTATGTTTACCACCTGCACGTACGCAACGCTGAGCCGTAGTCGCTCGAGTGTAGGCTCGTTTTTCTAAGCCTAAGAAACAATCTTTAAATTGGTTCATACCTGCGTTTGTGAACAGCAGGGTTGGGTCGTTATGTGGAACTAACGATGAACTTTCTACGATTTGGTGTCCTTTGCTCTCAAAGAACTTGAGGAACGCGTTACGAACCTCATCAGTGCTCATGTACATGCAGCTCTTCCTGAAAATAGTCGAGTTAGAATTTTGCCGTATTGTAGATCATGCAAACAGCTGAGACTAGTTTTCTTGAGGAAAAGAGGGAGTAGGAGAAAAAATTTGAAGCAAAACAAAAATCAGTGCGGACGACTGACCGTTAATCTTCGTCCTCAAAGTTCAGCGCGTAGCTGATTTGGTCAAAACTGTAGCCACGATATTGCAGAAATCGCACCTGTTTAGCGTACTCTTTCTGGTCTTTGGCTTTAATACCTTTGAATTTCTTTTCTGCCGCCTGTTTAGCCAGTTCAAACCAATCTTGCGGCTCTTCAGCCATAGCTTGCTCAATCACCGATTCCGCAACACGCTTCTGGTTTAACTCTTGACGAATTCGACGCTCTCCATGTCCTTTGTATACATGCTGTCTAATTTGACTCTTCGCGTAACGTAAATCATCTAGATAATTATGGTCTAGGCAAAAATTAATTGCGATGTCGATGTCTGATTCTTCATAGCCCTTCATCGATAATTTTTGGTAAAGCTCATACTGACCATGATCGCGACGGCTAAGCAATTGGATAGCTGCCTCTTTGCTCGATAATGTTGGCGCCTGGCGTTTTTGGTACATGATGATCCTAAAAGTATTTTTGCTGTACAGGCTCTCAATGGCCTTTGTGATAATTCGATTTTTGATTTCAATAGATACAACAAAGCCCCGCATTGCAGGGCTTTGTCATTTATTAATCTATGAGAGATTAAAACTCTTCAGCTTGCTCTGGCGCTTCACCAGCTTCAGGCGCTTCCGCAAGTGCTGGCGCTAGCAACATTTCACGCAGTTTTGTATCGATAGTTTTAGCCACTTCAGGGTGCTCACGCAGGTAGTTACATGCATTCGCTTTACCTTGACCAATCTTATCGCCATTGTAGCTATACCAAGCACCGGCTTTTTCAACTAACTTGTGCTTCACACCTAGATCGACAAGTTCACCTTCGCGGTTAAAGCCTTGGCCGTACATGATTTGTGTGTTTGCTTCTTTAAATGGTGCTGCAATCTTATTCTTAACAACTTTGATGCGCGTTTCGTTACCTACGACTTCGTCACCTTCTTTGATTGCGCCAGTACGACGGATATCTAGACGAACAGAAGCGTAGAACTTAAGTGCGTTACCACCTGTTGTTGTTTCTGGGTTACCAAACATCACACCAATCTTCATACGGATTTGGTTGATGAAGATACACATACAGTTAGACTGCTTTAGGTTACCCGTTAGCTTACGCATTGCTTGAGAAAGCATACGTGCTTGCAGACCCATGTGGCTATCGCCCATTTCGCCTTCGATTTCTGCTTTCGGTGTTAGTGCTGCGACAGAGTCGACAACCATAACATCGATAGCACCAGAACGTGCAAGTGCGTCACAGATCTCTAGCGCTTGCTCACCTGTGTCTGGCTGAGAAACTAGCAATGCATCGATATCTACGCCAAGTTTCTTCGCGTATACAGGATCTAGAGCGTGCTCTGCATCGATAAACGCACACGTTTTGCCTTCACGTTGCGCAGCAGCAATAAGCTCAAGCGTTAATGTTGTTTTACCTGAAGATTCTGGGCCGTAGATTTCTACGATACGACCCATTGGTAGACCACCAGCACCCAAAGCGATATCAAGAGAAAGAGAACCCGTTGAGATGGTTTCTACGTCCATTGCGCGGTTATCACCAAGGCGCATGATAGAGCCTTTACCGAATTGCTTTTCAATTTGACCTAGCGCAGCGGCGAGCGCTTTCTGTTTGTTCTCGTCCATTACTTTCTCCGATTTATTCATCTTCTTTGGGCGACGAATAGTAATTCATTTTTCTTAAGCAGAAGAACTGCTCAGCAATGAAAGTTATTATACTGTTGATTCATACAGTGTCCATACCTGTATGAAAAAAATTTGGCTGACCTAAAGTCGTGATTTGCTCTAGCCCTTATCAATGCTGGGCTAAAACAATTTAAGAAATTCTAGAGTAGATGTTGATACAATTGAGTCAGCGCATGCTCGACCGCTTTTTTGCGAACTTCTGCACGGTCACCAGTAAAATGCATGGTTTCGACTTGCTGCCAACTTTGGTTATCAGCAAAAGCAAAGCAGACCATGCCGACTGGTTTCTCTTCACTGCCACCACCCGGCCCTGCAATACCACTGATGGATACACCGATGGTGGCATTGGAGTTTTTAATTGCACCCTGTACCATTTCAATCACAACTGGCTCACTCACTGCACCATGCGCTTCTAACGTTGAAGCTTGCACACCAAGCATCTCCATTTTCGCTTCATTACTGTAGGTGACAAACGCACGGTCAAGCCACGCTGAACTACCAGCAATGTCAGTAATGGCGGTTGCAACACCACCACCTGTGCATGATTCTGCGGTCGTTAAAAGATGCCCGTGTTTAGCCAATAATGCGCCTAAATCGGCACTCAATTTTGTTGTTTTTTCCATAGCCAAAATGCCCTTTGTCTCTTTTTACTTGATAGGGATTCACGTATCCTAAGCCGCTACGGAAATAAACAAAAGAACTTACCTGTGAAAGCTGAACAAAAACACACTCCGATGATGCAGCAATACCTCAAGCTAAAAGCTGAGAACCCAGAGATTTTGCTGTTCTACCGCATGGGCGATTTCTACGAACTCTTTTACGATGATGCCAAGCGAGCTTCTCAGCTTCTTGATATTTCATTGACCAAACGTGGTGCGTCTGCAGGTGAACCTATCCCAATGGCGGGTGTGCCATTTCACGCCGTAGAGGGCTACCTGGCAAAACTTGTTCAGCTTGGTGAGTCTGTGGCGATCTGTGAACAGATTGGCGATCCGGCCACCAGCAAGGGCCCGGTAGAACGTAAAGTTGTGCGTATCGTGACACCAGGTACTGTGACGGATGAAGCGCTGCTTTCTGAGCGTGTCGATAACTTAATCGCAGCAATTTACCATCACAACGGTAAGTTCGGTTATGCGACGCTGGATGTCACCTCTGGTCGCTTCCAACTGACAGAACCAGAAACTGAAGAAGCGATGACAGCCGAGCTTCAACGCACTGCACCACGTGAGCTACTGTTCCCAGAAGATTTTGAACCTGTACATTTAATGGCGAGCCGCAATGGTAACCGTCGTCGCCCAGTCTGGGAGTTTGAGCTTGATACGGCTAAGCAACAACTCAATCAACAATTTGGCACAAAAGATCTGGTTGGTTTTGGTGTAGAACATGCGTCCTTAGGGCTGTGTGCTGCTGGTTGTTTGATCCAGTACGTAAAAGATACTCAACGTACGGCTTTACCTCATATTCGCTCTTTAACGTTTGATCATCAGGATCAATCCGTCATCCTTGATGCTGCTACCCGACGTAATCTGGAAATTACTCAAAATCTAGCAGGCGGAACCGATAACACGCTCGCTGCAGTACTCGACCATTGTGCAACTCCGATGGGCAGCCGAATGCTGAAGCGTTGGTTGCATCAGCCTATGCGTTGCATTGAAACGTTAAACAATCGCCTTGATGCGATTGGTGAGATTAAAGAACAAGCTCTGTTTGCCGATCTTCAACCAACGTTAAAGCAAATTGGTGATATTGAACGTATCTTAGCGCGCCTTGCATTACGCTCTGCTCGCCCTCGCGATATGGCTAGACTTCGCAATGCCATGCAACAGCTACCAGAGCTAGAATCTGTCACCGCTTCTTTGACCCATCCGTACCTAACGAAATTGGCGAAGTATGCAGCTCCGATTGACGAAGTATGTGACCTGTTAGAACGCGCGATTAAAGAAAATCCGCCGGTTGTTATTCGTGATGGTGGCGTCATCGCTGAAGGCTACAATGCGGAGCTCGATGAATGGCGAAAATTGGCAGACGGTGCAACAGAATATCTTGAGCAGCTTGAGCGAGATGAGCGTGAACGACACGGTATCGATACGCTTAAAGTAGGCTATAACAACGTTCATGGCTTCTTTATCCAAGTGAGCCGTGGCCAGAGCCATTTGGTTCCACCGCATTATGTACGTCGCCAAACACTCAAAAACGCTGAACGCTACATCATCCCAGAGCTTAAGGAACACGAAGACAAAGTACTTAACTCGAAGTCTAAAGCGTTAGCACTTGAGAAACAGTTGTGGGAAGAACTGTTTGATCTATTGATGCCAAACCTTGAGAAGCTGCAAAACCTAGCTTCTGCTCTGTCTCAGCTAGATGTATTACAAAACCTAGCAGAGCGTGCAGATTCGTTAGATTACTGCCGCCCAACGCTTGTGAAAGACGCAGGAATTCACATTCAAGCTGGCCGTCATCCAGTCGTAGAACAAGTAACAACAGAGCCGTTCATCGCGAACCCAATTGAGCTTAACCCAGCCCGTAAGATGTTGATCATCACCGGTCCAAACATGGGTGGTAAATCAACCTACATGCGTCAAACTGCGCTGATTGCATTGATGGCACATATCGGCTCTTATGTACCGGCAGAATCCGCACAGATTGGTTCTTTAGATCGTATATTTACTCGTATTGGTGCATCAGATGATCTTGCATCTGGCCGCTCGACCTTCATGGTAGAAATGACCGAAACAGCCAATATTCTTCACAACGCAACTAAGAACAGTTTGGTGCTAATGGATGAAATCGGACGCGGTACTAGTACTTACGACGGTCTGTCTTTAGCTTGGGCAAGTGCGGAATGGCTCGCAACACAAATTGGTGCGATGACCCTATTTGCAACTCACTACTTCGAATTAACAGAGTTACCGAACCAACTGCCAAGCTTAGCGAACGTTCACTTGGATGCCGTAGAACATGGAGACAGCATTGCCTTTATGCACGCAGTTCAAGAAGGTGCGGCAAGTAAGTCTTACGGCTTGGCTGTTGCGGGCTTAGCTGGCGTACCAAAAACGGTCATCAAAAATGCGCGTAACAAGCTATCTCAGCTAGAGCAACTGGGGCAAAACAGTGACACACCGCGTCCAAGTGCAGTAGATGTGGCTAACCAGTTGAGCCTGATTCCAGAGCCTAGCGAGGTCGAACAAGCTCTGTCAGGTATTGATCCTGACGACTTAACGCCACGCCAAGCTCTTGAAGAGCTGTATCGCTTGAAAAGGATGCTGTAAATAGACTCACACCAAGGAGCAAAAAAGAAAAAAGGCTATGGGGAACCATAGCCTTTTGCGTATCTAGTGGAATACGGATTATTTAATCGTCTTCTACGTTAAACAAGTTTTCCATATTCAAACCTTGTTTGATTAGGACTTCACGAAGACGACGTAAACCTTCCACTTGTATTTGACGTACTCGCTCACGTGTCAGACCAATCTCTCGACCAACTTCTTCCAGCGTCGAAGGCTCGTAGCCTAGTAGGCCGAAGCGACGTGCAAGCACTTCTTTCTGTTTCGGATTCAACTCTTCTAACCAATGAATCAACGATGATTTGATGTCGTCATCTTGAGTCGAAACTTCTGGATCAGAGTTGTTTGCATCAGGAATAATATCCAGCAGCGCTTTCTCACCGTCACCACCGATTGGCGTGTCGACAGAGCTAATACGCTCATTAAGGCGTAACATTTTGCTTACGTCTTCGACTGGAATATCTAATTGAGCAGCAATTTCTTCTGCGGTCGGTTCGTGATCGAGCTTTTGAGAAAGTTCACGCGCAGTACGCAGATAAATGTTCAGCTCTTTCACTACGTGGATAGGTAGACGGATCGTGCGAGTTTGGTTCATCAACGCTCGCTCTATCGTTTGTCGGATCCACCACGTTGCGTAAGTAGAGAAACGGAAACCACGTTCTGGGTCGAATTTTTCGACCGCTCGGATCAAGCCGAGGTTACCTTCTTCAATCAGATCGAGTAGTGCTAGACCACGGTTACTGTATCGACGAGAAATCTTAACAACCAAACGTAGGTTACTTTCGATCATACGTTTGCGTGCCGCTTCGTCGCCACGTAGGGCGCGTCTTGCGTAAAGCACTTCTTCTTCGGCAGTAAGTAAAGGTGAGAAGCCAATTTCGCCCAAATACAACTGAGTTGCATCTAAGCTTTTACTGCTCGCGTCAAATTCTTCACGCGCAGTCGCTTTGCTTTCTGTGGATGATGATCTTTCGAGTTCGTTATCAATGGTCTTCACTGACGCATTGTCAAATGCAAACTCTTCAACTTTGGTTACTGTGTTGCTGATACTCATAACGCCTCCCCCTGGCGAGTTAGCAAGACATGACAACTCAATATGTCGCTAAATGATGTCGCAAGTTGTTTTTCAAAGTTTTAAGGCAAATAGCGTTTTGGATTCACTGATTTACCTTGATAGCGAATTTCAAAGTGTAGTTTGACCGACTTTGCACCTGAACTACCCATGGTGGCGATTTTTTGTCCGCTTTTTACGCTTTGTCCTTCTGTGACCAGCAGTTTGTCATTATGTGCGTATGCGCTTAAATAATTGTCGTTATGCTTTACTATAATTAAGTTGCCATAACCTCGTAGCGCATTGCCTGAATAAACGACTGTGCCGGCTGCGGTTGAAACGATAGGTTGACCACGCTGTCCTGCGATGTCGATACCTTTATTTCCCTGTTCTCCCGCCGAAAAGTTCTTGATTACTCTCCCTTTTGTTGGCCACAACCACTTTGAGACTTTATCACTCTTTGCTGTGGTAGTTGGCGATTTTTGCTTCACTTTTTGGTTATCTTTTGAACCAACATACTCCTTTGTTTTCGATTGTTCAACCTTCTTTGGAGGCTGTTTTTGTACGACTTTAGGCTTAGTCTCTGTAGGTTTTTGACTAGAGTTTTTACTCGAAGGTTTAGGTTTAGAGGCTGTTGATGTTTTCGTCACTGGAGCTGGGGGGGGCGTAACAACAGGAGCCACAACGGGTTCAACTTTTTGACCATATTTAGGGGCGACATATTTCGGAGCCCAAAGTTTTAGCCTCTGTCCTGGGTAGATAGTGTAAGGCTGAGTTAACTCATTGTAACGAACAAGATCATTTACATCTTTATCTGTGACATAAGCTATGAAGTAAAGTGTATCACCTTTTTTTACCTCATAATAACTCCCTCTGTAACTCCCTCTTTCAAGGCTTGAATAGTCTTTTTTTAGGCTAGAGACAGGTGCAGGGGAATGCGCTGCACAACCAACTAGTCCTGCAGCAAACACAAAGCTAATACCAATATGACGTAGTAACTTATTCACCTATCCCTAACCCTTAAGCTAAATCACCCGCAACCAGAGGTACGAACCGAACCATTTCTACAACGGTAGAGAGATATTCGTCTCCCTTACGCTCTATTTTTAATAACTGTTGTTCCGTATCTCCAACAGGAATGACCATTTTGCCGCCATCTCTTAATTGTGAGAGAAGAGCTTGGGGAATCACTTCAGCGGCAGCGGTAACAATAATAGCATCGAAAGGACCTCGCGCTTCCCAGCCCTGCCACCCATCAGCATGCTTAGTTGAAACATTGTAAATATCCAATTGCTTCAGGCGACGCTTTGCTTCCCATTGCAACGATTTAATTCGCTCAACGGAGTATACATGATCAACAATTTGCGCCAGTACCGCGGTTTGATAACCCGATCCCGTTCCGATTTCCAGAACACGACTCGCCGGTTCTAGCTCAAGCAACTCGGTCATACGAGCAACGATATAAGGCTGAGAAATAGTTTGTCCCTGACCAATTGGTAACGCATTGTTATCATAGGCTTGGTGCATCATCGCTTGAGAAACAAAGCTTTCTCGTGGCAAGCGTTGGATAGCATCCAGAACTCTTTGGTCTTTGATGCCACTGGAGATAAGAAACGCTATCAACCTGTCAGCATGTGGGTTACTCATTACTTCTCTTCCTTTAACCAACTATCCATAGCACGCAGCGACTCGTGAGCGGTGAGATCAACTTGCAGAGGCGTCATTGAAACTCGGCCATGCTCAATTGCATAAAAGTCCGTGCCCTCTCCTGCATCTTGCTCCTTTCCTGGTGGCCCTAACCAATAAATGTCATGGCCTCTCGGATCTTTTTGCTTGATCATATTCTCTGCGTGATGACGTGCACCTAAACGCGTAACTTCAATTTCACCTAAATTCTCTGATGGTAAGTCAGGCACGTTTACGTTCAGTAGACGATTCGTTGGAATCGGCGACGCTAAATGCTGTTGTACAATTTGACGTGCAATTTTAGCGGCGGATTCGAAATGTCGCTTACCCACTAGAGAAAAAGCCACCGACTGAACGCCAAGGAAATGACCTTCCATGGCGGCTGCTACTGTTCCAGAATAAAGAACATCATCACCCAAATTAGCGCCATGGTTGATTCCTGACAGAACAAGATCAGGCAAATCATCTTTCATTAGCTCATTCAGCGCGAAATGCACACAATCCGTGGGCGTGCCTTGCACTGAGTAGATATTTGGGGCAATTTCAGTCACGCGTAATGGTTGTTCTAATGTGAGTGAATTCGAAGCACCTGAACGATTTCGATCAGGTGCGACAATGGTCACTTCAGCGATATCTCTCAACTCATCAACGAGGGCATGAATCCCTTGAGCATGAACACCATCATCATTGCTGATTAAGACTCTTAAGGGCTTCGGGTTTCGTGAATCCTGTTCCATTAGTATTCTCTTTCTACTTCAACCTCATTAACTAACTCACGAACAATAGAGGTCGCAAAAGATCCCGCATCCAGTGAGAAAGTCAGCGTAATGTTGTTACCTTCAACCGTCCAAGCTAAATCTTTTGGCTTTAGCGCAATATCGCGACGGTCGTGGCGCATGCGATTACCACGAATCAGCGCCATGAGGTCAGGCTCTTCGTCTAAAAACGGTTGCTCTAATGCCAGAGCCTCGGCTTGAGTAGGCAGTGCATTATCGCCAGCAAGCGCAGCGGTAATTGCCGCTTCACCTCGCGCAAATTGCACTTGCAGAGCAGCGATGTTGTTTGCATCAATCAACTGAGTGCCAGAATCCGTCTGTGCAATGTCACCATCAATGAACTTATCAAACACACCATTCTCTAGACGAGCTGAAACGATGCGGTTGAAAATCCACGAACGAGCCGCTGATAAATACATGCTGCGCTTGTTTTGATTGCGGGTACGAACGTTTTCGCGTCCCCATCGACGTGCTTCTTCAAGGTTGTTACCATCGTTACCAAAACGCTGACTACCAAAGTAGTTTGGCACGCCAACTTGTTGCACTTTTTCAAGACGTTGCTCTACATCCGCTATATCTGTCACTTCAGACAAAGTAACCACGAACTCGTTCCCTACTAGGTCACCAGGACGCAGTTTTTTATTGTGACGATCTGTTGCAAGGATTTCGATACTTGGGTATTGAGACAAAAACGCTGAAAAATCTGGCGTTTCACCTTTTGGTAAATGGACACTTAACCACTGTTCCGTCACCGCATGACGGTCTTTAAGACCCGCCCAGCTAACGTCTTTCGACTTAACACCACAGGCTTTCGCTAACTCGTTAGCAACGAAGCTGGTGTTCTCGCCCGTTTTACGGATACGAACCATTAGGTGCTCGCCTTCGCCCGTAAAGGCAAAACCTAAATCTTCGCGAACCTGAAAGTGCTCTGGCTGCGCTTTGATTTTTGCCGATGCAACTGGCTTACCCGTTAGGTAAGCCAATGAAGATAAAATGTCTGACATGATGTGTTTCCGCTGATATCACAGCTTAGAGGAGCAAATTGCTAGTTATTGCTTAAACAGAAGTACAACGGCTTCCGTTGCAATGCCTTCTTTGCGTCCAGTAAAACCGAGACGTTCTGTCGTCGTCGCTTTTACGTTAATGTTACTAATGTCGGTTTCTAGGTCTTCGGCTATCGCCGCACACATTGCGTCAATGTGTGGTGCCATTTTAGGCGCTTGTGCCATGATGGTTACATCAGCATTGCCGAGACGGTAGCCTTGCTCTTTGACTCGACGGTAAACGTCTTTCAGTAATTCACGACTGTTTGCGCCTTTCCATTTATCATCCGTATCTGGGAAATGACGACCAATATCGCCAGCAGCAATCGCGCCCAGCAGAGCATCCGTTAACGCATGCAACGCTACATCGCCATCTGAGTGTGCAATCAAACCTTGCTCATAAGGGATTGCTACACCACCAATAATGACTGGGCCTTCACCACCGAATTTATGTACATCGAAACCATGACCAATTCGAATCATTTTCTATCCTTTCTTTGTTCGCCGCGCTCACGGCTTAGATAAAACTCGGCTAACGCAAGATCTTCTGGCTGAGTGATTTTTATATTGTTCGCATTCCCTTGAACTAAGGCTGGCTTCTCGCCTAGCCATTCCAAAGCCGAGGCTTCATCGGTAATGGTTACACCCTGTTCTAATGCGTCAGCCAGTGCTTGAGTAAGCTGCTGAGTTTTAAACATTTGTGGAGTCAGTGCATGCCACAATGCTTCTCTATCTACCGTATGGTCGATATCTTGTACTGCGTTTGCTCGCTTCATTGTATCTCTCACAGGAGATGCGAGAATGCCACCCGTTGAGTGGGCGCAGCAAACATCAATCAAACGGTCAATGTCGGATGTTAATACACATGGCCTTGCAGCGTCGTGAACTAATACCCACTCGCTTTCCAGGTGCTCATTGACATAGTTTAGCCCTGATAACACAGAGTCTGCTCTTTCTTTACCACCAGCTACACGAATCACATCTGGGTGCTTAGCAATGGACAATTCTGGGTAATATGGGTCGCTGTCAGTAACAGCAACGACAACCTTAGAAATATTTGGGTGAGAAAGCAGTTTCTCTACGGTATGTTCCAGTACCGCTTTACCTTCGATCAATAAATATTGCTTAGGGCGATCTGCCTTCATTCTGCTCCCTACACCAGCAGCAGGCACAATTGCGATATGCGATGAGTTCATATCCAACATTTTAATGGTTTTCCTCACCTATAATGCGGTAAAAAGTCTCGCCATCTTTAACTAAACCGAGCTCATGACGCGCACGTTCTTCAATCGCATCAAGACCTTGCCTTAAGTCATCAATCTCAGCGAACATTTCATTGTTGCGAGCTTGTAGCTTGCTGTTCACTTGTTGCTGAACTTCAATTTCATCTTTTACTGTGTAGTAGTCAGACACTCCGTTTTTACCAAACCATAGAGTGTATTGAAGCAAGCCAAACAGTAGCGTAAGGGCTATAACAAAGATTCGCATATCGCTGCTAACATTCTGTACCGGAAGGAATTAGATAAGGTGACATATATAGCATAAATGCGAGGTTGCCTCTAGGGGAGAAAGGGAGACTCACACGCTCCTTACAAGAAATAAGCAGCAAAATGAAACAAGCTCATGGGAAGCGAACCTTACCCATGACCAAAGTAAGACCCCAAAATACAAATCTATAAATACAAAAAAACGCCGTAGCGAGGGTTTCAAAAAGCTATTTAGCGAAACTTTACTCAATGAGAATTAAGCTTGGCCTTTAACTTCTTTAAGACCGCTTACTTGAAACATGGACTTAGCGCTTCCGTTATATAAAAAAACACCCCGCCAAGGCAGGGTGTTTTGAAAGCTTTAAGTTAAGCTGCTAATTCAGTGAAGAATTAAGCTTGACCTTTAACTTCTTTAAGACCGTTGAAAGGAGCGCGCTCACCTAGAGCTTCCTCGATACGGATTAGCTGGTTGTACTTAGCAACACGGTCAGAACGGCTCATAGAACCAGTTTTGATTTGACCTGCTGCTGTACCTACCGCTAGGTCAGCGATAGTTGCATCTTCAGTTTCGCCAGAACGGTGAGAGATTACTGCTGTGTAACCTGCGTCTTTAGCCATCTTGATTGCAGCTAGAGTCTCAGTTAGAGAACCGATTTGGTTGAACTTGATAAGGATAGAGTTAGCTACGCCTTTCTCGATACCTTCAGCAAGGATCTTAGTGTTAGTAACGAATAGATCGTCACCTACTAGTTGAAGCTTGTCACCTAGTAGTTCAGTTTGGTGCTTGAAGCCATCCCAGTCAGACTCGTCTAGACCGTCTTCGATAGAAACGATTGGGAATTGGTTAGCTAGCTCAGCTAGGTAGTGGTTGAACTCTTCAGAAGTGAAAGTTTTACCTTCGCCTTTCATGTTGTAGATGCCAGCTTCTTTGTCGAAGAACTCAGATGCAGCACAGTCCATAGCTAGAGTAACGTCTTTACCTAGTTCGTAACCAGCAGCTGCAACAGCTTCTGCGATAACTTCTAGAGCTTCAGCGTTAGATTTAAGGTTAGGAGCGAAACCACCTTCATCACCAACTGCAGTGCTGTAGCCTTTAGACTTAAGAACTTTAGCTAGGTTGTGGAATACTTCTGCACCGATACGTAGACCTTCTTTAAGAGTCTTAGCGCCAACTGGTTGGATCATGAACTCTTGGATGTCAACGTTGTTGTCTGCGTGCTCACCACCGTTGATGATGTTCATCATTGGTAGAGGCATAGAGAACTGACCTGCAGTGCCGTTTAGCTCAGCGATGTGCTCGTATAGAGGCATGCCTTTCGCAGCAGCAGCAGCTTTAGCGTTTGCTAGAGAAACAGCTAGGATAGCGTTAGCACCGAATTTAGATTTGTTTTCAGTGCCGTCTAGTTCGATCATTACTGCGTCGATTGCAGCTTGGTCTTTAGCGTCTTTGCCAACTAGAGCTTCAGCGATTGGGCCGTTTACAGCTTCAACTGCTTTAAGAACACCTTTACCTAGGAAACGTGCTTTGTCACCGTCACGTAGCTCAAGAGCTTCGCGAGAACCAGTAGATGCGCCAGATGGAGCTGCCGCCATACCTACGAAACCGCCTTCTAGGTGTACTTCAGCTTCTACAGTTGGGTTACCACGTGAGTCGATGATTTCACGACCTAGAACTTTAACGATCTTAGACATTAATGTTTCCTCTCGTTTCAAATATAAATGTCAATCTTAAAGGGCAGCAGCACAACCTTCGCCGCCGCCCGTATCCTTTTACTTCTCGAATTCGCCGCGTGCGTTTTGGCCCGCAGCCTTAACAAAACCTGCAAACAATGGATGTCCATCGCGAGGAGTCGAGGTGAATTCTGGGTGGAACTGAGCCGCTACAAACCATGGGTGAGCTGGGTTCTCAATCATTTCCACTAACTTCTTGTCCGCAGATAGACCTGATACTTTTAGGCCTGCTTTTTCGATTTGCGGACGAAGCACGTTATTCACTTCGTAACGGTGACGGTGACGTTCATGGATCGTCGCGCTACCGTACAGTTCACGAGCTTTAGTCCCTTTCTCTAGGTGACACAGCTGTGAACCAAGACGCATCGTACCGCCTAGGTCAGACTTTTCAGTACGCTCTTCTACGCTACCTGATTCGTCTACCCACTCTGTGATCAAACCTACCACAGGGTACTTAGTCTCTTTGTTAAATTCTGTTGAATGTGCACCTTCCATACCCGCAACGTTACGCGCGTATTCGATTAGTGCAACTTGCATACCCAAACAAATACCTAGGTAAGGCACGTTATTTTCACGTGCATATTGAGCCGCACGGATCTTGCCTTCAATACCACGATCGCCGAAGCCACCTGGTACTAGGATCGCGTCCAAACCTTCTAGAAGTTCAACGCCTTTTGTTTCGATATCTTGTGAGTCTACATACTTAATTGTGACGCTTAGACGGTTTTTCAAGCCAGCGTGTTTAAGCGCTTCGTTCACAGATTTGTATGCATCTGGTAATTCAATGTATTTACCAACCATACCGATGGTTACTTCACCAGTAGGATTTGCTTCTTCGTAGATAACCTGTTCCCATTCAGAAAGGTCTGCTTCCGGAGCAGTAATACCAAAGCGAGCACACACAAGGTCATCTAGACCTTGAGATTTAATCAACTGAGGGATCTTGTAGATAGAGTCTACATCCTTCATTGAAATTACTGCTTTTTCTGGAACATTACAGAACAGTGCGATTTTTTTACGCTCATTCGCAGGAATAACGCGATCGCTACGGCAAACTAGGATATCTGGCTGAATACCGATAGATAGAAGTTCTTTTACAGAGTGTTGCGTCGGCTTAGTTTTCACTTCGCCCGCTGCCGCTAGGTAAGGAACAAGTGTTAGGTGCATGAACATTGCGCGCTCACGGCCTAGCTCAACAGCTAGCTGACGAATCGCTTCCATAAATGGTAGTGATTCGATATCACCAACAGTACCGCCAACTTCAACGATAGCCACATCATGGCCTTCAGAACCTGCAATAACGCGATCTTTGATTGCGTTAGTGATATGAGGGATAACTTGAATAGTTGCGCCTAGGTAGTCACCACGACGTTCTTTACGAAGTACGTCGGCATAAACACGACCTGCAGTGAAGTTGTTACGCTTGGTCATCTTGGTACGGATGAAACGCTCGTAGTGACCAAGGTCAAGGTCAGTCTCTGCGCCATCTTCTGTAACGAACACTTCACCGTGCTGAGTAGGGCTCATTGTGCCCGGGTCAACGTTGATGTAAGGGTCAAGCTTCATCATAGTCACTTTAAGACCACGAGCTTCTAGAATAGCCGCAAGAGATGCTGCTGCAATACCTTTACCTAGAGAGGATACAACCCCGCCAGTAACAAAAATGTAATTTGTCGTCATGTTTAACCTGAAATTGGTTGAATGAGGGAAATGGAGTGCTTCTGGACGGGAGATAAATATACCAGAAGCTCCTTACCGCCACAACGTGAAATCTATCACACCGTAATTTTTTATTTTTTGCTTCAAATCAAAGTGAGCAAAGACAAACCAAAGTCCGTTTTCGTGTAACCAAACAAGCTGACCTTATATTATGTATTCTGCCAGTTTACCTCTGCCTCGATTCTTCTTGTTTTACTTCATCCCAAAAATGGTCAAGTTCTGATAAAGAACAATCTGTAAGTACTTTGCCTGACTGCTGGACCTTGCCTTCAACTTGTTTAAAACGTCGCGCAAACTTTACGTTTGCTTTTCCTAGCGCGACTTCTGGGTTTTTATCAAGGTGGCGAGCCAAATTGACAGTCGCAAATAGCAAATCACCGAGCTCCAACTCAACTTTCTCTTCATCGGGCTGAACTTGCAGTGCCTCTTCCATGACTTCGTCAATTTCTTCTCGTACTTTATCGACAACCGGGCCAAGTGAATCCCAATCAAACCCAAGTTTTGCACATTTTTTCTGAATTTTTGTAGCACGAGAAAGTGCCGGTAAAGAGTTTGGTATTGAGTCTAGGATACTTTCTTCCGCTTTGCCTACTAGGGCTTTTTCTTTTGCTTTTTCCGCTTCCCAGTTCGCGTTAATTTCCTCGTCAGATTCAAACTCAACATCTGAAAAAACATGCGGGTGGCGACGAGTCAGTTTTTCGTTCACGGTTTCAACGACATCCGAAAAGTCAAACAGCTCTTGCTCTTTCGCTAGCTGACTGTAAAAAATCACCTGAAACAACAAATCCCCTAGCTCTTCTTTTAGATTGGGCCAATCTCGATTTTGAATCGCGTCCACCACTTCGTAGGTTTCTTCTATAGTATGCGGAACGATGGTGTCAAAGGTTTGTTTTAAGTCCCAAGGGCAACCGTTTTCTGGGTCACGCAGCTTCGCCATGATTTGTTCTAACTGTTCAATTGGATGACTCATTTTTTGTTCCTTTAAACCTTTCTATTAAAGAAAAAGGTGAGCAGCCAAAACCACTCACCTTCTACATTATATTTTCTCAGCAGCTTTCACTAAGTAATTGTTACTTTGACAAGGCAACAAATTTTCGCGACTCCTGAGCATAGCCTACTATGTGATGCCCTTGAGCCGGCACGTCGGAATAAGTGCAGCTAACGCAGATAAAAAACCAAATATGACGCAAGTGTAACTCTGTAAATAGTTGAAGTTGTAGCTAGGCGACAAACAAACGAGACTCCATCACATGGTTCACCATGTGATGGAGCGAGTGCGTGCAGTCAACAACGCTACAACGATAACTATGACGAGAGTTTTAGCCGAGGCGTTTCACCGTCATGACATCCTTGATCTGTTCCACACGCTTCGAAACCCGCGAAAGCACCTCAATATTGGTGACTTCTAGGTCAAAGTCCATGATGGCAAGTTGACGTCTGTAGTCGACTCGGTTCTTCATACTGGTCACTTTGATCTTTTCGTTGGCGAACAGTGTCGTAATGTCTTTGAGTAGACCACCTCGCTCCATCGCTTCAACACGCACGGTGAGGATGTATGACCCCACAAAGCCGCTACCCCAGACTGTATCGATGATGCGCTCTGGCGCATGATGGCGCAGTTCTTCTAGCTGTTCACAGTCACTACGGTGTACTGAAATCCCACGACCTTGCGTTATGTAACCAGAGATATCGTCACCTGGAATTGGCTGACAGCAACGTGCTAGATGTGTCATTAGGTTATCGACGCCTTCTACTACAACTGCGTCTTTTTTCGGTCGGCTTTGCGCGGGTGATTTATGCTCAGCTTCTTGCAGTTTTTCCAGTGCTTGCTGGTCTTCTTCCTCTGCCGTTGGCTTGTTAACTAACGCGTTGATATGGTTAATGATTTGATTGATGCGCAAATCACCGCTACCTACCCCAACATACAATTCATCTGGTGTTTTGACGTTAAACCGCTTGAGGGCGTAATGCTCTGCATCTTTTAACGTTGCGCCAATTTTGGCTAACTCATGCTCAAGGATTTCACGACCTGCTTCGAGGTTCTTCTCACGGCTTTGTTTTCGGAACCAGGCGTTAATTTTGGCACGCGCACGACCAGAATGAACGAAGCCTAATGATGGGTTTAACCAGTCACGTGATGGGTTAGGTTCTTTCTGAGTGATAATCTCGACTTGGTCACCCATATGTAATTTATGCGTGAACGGCACAATACGACCTCCGACTTTGGCACCGATACAACGGTGTCCCACTTCGGAGTGAATGTGATAGGCAAAATCTAGCGGCGTTGCCCCCATTGGCAAATCGACAACATCACCACGTGGTGTAAAGGCATAAACACGGTCATCAAAGACTTGGCTACGCAGCTCATCGAGCATTTCGCCAGAGTCAGACATTTCTTCTTGCCAATCCAGTAGCTTACGCAGCCACGTGATCTTCTCATCATAACCGCTTCGGCTGCTTGCCCCTTCTTTATATTTCCAGTGCGCGGCAACACCCAGCTCCGACTCTTCATGCATTTGCTTGGTACGAATCTGGATCTCGATGGTTTTGCCTTCTGGCCCTAGAATTACGGTGTGGATCGATTGATAACCGTTTGGTTTAGGGTTAGCAACGTAGTCATCAAACTCGCTCGGTAGGTGCTTGTATTTGGTGTGAACTACACCCAAAGCCGCGTAACAGTCTTGCAGTTTGTCTGCGATGATACGTACTGCTCGAACATCAAACAGCTCATCAAAGGCCAAACTCTTCTTCTGCATTTTTCGCCAAATGCTGTAGATGTGCTTAGGTCGACCACTCACTTCGGCATTGATGCCCGACACTTCCATTTCGTGCGTGAGGTCTTCAACAAAGTCTTTGATGTACTGTTCACGAACGATGCGTCGCTCAGAAAGCTGCTTGGCAATTTGTTTGTAAGTTTCCGGCTGTTGGTAGCGGAAAGCGTAATCTTCAATTTCCCATTTCAGCTGACCGATGCCTAATCGGTTTGCTAGCGGCGCATAGATGTTGGCACACTCTTTTGCCGCCGCACGTCGAACTTCATCAGGCGCTTTTTTAACTTCAATAAGGTTACAAATTCGCTCCGCAAGCTTGATAACCACGCAGCGGAAGTCATCCACCATGGCAAGCAGCATGCGGCGTACGTTATCTACCTGAGATGACGCTGCACTGCCTTCCATGTTGACGTTGAGTTGGCCAATAGCAGCCATTTCTTCAACGCCGTCGATTAATTTTATGATTTCTTTGCTGTATTTCTCTTCCAGAATTTCTCTGTTAAAAGCACCACTTGAAACCAAAGGAAACAGTTGAGCAGCCACTAAAGTGGCTTGATCCATAGACAAGGTGATCAAAATTTCGATCATTTCTCGTCCACGCCACAACAACAGCTCCGCTTGCTCGTTATCAGCCAATACCGTCTGGCAATCTCGATATACTTCGATTAAGCGTGAGGCTGTGTTTTTCTCTTGTCCTAGGCTAGCCACCCAGTTTTCGAGTTCAAACTGTTCATCTTGGTTTAAATGCGCGCTTCTTACCGCAACCATCTCATCATCCTAATTATTATATTCGTGTGGTTTGACTAACACCGTCCAGGTTAGTTCTTTTTACCGCGCGTACACGCTGGCTTTATGACCACCCACCACAAATAAGGGGTCAAAGTCCTAAAGTTAGGACTTTTCAAACAATGCCATCGATTCTAGATGACTGGTATGAGGGAACATATCCAGCATACCTAATTTCGTTAATTTATAGCCTTGCTCTATCAAGCTTTGACTATCCCTAGCAAGGGTAGCAGGATTACAAGAAACATAAACTACACGCTGTGCGCCAAGCTCAGAAACTTGATCGATGATCCCACTCGCTCCCGCGCGTGCCGGGTCTAATAATACTTTATCAAACCGCTCTGCGGCCCAGGCTTGGCCTTCAAAATCTTGCTCAAGGTTAGCGTGATAAAATTGCGCGTTATTGATTTGGTTCAAAGATGCATTGTTTGTGGCTTTTTCTACCATCTCTGCAACACCCTCTACTCCAACCACGTACTTAGCTAATTTCGCAACTGGTAAACTAAAGTTGCCTAAACCACAGAACAAATCTAACACTCGGTCACTCTTTTGTGGGTCTAACCACTCAACCGCTTGTTTGACCATTTGTTGGTTTACACCTTGGTTTACTTGAATAAAGTTATTTGGTGCAAAAGGGATTTTCACTCCAACTTCTTGATAAAAAGGCATATCGCCTTCGATAAGGTCTAATTGTTCTGTCGATGGCATTAAGTACAACGATGCGCCATGACGTTTTGCCAACTCCGTTAGAGATTGAGTTTCACTCGTTGTCAGAGCGCTCAAGTGGCGCAGCGTAATACACGGACCATTATCACCAAGTACCAGCTCTACATGACCCAATTGTTCCGGCTTTTTGAACGCTTTTAGGGCTGAGTAAATCTCTGGCAGCAAAACATTCAGTTCCGGTGCCAGCACTGGGCAATCGGTCACTTGCGCAATTTGCTTACTCTGCTTTTTACGGAAACCAAAATGTAGCTGACGTGTTCTTTTATCAACAAACAAGCTCACTCTCGCACGGCGACGGTAGGCCTGCGAATATCCCAATAACGGGGCATCTAGTTCAATGTCACTGCCTGAAAATTTTCGCATTAGCTGACGCAACGTTTGCTGTTTGTACGTCAATTGTTGGTCATAATCTAGATGCTGCAAATCACAGCCACCGCACTCATTATAATGTGGGCAAAATGGCTCCACACGAGCTTCACTCGGCTTAAGGATTTTAATCAACTTACCGCGAGCGTATTTGCTCTTTTCTTCCACCAATTGAGTGACCACCTCCTCACCTGGCAGTGCTCCATCAATAAACAATGGCTTCTTTTTGAGGTAAGCAATGCCTGCGCCGTGGTGATCTAAACGCTCTACTTGCACTGCTTGGTGCCGAGTATTGAGTTGGGTTTTCTTTTTCGGTTGAAAGATGCGTGCCATGCTCTATGCCTGATTTATGTGTAATTGCTCTTCGGCTTCACTATTCTTGATTGCAGCCGTTGTGTGATTCGAGTGACTTGATTATGCTTACCGTTTATTCGGTGACGTCACTTCTTTGCTCAAGGCTTTATCGTGCGCTTGAGAAATAATGCGTTATTTTCCCATATCCAGACTCCGATGTAATTAGATAACATGACCAGATATGGCTTACGAGCACGTGTAATTACACTAACTCTCGCTCCCACTCTCATTATTGGTTTATTACTGAGCGGCTTTTTCTCATTTAACCGCTACCAAGACCTTGAGAAACAAGTTATCACCACTGGTAACAGCATTATTGAGCCGCTGGCGATTGCCAGTGAAACTCATCTACTATCAGAAAGCCGAGAGGCGGTACGTCGCTTGATAAGCTACGCGCACCGTAAAAACTCCAAACTGGTTCGTAGTATCGCGGTATTTGATGAACATCATGAGCTCTTTGTAACCTCTAACTTTCATCCTAATTTTGAAGCCTTGATGTTTCCCAAAGATAAACCGATCCCGCAACTGGGTAATTCGGAAATCTACGAAAACTCACTGATATTGCGTGTCCCCATTTTGTCAGAAGGTCACTACTTAGCGGAGTTGTCGAACGAAAGCCAAGGCACAAAAGCGATTGGTTACATCGCCGTCGAGTTAGATCTCTCCTCCTTGAGGCTGCAACAGTATCAAGAAGTCTTCTCTGCGTTTTTAGTTCTGGTTCTCGGTCTTGGCTTAGCAAGTGTGTTTGCTTCACGTCTAATGCACGATGTGACCCAACCTATCACCCACATGAAGAATGTCGTTGACCGCATTCGCCGCGGTCATCTGGATGTGCGTATCGAAGGCAAAATGCACGGGGAGTTAGACCAGCTAAAAAATGGCATCAACGCCATGGCGGTATCGTTATCAGAATATCACGTGGAGATGCAGCACAGTATAGACCAAGCCACGTCCGACTTACGTGAAACGCTTGAGCAGCTAGAAATTCAGAACGTTGAGTTGGATATCGCGAAGAAACGCGCGCAAGAAGCGGCCAGGGTTAAGTCAGAGTTCTTGGCAAACATGTCGCACGAGCTGCGTACTCCGCTCAATGGGGTGATTGGCTTTACTCGTCAAATGCTTAAAACGCAGCTTTCTAACAGCCAAACGGATTACCTACAGACGATTGAGAAATCGGCGAACAACCTGCTGAATATCATCAATGACATTCTCGACTTCTCGAAACTTGAAGCGGGTAAGCTGGCGCTGGAAAACATTCCTTTTGATTTCCGAGAAAGTTTAGAAGAGGTAATTAACCTACAAGCCACAAGTGCACATGAGAAAGGGTTAGAAATCACCCTAAAAGTGGACCCTAAAATTCCACCAGGTTTAGTTGGGGATCCACTACGTATCCAACAAATTTTGACGAACTTAGTCGGTAACTCAATCAAGTTTACCGAGCGAGGCAACATTGATGTTAGCGTAGAAATGCGCTCTCAATCAGGAGACTCCGTCGAACTACAATTCATGGTGCGTGATACCGGTATTGGTATCTCTGAGCGTCAGCAAGCGCAGTTGTTCCAAGCCTTTAGCCAAGCGGATGCCAGTATTTCACGTCGTTACGGTGGTACTGGCCTTGGTCTGGTTATCACTCAGAAACTGGTGAGCCAGATGGGCGGCGAAATCAGTTTAACCAGCCGTCTACACCAAGGTTCAACCTTCTGGTTTACGGTGCGCTTGCACTCAACCGAGATGCCAATGAGCGAACTGATTGAAGTGGAACTTCTGACTGGGAAGCAGTTACTGCTGATTGAACCAAACATGCAAGCCGCATCCGTAACCCAACAGATTCTAAGTCAGGAGGGTATTTTAGTAACCTACCGCTCTTCGCTACCAAACAACGAAGAACAATATGATTATGTACTGTTGAATTTAGCGGCCAACCAGACTCACGATGCGGAAGTTATTACACCTTGGATAGAACAAGCGAAACGCATGGCTCCGAGTGTTCTCCTAGGGACACCGAGTACCGAATTGGCGCTTGCGGACCAAATAATGACAGAGCATCACGTCCAGTGCCTGACGAAGCCATTGTCTCGCCGTAAGTTGCTACAAAGCCTGATTAGCGAACATGTAGAATCGCCACCGGTATTAAGCGCTCCAATTACGCCAAGCGAAGGGGACCGTTTACCTCTGACTGTACTAGCAGTGGATGACAACCCTGCAAACTTGAAGCTGATCTCTGCACTGCTCCGCGAACGAGTAGAAACCGTCACCGCCTGTAGCAATGGCCAGCAAGCGGTGAACCTGGCGACAGAGAAAAAGTACGATTTAATCTTCATGGATATCCAAATGCCACAAATGGATGGTGTGACCGCTTGTAAGCACATTAAAGAGTTGGAGCTAAATAAAGACACGCCAGTGATTGCGGTAACGGCGCATGCCATGGCTGGGGAACGAGACCGCTTGCTCTCGGCAGGAATGGATGACTACTTGACCAAACCTATTGAAGAGCATGTGCTACAACAGGTTTTGGTTCACTGGAACCCAAATGCTTGTACAGAGAGCATTGGCAAAGTCGCCCCTTCATACGTTGATGAACCTGAAGGAAGCGCACCACAATCCGTTTCTTCACCTCAACAGGATGTGATTATTGATTGGCAAGCGGCCTTAAAACAGAGCGCGAATAAAGAGGATCTCGCCAAAGATATGCTGCGCATGTTGATTGAGTTCATCCCTGAAGTAGAAGCAGTCGTTGACCAAGCTCTGGAGCAAGAAGATATCTCTCGTGACGACCTAATTCATGTCATCCATAAGCTGCACGGCAGTAGTTCATATTGTGGTGTTCCAAGGCTGAAATCACTCTGTGCGACGCTTGAGCAAGCACTGCGCTCAGGGATCAGTCTTGAGGAAGTTGAGCCTGAAATGTTCGAGCTGCAAGATGAAATGATTAAAGTAACAACAACCGCAAAGTTATACCTTGAACAGTGATCTATTGAAGAGAAACAAAAGCCAGAGCAAATGCTCTGGCTTTTTAGTATTTTGTTTAAGACTTACAAGCTAGGATTCAAAAATGACCGTCGCCACAGCGTAATGACGCTCATCGGAAATGGACAGGTGAATATGGTTAACGCCCATCGCATCCGCTATTTGCTTGGCTGTGCCCGTCAATGCGAGCACTGGTTTTCCAAGCTCATCGTTCGAGATGGAAAAGTCGTGAAACGTGACCCCTTTTGCGATCCCTGTCCCCAATGCTTTTGAGGCCGCTTCTTTGACTGCAAAGCGCTTAGCAAGATAACGACCTTGCAGCTTAAGCTGTGAGAATTTGGCCATTTCTTCTTCTGAAAGAATCCGCTGAGCAAAAGGTTCACCACTACGAGCTAACGCTTTTTCAATACGCTCAATTTCTGCAATGTCGGTCCCTAACCCTATAATCGCCATCTAGATAGCCCTATGACTGGCGAGCCTCAATCATCAGTGCTTTCATGTCAGCAACCGCTTTATTTAAACCATCAAATACCGCGCGACCAATGATTGAGTGACCAATGTTGAGTTCGTAAATTTCTGGTAATGCAGCAATTGGTGCGACATTGTGATAAGTCAGGCCATGCCCGGCATTAACAATAATACCTAGGTCATGTGCATAACTCGCACCAGCAGCAATCTTCTTCAGTTCAGCTTGCTGTTCGTCTTCTGTCGTCGCATCTGCATAGTGGCCAGTATGTAGCTCAATAAACGGAGCGCCACACTTTTTCGCAGCTTCAATCTGTTGACGGTCAGCATCAATAAAGAGCGAAACTTTAATGCCGGCATCTGTCAGCTTTTTCGTCGCAGCTTTAATTTTGTCAAGCTGCCCTACTACATCTAAGCCACCTTCCGTCGTCAGTTCTTCACGCTTTTCAGGCACTAGACACACAAACTCTGGTTTAGTTTGCAGTGCAATCTCAACCATTTCGTCCGTCACTGCCATCTCTAGATTCATACGCGTTTGAATGGTTTCACGCAGAATACGTACATCACGATCCAAAATATGGCGACGGTCTTCACGTAAGTGGATAGTGATACCGTCCGCGCCTGCACGCTCTGCAATTTCAGCAGCGTGAACAGGATCCGGGTATTTTGTACCACGTGCATTACGTAGAGTGGCAATATGGTCGATATTGACGCCTAAATAAATTGAGCTCATTTTCCGTTACTCCGTGCTCTGGGGGTCTGAATGAAAAATTCACGACTTTTTAAAGGTTTGCCGCCAAGATACGGCTTTAAGGCTATACGTGTAAAGCGTTTTGCCGCTTTTAGCTGCTCTTTAGTGACGAACCGCCGCTCACTGATAGCAATCAGTTCATTCCCTAAAAACGTGAGGTTATCGCGCCTAACCGAAGCAATAAACCCTTTCTGTTCCCGGTAACGATAGGTCATTTCTGGATCGACGGGCTCGCCGGTACCTGCACAATGCAAAAAATCCACGCCATACCCCATCGCAGACAGCAAGGCTAACTCAAAACGACGCAGTGCAGGCTCAGGGTTCTCGTTGTGCGCCAACTCGGTTAAAGCATGCAAATAATCATGAAATAGTGCTGGCATCGGCACTTCAGCCATCAAAATACGGCCAATCAGTTCATTGACGTACATGGCTGAGTAGAGATTAATGCCCGTTAACGGCAAACCTAGACTTATCGGCTCGGCTTGACGCAAAGTTTTCATTGAGCCTTTCCCCGACCATTTAAGTAATAGCGGGGTAAAAGGTTGCAATGCGCCTTTTAAGTTCGAACGCTTACTGCGCGCGCCTTTGGCCATTAAAGTCATTCGGCCATATTCCTCACTAAATACATCAAGGATTAAGCTCGATTCACTGTAAGGGCGTCGGTGCAATACAAAACAGCGCTGTAAACCTTCGGAAGACAAATTACTCATCTAAGTCATTGTGCCTAAAAAGTGTGAAATAAAAAATAAGGAGCCGAGCGGCTCCTTATTTTAATCGATACTGATTTTTCATCGATGTTGGAGCGAAGCACCTTCGCAGCCAAGATTATAAATCGTCTATATAACCCAACGATCGCAACGCTCGTTCGTCGTCTGCCCAGCCAGATTTCACTTTTACCCAGGTTTCTAGGTAAACTTTACGACCGAACAATTCTTCCATATCCAAACGCGCTTCGCGACCAATGGTTTTAATCTTCTCGCCGCCTTTGCCAATCACCATTTTCTTCTGACCATTACGCTCAACAAGAATCAAGGCATTGATGTGGAAACCGTCGGTTTCGGGGTTGTAATCAAAACGTTCAATTTCAACCGTTACTGAGTATGGCAGCTCTTCACCAGTAAAGCGCATCAGCTTTTCACGCACAATCTCAGACGCCATAAAACGCTGAGAACGGTCAGTCACGTATTCTTCTGGGAAGTGATGCGTTGCTTTAGGTAAGTGATTACGCACGTGCTTACGCAGTACGTCAATGTTCTTACCTTGCTTGGCAGAGATTGGCACAACATCCACGAAGTCCATCTTCTTCGACATCTCCGCCATGTGTAGCATCACGTCGTTACGATCTTGTACGTTGTCGACCTTGTTTACACAAAGCACAACTGGGAAGTTCGATTTTTGAAGTTTGGTCAGCACCATCTCATCGTCTTTAGTCCAATGCGTACCATCGACTAAGAAGAACACAAGGTTTACATCACTCAATGACGAGTTAGCTGCACGGTTCATCAAACGGTTGATCGCACGCTTTTCTTCAATGTGAAGTCCAGGCGTGTCGACGTAAATCGCTTGGTAATCGCCGTCCGTATCCACACCCATAATACGGTGGCGTGTCGTTTGCGGCTTACGAGAGGTGATCGAAATCTTCTGACCCAAAATCTTGTTCAAAAGTGTCGACTTACCTACGTTTGGACGACCAACAATAGCAATAAAGCCACAGTGTTGGTTTTCTGGCGAGCTTGGCTCACCTTGTGATGCGAAAAACGCATCGATATCGAATTCGTTATCAGCCATTTGTTAATTGCTCAAGTGCTGTTTCAGCAGCCGCTTGTTCTGCCTTGCGGCGGCTGGTGCCTTTACCGATTACAGGCTTATCCACACCTGCTACTTCGCACTCAACCGTGAACTCTTGGTTGTGCGCTTCACCTTTAATATTAGTCACTGTGTAGACAGGCAGCGGTTTTCTTCTGCCTTGTAGGAACTCTTGTAGGCGAGTTTTCGGATCTTTCTGTGAAACGCCTGGTTTAATGGCTTCAAGGCGTGACTGATACCAACTCAGTACAATGCCTCGCACAACTTCAAGATCACTGTCTAGGTAAATTGCGCCAATAATGGCTTCAACCGCATCGGCTAAAATAGAGTCTCGGCGAAAACCGCCACTCTTCAATTCACCTGGACCTAATTTTAAATAATCTCCTAGATCGAATTCACGACCCAGTTCCGCCAATGTATGTCCGCGAACCAAAGTAGCACGCATGCGGCTCATGTCACCTTCGTTCACTTTTGGGAAACGATGGTACAGATCATCAGCGATGACAAAACTTAAAATTGAATCGCCCAGAAACTCAAGACGTTCATTGTGCTTACTGTTGGCGCTGCGGTGCGTCAGCGCCAAATTGATAAGCCCGGCATCTTGAAACTGGTAGCCGAGCTTTCTCTCTAGTTTATCAATTGGAGAATTCATACTCTCTCGATATTTGAATGGTTAGTGAATGCCACCGATGCGGTTAAAACGCACACCAGTTGGAATCCATGAAGGTAGAACACTATCTGCGCCACGATCAAACTCGAAGCTGATCCAGATCGCGACAGCTTTACCGACTAAGTTTGCTTCTGGAACAAAGCCCCAGTAACGGCTGTCAGCACTGTTGTCACGGTTATCACCCATCACAAAATACTGACCTTGTGGTATAACCCACTCTGTCGTGCCGCTGCGTGGGAAATATTGCTCCACGCGGTTACGCACAAGAGGGTTAACCAAAATATTGTGCTCAACGTTACCCAATTTTTCATCCAGTTGGATCATTGGAATACCGTTCGAGCTAAACTGACTTTCTTCAACATTGCTCAGTTTAACTGGCTTACACGCCGATTCGCCTTGGCTTTGCACGCAAAGCTGCTTATCACTTGAATAACGCACGATATCACCAGGTAAACCAACTACACGCTTAATGTAGTCCACACTTGGTTGTGGTGGGTATTTGAATACCACGATATCACCACGCTCAGGCTTACCAGTTTCCACTAGCTGAGTACGCCATACTGGGTCTTTTAGACCGTACGCGTACTTCTCAACTAAAATGAAATCGCCAACCAGCAAGGTAGGCATCATTGAGCCTGATGGGATTTGAAATGGTTCGTAGATAAAAGAACGTAATACTAAAACGAACGCGATCACAGGGAAAATAGAGACGCTATTTTCAACCCACCAAGGCTGACGCTCAACTTTTTGCAAGGTCACTGCATCCAAACCATTAGACGTCTGAGCTTGAATCTCAGCCAGTTTTTCCTGACGCTTTTTCGCGAAAACCAGCTTTTCCAATAGCCAAACCACGCCAGTTACCAAAGTCGCAATAACCAACATCAGTGAGAATGTATTCGCCATTAAATTCCCTTATCTAAAAATACGAAAGTGAAAGAGCCGAAACCCTTTCACTTATTTTAATATCTAACGTCTTAAGACCGACAAGTGTGAGACAAAGTTCAACTTTAGTCTTTACCTACGTGAAGGATGGCTAGGAACGCTTCTTGAGGCAGCTCAACGTTACCGATCTGCTTCATGCGTTTCTTACCTTCTTTCTGTTTCTTCAGAAGTTTCTTCTTACGACTTACGTCACCGCCGTAACATTTCGCAATAACGTTCTTACGCAACTGTTTTACCGTTGAACGAGCGATAATGTGGTTACCAATTGCCGCTTGGATTGCGATATCAAACATTTGGCGAGGGATGAATTCTTTCATCTTCTCTACCAACTGACGACCGCGAGTCTGAGACTGATCTTTGTGTGTGATCATCGCCAATGCATCAACAGTGTCACCGTTAAGAAGAACGTCTACACGTACCATGTTCGAAGCTTCAAAACGCTGGAAGTTGTAATCCAAAGATGCGTAACCGCGTGATGTTGATTTCAGACGATCGAAGAAATCCAGTACCACTTCAGCCATTGGAATATCGTAAGTCACAGCGACTTGGTTACCGTGGTAAACCATATCAACTTGACTGCCTCGCTTTTCAACACACAGAGTGATTACGTTACCTAGGTACTCTGAAGGCACAAGGATATTACAACGCGCAATCGGTTCACGAATTTCTTCAATGTCATTGATCGCTGGTAGTTTTGCTGGGCTATCAACATACAGCAGATCGCCATCTGTCTTCTCAACTTCGTAAACTACCGTTGGTGCTGTGGTAATAAGATCCAAGTCGTATTCACGCTCTAGACGCTCTTGGATGATTTCCATGTGCAACATGCCAAGGAAACCACAACGGAAACCAAAGCCAAGTGCCGCAGAGTTTTCTGGCTCGTAGAATAGCGATGCGTCGTTAAGGCTTAGTTTGCCTAGTGCGTCACGGAAGTTTTCGTAATCGTCGGAAGATACAGGGAACAGACCTGCGTAAACCTGAGGTTTAACTTTCTTAAAGCCTGGTAGCGGTTTATCACAACCATTCTTCGCTAGAGTCAGCGTATCACCAACAGGGGCACCAAGAATGTCTTTGATGCCACAAACAACCCAACCTACTTCACCAGTACGAAGGGTATCGGTATCTACTTGTTTTGGCGTAAAGATACCAAGGCGGTCTACACCCCAAACTTGGCCCGTACTCATCACTTTGATCTTATCGTTCTTCTTCAGTTCGCCGTTTTTAATACGCACTAGAGAAACAACGCCAAGGTAGTTATCAAACCATGAGTCAATGATCAGCGCTTGTAGTGGCGCATCTGGATCACCTTCCGGTGCTGGAATCGCTGACACAATGTTCTCTAGAACGTCATCAACACCAATGCCTGTCTTCGCAGAACAGCGGGTTGCTTCCATTGCATCGATACCAACGATTTCTTCAATTTCTTCCGCTACACGCTCAGGATCGGCTGCTGGTAGGTCAATCTTGTTCAAGATTGGCACAACCTCTAGATCCATTTCGATCGCGGTGTAACAGTTAGCCAGTGTTTGAGCTTCAACACCTTGACCCGCATCCACAACCAATAGCGCACCTTCACAAGCCGCTAGAGAACGTGATACTTCATATGCAAAGTCAACGTGCCCCGGAGTATCGATGAAGTTCAGCTGATACGTCTCACCGTCTTTAGCGGTGTAGTTTAGCGTCACACTCTGAGATTTGATGGTGATGCCACGCTCACGTTCAAGATCCATAGAATCCAGAACCTGTGCGGCCATTTCACGATCGGTTAACCCGCCACAAACTTGGATTAGACGGTCTGATAGGGTCGACTTACCATGGTCGATGTGGGCGATAATCGAAAAGTTACGAATGTGCTTCATAGATTTAGGGTGACTAACTCTTTACAAATAGGGACAGTAAGAAACGCCATCTACTGACGGCATTTCAATCAAGTTGGCAGATTCTACCGAATTTCGTTAACGGGCGCACGTAATTTAAAGTACATACCCAAATAACCTTTAGTGGAGGGGGACAGCACTTACTGGATTGGCTCTCCAAGTACCCGAACGAGGGTAACTTGGCGCTTGGATTCATCTTCTAACGGACGAGAAACACGTTTTGCGATCCACATTCCACCAGCGGCAAACAATACCGATGCCAATATGATGATGCCTTCCCCGCCGGCTGTCAGCGGCGCTAATAGGAAGTGACCAAACATCGCACCGATAATCAAACCAAACAATGGCAGTAAATAAACCGCCATTGCTGATTTTATTAGGCTCGACTCAGGAAAACCAATCTCGACGACTTGACCTATTTTCACCGATTTATCCGTGCGCAGGTGCCAAGATAAACTCTTGTTACCAATGGCTTTAGTAACAACGCCCGTTCCACAGCTTTTCTGTGAAGAGCAACTACTGCAACTGGTCTGCTGTTCGCAACTTAAATCAATTTCGTATTGCTTGCCGCGACGATGCACGTCTGTCACGGTAGCCAACGCGGTCATCATTGTTATTTACTCTTTGTTACATTAAATGTGACTGATTGGGCGATACGCTGTGCTGTGGTCGGTGGAATGTCTCCTACAACAGAGATTTCATGTTGACCGCTCACAAAACTGTGTAGCGTTCTTCTGCCTTGGCGAACCAACTGCCCTTTTAACGAATGCTCATCCTTGTTTGCTACGTAAACAGAGAAGCTAAACAGACCATCAGAATACAGCTGGCTCTCCACCATTTGGTTAGTAACGGCCATACGATAGCGGTTGAGCTCGTTCGGCTCGAAACCCTCAGGGATCCAACCAACCTGCCAATTACTGGTCCCAATATCGCCTTTTGGCATGGTGAGAACAGCAGGTAATTGAACATCTTGCAGGCCACTCATTAACTCTGCGATTTTTGGGTTTACCGTGTAAGAAATAGTGCGATATTGTTCAAGCATTTCACCATCGCGGTCCACAAGGTCGGCACGTAACGGCAATTTACTCTTTTCATCGATCCATAGTACGTATGAATAGCGCAGACCGTCTTTAGGAACAATACGCAGCACTTGTGTTGCCACACCAGCTTCACGAGCTCTACCCACTTTTACATAGTCGTAATACAAGTTTAGCTCATCGATATTGGTGTTGAGCATAGGCATAGTCGGAGCGACCATTTTACCTGACTCGATGGTGAACGGTTCTAAACCCGTTTCGATATAACTTACTTCAGTTCCGCGACGAATCACTTCACGCACTGGGCCACTTAAGTAGACAAGATGAGCATATTGATCGTCACCATGCGTGGCATGACGATACAGCAACGGCTCAATGCTGTTCTTTTTGATAAGGATATAAGAGAGTTCGTAACTTAAATTCTTACTCGCCTCGCTCATTTGATGCAATAAAGCCTCCGCTGGCTTATCACCAGCAAAGGCTTGAGAAGACATCATACTGAACAGAGCGCAAGCGCTGATCAGAAATTTTTTCATTCAATATCCGGATTCAGATTTGCATCTTGTTGAGATGCATCACTGTTAATTCGTAACTGCAATTCGTAGTCTCGCAGCATAGCATGAACACGCTTGCGCTGCTCTTGCATATTTGCCTCGCCTACAGAACGTTCTACAGACTCACGAGTCAAACTCACTGGTTCTGCGCTGCCAGCAAACGGAACCGTCTGCAATACAGGTAATTGATCTGTTTGCGGCGACATTGAATCGCTACCACCGTACTGCTGTACACCTAAAATAACAACAAGCGATACACATGCAGCAACAGCAACTTGACCAAACTGCGTCAACCAACCTGGCAACTGACGTTTTGCTTTTTGCGGTTCTGGTTGCGACTCTTTTGGCGTATCCGCAATTGAGATAACATTTGCACTGTGCGAATCAAACGCACGGTGTGCAGGTTCATCTTCTAACGCTAACGCCACGCTTTCAGCAATATTCCACTCAGGTTTTGCTGGCGCTTCGCCTCGCATCACATCACCAATCAGGTGATAGTTCTGCCAAGCATCACGGCTCTCTTGGTCTTGCTCTAACTCTTGAATTAAAGCCTTATCGACCAATTCTCCATCCATGAGAGCTGAAAGTTTTTCTTTGTCAGCCATTATTTTCACCATAGTTATTACTTGTACTAGCGTTGCAAAAGAGGTCTGATTTTCTTTTCCACCGCCTCACGAGCACGGAAGATACGCGATCGTACCGTTCCTACCGGGCAATCCATCACTTCTGCAATTTCTTCATAACTCAAGCCATCGAGCTCTCGTAATGTCATTGCGGTTTTTAAATCTTCAGGTAAAGCTTCGATTGCACTGAACACCACCCGTTGCAATTCTTTGGACAACGTTAAGTTCTCAGGGTTCGATATTTCTTTAAGTGCACTACCTGTTTCGTAAAATTCAGCATCTTCAGCATCGACATCTGTCGCTGGAGGTCTACGCCCTTGAGCAACAATGTGATTTTTCGCAGTATTCACTGCAATGCGATACAGCCACGTATAAAACGCACTTTCCCCACGAAAGCTAGGGATAGCTCGGTAAGCTTTAATAAACGCTTCTTGTGCTACATCTGGTACATCGCCAGGATTACTAACGTATCTGGAAATAAGATTACATACCTTATTCTGGTACTTTGTTACCAACAGGTTGAATGCTTGCTTATCGCCATTCTGAACTCGCTCAATCAATACTTGATCGGTCAGCTGCTCGTTCATTCGAGCGGATACTCCTATTTGTTATGCCCCTACTCTTCTCAGATATGGGTACTAATTATGCAAAACGTAGTATTGACACCACTGCTTACTTGAGCACTATTGTGACCCTAACGTGAATGAGAAAGTTCCATGGTTTCTCAAGTTTTTTGTCATTGTTTTTTCACAGTGTGATGTCTGTACCCAAATGACCACCGCTGCCTGACTTTAGTCTAAGTTTGACAAGCGAGCATCTTGGAGGGAAATGGGTATAATGAATGATCTCTGTCCCAGATTGTGCTGGGTCGAGCATGGAAAAGCAATGGCATTGACAAACTATTACTTTTCATTTGCATGGCTAATGGCTATCTGAACACCGCGTTACAAATTATAACTTAGGAAGCATGCTCATGCTCTGCATGAAAAAGAAGAGTGGCTCAGTCACCGCAGTAACACGGACGTCGATAGGTCTCCCAACTTAGCCCTTAGCGACAGATGTCGCGATAATGGAATGCACATGGTGTGCAAATAATACACAAGGTAACTTTGTTACCTTAGCTTGGGATTATAAAAGTTATATGAACACAAATCGTGAACATGAGTGTGATGTATTAGTGGTAGGGAGTGGCGCGGCAGGTTTGTCGTTGGCTTTGCGCGTTGCTAACCACTGTAAGGTGATGGTGCTGAGTAAAGGACCACGCAGCGAAGGGGCGACCTACTATGCTCAAGGCGGTATCGCTGCCGTATTTGATGAGTCAGACACCATTGATTCACACGTTGAAGACACGCAAATCGCCGGGGATGGTATTTGCGATGAGGAGACCGTAAGGTTCATTGCTGAGCATTCAAAAGAGTGTGTACAGTGGTTGATTGACGGTGGTGTCCCATTTGATCGTGAAGAAGATGACTCTGACGATGAACCTCGCTACCACTTAACTCGTGAAGGTGGTCATAGCCGTCGTCGTATTCTTCACGCGGCAGATGCGACAGGTATGGCGATGCAAACCTCCCTGCAAGATAACGCTCATAACCATCCAAACATTCATGTTCTCGAACGTCACAATGCTCTGGACTTAATCACCGAAGACAAAATTGGCGGTGATAAAAACAAAGTTATCGGTGCTTATATTTGGAACCGCAACGAAGAGCATGTCGAAACCGTGCGAGCCAAATTTGTGGTTCTCGCTACAGGTGGTGCTTCAAAGGTTTATCAATACACCTCTAACCCAGATGTGTCGTCTGGTGATGGTATTGCGATTGCTTGGCGTGCAGGGTGTCGTGTGGCTAATATGGAATTTAACCAGTTCCATCCGACGTGTTTATATCACCCAGAAGCACGTAACTTCTTGCTAACTGAAGCGTTACGTGGCGAAGGTGCTTACCTGCGTCGTCCAGATGGTTCTCGCTTTATGCCAGATTTCGATGAACGTAAAGAGCTTGCTCCGCGTGACGTCGTGGCTCGTGCTATCGACTTCGAAATGAAGCGTTTAGGTGCCGACTGTATGTATCTCGACATCAGCCATAAGCCTGCTGACTTTATTACGAAACACTTCCCAACCATTTATTCACGTTTGATGGACTTGGGCATTGACATGACTAAAGAGCCAATCCCAATCGTACCTGCTGCACACTACACTTGTGGCGGTGTCATGGTGGATAGAAATGGCTGCACCGATCTGAAAAATTTGTATGCGATTGGTGAAGTTAGCTACACCGGGCTGCATGGTGCTAACCGCATGGCATCAAACTCACTTCTCGAATGCGTGGTTTATGCTTGGTCTGCGGCAAAAGATATTCTAAAACATCACACTAACGTTGAGCTACCTTCACAGTTGCCATGTTGGGATGAAAGCAAAGTAACCAATAGTGATGAAGAAGTGATCATTCAGCACAACTGGCACGAGCTTCGTCTGTTTATGTGGGACTACATGGGCATTGTGCGAACTGACAAGCGTTTAGAGCGCGCCTTACGCCGTATCCAACTGTTGCAACAAGAAACACACGAGTACTACAGCAATTTTCGAGTGTCGAACAACTTATTAGAACTGCGTAACCTTTTACAAGTAGCAGAGTTGATGGTTCGTTGTGCGATGCAGCGTAAAGAGAGTCGAGGTTTGCACTACACGCTTGATTATCCGAACCAACTGGAAAACAGCGGACCAACGATTTTGGTTCCAGCTAAACAGCTTTAACTCTACCAAGTAAACTATTACATCAGCAGGGAGCATTAGCTCCCTGTTTCATTTCCCATTGGCGTAATACCAAAGATAGTTGACGATACTGCTCATCGTCACAGCTATCACGCCAAATCGTAACACTACGGCCAGATTGCAATTGGAATGTTATCTTGAATGGTGATGCCGATGTATCGACTCGCTGTAAATGACCCTTTTCGGACTCAATATCTTCCGAGTATTCGCCATACTCAAGGGCATCAAACCTAACCGAGCCATCGCAGTGCACATACCAATGCCCATGACTTGTAGGTTGAACAAGGCCTTGGCTTGAGAGAGCCTTAACAATCAGTAATAACAAATAAGTCGATAATACGAGCGGAATGCTAGAGAAGATAACAGCCCAAGTCATCAATAAGAAAAGTACAACATTGAGGACTCGGGCAGTCAGAGAGGGAGAAGCAGTAAAATTAACGAACTTTGCTGAGGTTATGGGCGACAATTTTATCAACCATTGCTGCATGACCTAAATTTTCGCTACGGCCATGCCCCATTACCCAAGTAAACAGATCAGGATCATCGCATTCAAGTAAAGAAACAAAGTCACGCTGCTCTTGTTCACTCAGAGTATCAAAGCACTCTTCAAAAAACGGCATAATTACTACGTCAAGCTCAAGCATGCCTCGACGACAAGCCCATTTAATACGCGCTTTTTCTTCCGGAGTGTACATTCACTATTCCTTCATAGATGTCTTGTTGTTAGTGCGGAGTGTAACAAGGGATGTGCTACGTCACTAGTGTGCGGGTCACAATACGATAGTGAAAGCAGACAAATGTTGATTCGTAAATCGCTCCCCTAGTATCTCAAGGTTATTTGGGTATAACATAGCGGAAAAATATCTTCAAAAGGCATTGTAATTATGGAATGGCAAACTCGTTTTTCAGCATTACCTCTCTCAACTCAAGACGCACTTCCAGAGTTATCTATCTCACTGCTGGATAACTTCGGCATGATCACCATGATCGGTGATGATAAAAAATCATACTTACAAGGTCAGGTTACCTGCGATGTTGTTTCTTTAGAACAAGACCAATCAACACTGGGCGCACATTGTGATGCGAAAGGAAAAGTGTGGAGCGTGTTCCGCCTTTTCCATCATCATGATGGCTACGGCATGATCCAACCAAAATCGGCGATTGACGTAGAACTTAATGAAATAAAGAAATACGCTATTTTCTCTAAAGTAACGATTGAAGCTTCTGATGACGTTATCTTAGGTGTTGCTGGCGTCAAAGCCGACGAATTCATTTCAACAATGAGCAAGACAACTGGCAGCGTTCGCCCAGTTGACGGTGGCACAGCAGTGCAAGTTGCACAAGATCGCTGGTTACTGATATTAAGTGCGCCAGAAGCACAGCAAATCGTTGAAACTACCGACGCTGTCTTTACGACAAATGAGCTTTGGAATCGTTTCGATATTGAGGCAGGTTTACCATTTGTCTCTGCATCCGCGCAGAATGCTCACATTCCACAAGCACTTAACGTGCAAGCTTTAGGAGGCATAAGCTTCACAAAGGGCTGCTACACGGGACAAGAAACGGTAGCACGAGCGAAGTATCGCGGTACCAATAAACGTGCGATGTATATCGTAAAAGGTGCAACTTCTGCTCCATTCAGTGACGAACCAATTGAGCTCGAACGCAGCGTAGGTGAAAACTGGCGTTCAGTAGGTGCTTTATTAAATCACTACCAGTTCAGTGACAATCACGCGATTGGCCTGATCGTGCTGCCTAATAATCTCGATGAGGACACTCGTCTTCGTTTGGTTGCGCAACCAGAATGTGAATGGACAATCGAATCACTGCCTTACAGTCTTGATGATGAGTAATACAATCAATACTCCTTTGATGCAATTTCTCACAGACCAACACATTCCGTTTCGTCTGTTACCGCATCAAAGACCAGCAACCACCATTGAGGATGCCGCGCACCAACGCGGCATTCGCCCCTCTCAAATGGTGAAAGCAATCTTGCTACGAGACATGGGTAATCAATATGCACTCGCCTGTGCGCCAGGTGATCGTAGCGTTGATCCCAAAAAAGTGCGCTCGTTACTGAAATGTCGCCGGATGACTTGTGTTGATCAAGCCGATGTTGAGTCCATCACTGGTTACAAAATTGGTACTGTCACTCCTCTGCTACTAAAACGTCATATGCCAATCGTGTTCGACCCTAGCTTACTAGAAGAACAGGAAGTCACGATCAGCAGTGGCGATCGCATGGCTGGACTGGCGCTTTCTATCCAAGATCTTATCCAATTGTGTCAGCCGACCGTAGCTGAGATCTGTCGTTAATCGTCTAAAAACAATGTAATGACACGTAGTGTTTCTATCACTGCGTGATCTCGCTCATATCTACAAAAATAGACATGAGAATTTTTAATCACATATAAAACATAAATAGTCACAAAGATAAAACTCGTATATGCTGAATTTGTTGGTTAAGTTTCAAACAAGCACTTAACCAATATAAAGTGAGTCAGCTAGCTGAGTGACAGCATTCATGCAGTTAGTTATCCACTTTTGTGTAATGCATCTGTGACTATTCGCCCGCTGAAGCGGGCTTTTTTTTACGTGGAACTTTTTCTCTTTCATTTCCTCTAATCGTTAGAACGTAAAGTGTGTTACGCGAAGCACGACCTTAATAGAAACAACTAGCAAACAACCGTTTTCGTTCTATTCTTAATTCTGTAACAAAACTATTGCTTAATGCGTCACGTAAAAAGGAGTGTATTGGGTAAGGGTTCCTTTAGAGAGGTTATTTTTGGGGTAATCCTCACGCTATTTAAGAGATGACACTGTCAAATTGTCTAAGACAACACAATTCTCTGACGCAACACCCTACATCTGTATTTAATACTATTGCTGTCACAATAATTTTCGCGTCCAGAACGTAGAATACCTAGGCTAGGTTAGATAAAAGGAAAGTAAATATGAGACTGTTTAAGCGCTATACACCAAGTATGATTGCTAAACATATAAGTCGTCTTTTTAAAGGAAGAATTTATATTTACGGGGTCGGTAGATTCGAGTTTGATAACGGTAAGTTAATACTGCCGGAGAAAGCAGAGCAACGCCATTTCCGAGCGGTCAAAGAGATCAATCAAGAAATAATGAAACTCCGATGCGCATATGCTTAGCAAAATGTTGATAAAACAAAGGCTGGATTAACCAGCCTTTTGTGTATTTGAAGTTCGCTTTGCACTTACTGACGCGCCAGATCCGGCAAGTGTCCCTTTAAACCAAGCGCGCGCTTCATGATCTCATCTTTCGCTCCCGGCAGTTGCCCCGCTAAACTTAAGCCAATGCCACGAACGAGCTTCTTAGCTGGGTTCTCGCCAGAGAACAAATCTCGAAACCCTTGCATAGTAGCGATCATCTTTGCCGCTTCCGCTTTTCGCCAACGCTCGTAGCTTCTTAGGTTGCGTTTACTGCCGATATCTTGACCCTGCTTCCAAAGTGCTAATACTTCTTGAGCAAGACTGGCCGCATCTAATAAACCTAAATTCACACCCTGCCCCGCTAATGGGTGAATGGTATGAGCTGCATCACCAACCAGCGCGACTCGCTCGACGACAAAATCTCGCGCATAGCGCATTTTCAAAGGAAACGCAGCACGCTCTCCCACTACTTCACATAGACCAAGTCGAGCATCAAACTCACTCGTCAACGCTTTATTGAAATCATGTTCACTCATTGCCACTAACTGCTCTGCTCGATTTGGCTCCGTGGACCAAACAATAGAGCACATATCTGGTTGCGACATTGGCAAAAATGCCAACGGTCCGTGAGGAGTAAATATCTGGCGCGCAATGCTGTTGTGTGGCATAGCAGTTTTGACATTCGCGACCAAAGCATGATGACCATAGTCCCAATGCGTTAATGGAATATCCATTTGATGGCGAAGCCACGAATTCGCCCCATCGGCTCCGACCACTAATTTAGCGGTCATGGCTTGGCCATTATCGAGCGTCAGCCAGCTTTCTTGCTCACCGACCGCGAGAGTCGCGCAACGTGCAGGCATAAACATAGTGACGTTATCGAGCTTTTGGACTTGTTCAAGCAGCGCAAGTTGAATCACACGATTCTCAACAATATGCCCTAAATCAGGTTGTGCCATACTTTGTGCATTAAATTCAATGCTGGCAAAGCTATCTTGTTCCCATACTTCCATGCCATGGTAAGGCGAAGCTCGGCGCTGTTCTATGCCCTGCCAAGCACCAAGTTTACGCAAAATCGTCTCACTAGAGCGGCTCAGCGCAGACACACGAACATCGGGTAATTCTTTCAACGAATCATCTGGCACTTTACCTTCAATAACGGCGACACGCAGATCACTGTCTTTGAACGCGGCAGCAAGTGCCAACCCAACCATCCCTCCGCCGATGATGGCGATATCTACACTTTGCATCATTGCTTTTTATTACCTAATTCAGTGCGGCCGTTCATCGTTTTACCAAGCCAAGTGTATGGCGTAGTAGCGGCTGCTTAAAAATAGAAAGGTTATCCATCGCTGCTAAGGCAGTATTTCGGCCAATTCGCATCGCGGGTAAATCATTTGAAAAAACATGCACTAAGGCACTGGTTAGCCAAATAGTTTCGCTTCGATCTGCTTCTCTACGTTGACTAAAGCGCATCAGGCCTTGATAAAGACCCACATCCTCACTTTGCTGCACAATTTCTTCTGCTAGTGAGACTACATCGCGAATACCGAGATTAAAGCCTTGTCCAGCTATCGGGTGCAGCGTTTGCGCCGCATTTCCAACAATCGCAAAGCGATGTGAAATATTTTGCTTTCGATGGCGAAGAAGCAATGGGTAACTTGCACGGCGCCCCACTTTTTTCATCGCGCCTAAACGCCAACCAAAATCGTTCTGTAAACGCTGGAGAAATGCTTGATCAGATAACTCAAGAACGGCTTGGGCTTCTTCAGGGTGCAAACACCAAACTAAGGACATTCGATTGTCACTCATTGGCAATAAAGCAACAGGGCCATTCTCAGTAAAACGTTCAAAGGCTCTACCTTGATGAGGTTCTTGAGTCACAATATTGGCAATGACAGCCACTTGTTCAAAATCTTGCTCAGAAAGTTCTAGACCAATTTTCTGACAACAGGTCGAAACAGCACCATCTGCAGCCACCAGCAGTTTTGCTTCAAGTTGCTCACCACTTTTCAACGTCACATGGGTACAGTTTTGCTCGCGCTCGATATCGGTAACGGAGTCAGGACAAAACAGCGTAATTGACTCGCTACTGTCTAATAATTCTTGATATACACGCCCAACATCGGCTAATTCTACAACATACCCTAGAGCTTCAACCCCAACCTCTTGCTTGGTAATCTCCGTCATCCCAGCATGAGAACGGTCAGAAACGTGGATATGTTCAATGGGTGTGACAAACGGTTCTACTGACGTCCAGAGCTGTAGTTGACGCAACAGATTGACAGTACCGTAAGACAATGCGATTGAGCGAGAGTCAAAACCAGGGTGCATATCTGATTGTGCTTTAAAAGGCTCAACGACGGCAATGCGGAGCTTTCCCTGAGACAAATGGTCAATCGCCAATGCTAACGTTGCACCAGCCATGGCACCACCAGCAATGACTACATCATATTGCTTCATACTAACCTCTGGACGGTCTACGATTAGTGAATAGTAGGTTTTTTGTCGCTGCTTTCAGGACGAACACCAAATTCAGCATGAATCGTTAGTACGCAAGCTTTGATGTGCTCAATCACTTGCTCTAGCAATTGCGCTTGTTCACCAAGATCGTCATCTTCATCAATGCCTAATTTGGCAATCTCTTCTAGATCAGCCAGTGCTTCTTTAGCGTCATCAGATGCTTTGTTAAGCGCAACGCCTGCTAGACCTAGCCCAGAAATAAAGTGGTTTACAAAGTCGGACACACTGTCGGCTAATGCGAATAAGCCTTCTTCGCCCGGCTCATCTGGCAATAGTAAAGACAGCTCCATTGATGTGCCAGTAAGCTCATTAACAGTAACGTTGAATATGCTCTGAGCAAAAGTGAGTGCTGTCGAGGGCCACCCCATCCCATCATTGGTGTAGTCAAAGAGAATCGGCTGCCAAGTTTGATCATTGATCGCCAATCCACCACTTAACATGCCAACAAATAAGCCATGTAACTCCGCCGGTGTCACAGCCAGGCTTGCCGATTGCAGTTCAGCAGCAATAGATTGGTATTCAGGAAGGGTGATTTCACTCATAACTTGGCTCATTCTTGCGTAATAATGTATTGGTATATCCTACCATCAAGGTTAGTGGTCTGAAACGGCTATCAAATTCAATTTTGGACAGCATTTGTTCAATTTGCCCAATTCCTGTGTGATCTCGTCATCATTTCTCTTTCTGTGATGGGAAATGCTTGAATCTTAATAGCGGTTTTCCTATAGTTTGCTCCTCGGTAGTTGTATGAAGCAACACCTTAGATAGCGCGAATATAGAGTTTATTCATCATGAGCAATCAAGCGATCGACGTTGAAATATTAGGCAAACTTACACGAGTGAATTGTCCGACAGGACAAGAAGAGTCTCTTGTTGCAGCGGCAAAAGATCTGGATCGCCGATTGAAAGAAATGAGCGAACGTACTAAGGTAACCAATGAAATCCAACTGCTGACCTTTGCTGCATTGAATATTTGCTATGAGTTGCACACCAAGTCATACGAATCCAATGGTCAACAGCAAGAAATTACTGAGCGAATGGAAAAGCTCACCGCGTCTTTAGAGAACGCACTAAGCAAAGTTACGCAAGGACAGCAGTAAATACAAAATTTACCCTGGGGTGTGCGTCAGCAGGATTTAAGTCCCTGAGCCGATAAGCAATACCTAAGGGTTAGTATTTGGTAACTATTGAGCAAGCTCGGCATGCACCGAGAAGCCTACGGTTGTCATTGCTGATCCGCCTTGAACCAGCTGGTTCAAGGGCCACAATCCTCAACGGCACCCTGGGGTATTCTCTCTATGTCAGACCTCTCTCGACAAGACTTCCGCAAACTGATTCGTGAAAAGCGCAACGCTCTGTGCAGTGATACGCAATACCAAGCGGGAATCGACCTTATTACTCAATTTTCCCAACTTCCTGAAATCGATCAGGCGCAACATATTGCCATCTACCTTTCTGCAGACGGTGAGCTTGATACTAAACCGCTCATTGAATGGTTATGGCAACAGGGAAAATCGGTTTATCTGCCCGTCATCCATCCCTTTTCTAAAGGTCAGTTACTGTTTCTTCAGTATATAAGTGATGAACAGCTCGTCTACAACAAGTACGGCATCTTAGAGCCCAAGCTCGATATCAGACACCTCAAACCCGTTCGCCAGCTTGATTTAATCTGCACGCCTTTAGTTGGGTTCGACAGTATCGGACACCGCTTAGGCATGGGCGGAGGGTACTACGATCGCACTCTATCACGTTGGTTTATAACTGGAGAGGGAGCTAAACCTGTTGGTATCGCTCATGACTGCCAACATGTAGAACGCTTACCAATTGAAAGCTGGGATATTCCATTACCTAAGATCGTGACCCCAAGCCAAATATGGCAATGGGAAAGTGACAAGTAAGCCGCTATAATCACGCCCGCAAACGTTAACGAACATCTATTCAGGAGATTGGCATGACTCAAGATGAAATGAAAAAAGCGGCTGGTTGGGCAGCACTAAAATATGTTGAGAAAGGCAGCATTGTCGGTGTTGGTACTGGCTCTACCGTGAATCACTTCATCGATGCACTAGGCACTATCAAAGATGATATTAAAGGTGCAGTGTCTAGCTCTGTCGCTTCAACTGAGCGCCTTAAAGAGCTTGGTATTGAAGTATACGAGTGTAACGATGTAATGAAGCTGGATGTGTATGTTGATGGCGCAGATGAGATCAACCCAGCACGTGAAATGATCAAAGGCGGCGGCGCGGCTCTGACTCGTGAGAAAATTGTCGCAGCAATCTCTGATAAGTTCGTATGTATCGTTGACGGCACTAAAGCAGTTGACGTACTTGGCCAGTTCCCATTGCCTGTTGAAGTAATCCCAATGGCACGCTCTTACGTGGCTCGTGAATTGGTAAAACTAGGTGGTGATCCAGCTTACCGTGAAGGCGTTGTGACTGACAACGGCAACGTGATTCTGGATGTGCACAATATGCAAATTACCAACCCGAAAGAAATGGAAGACAAAATAAACGGCATCGCTGGTGTGGTGACTGTGGGTCTTTTCGCTCATCGTGGTGCAGACGTAGTGATCACTGGCACACCAGAAGGTGCAAAAATTGAAGAGTAAATAACAGCCCAAAATGAACCTATCTGGTTCACTTTTCTGTTATTTCATTACATACGGTGCTGAAAGGCACCGTTTTTTATTCCTTTCTATAAGAAAATTATCTCTTATTCCGTAATTTTCTTACCCAAAGCAATTTTTTTTTGTTACTTTATTGAACAGAAGACGCACAGGGAAACGTTTGTCTTCCTACAAAACTGTTAATTATCCCCTTTTTAATAGTTTTGCCCAATGTGCGCCACATTAGCCCACCTTTCCATTTTAAGGACGAGAAAAAATGGCCAAAGTTTCACTGGAAAAAGAAAAGATTAAGATCCTCTTGTTAGAGGGACTCCACCCTTCTTCAGTTGAAGTTCTTCAAGCAGCTGGTTATACCAACATTGAATACCATAAAGGTTCCCTTCCGGAAGAAGAACTAATTGAAGCAGTAAAAGACGTGCACTTCATTGGTATCCGCTCCCGTACGAACCTATCCGAAGAGGTAATCAATGCGGCGAACAAGCTGGTTGCAATTGGCTGTTTTTGTATTGGTACTAACCAAGTAAACCTAGATGCAGCAGCAAAACGCGGTATTCCTGTCTTTAATGCACCATTCTCTAACACTCGAAGCGTGGCAGAGCTTGTACTTGGGCAAATCCTTTTACTAGTGCGTGGTATTCCTGAAAAGAATGCACTTGCACATCGCGGTATTTGGAAGAAAAGTGCAGACAACTCTTACGAAGCTCGTGGTAAGTGCCTTGGCATTATCGGATACGGTCACATTGGTACGCAGCTTGGTATTATTGCCGAAAACTTAGGTATGCGCGTTTACTACTACGATATTGAGAACAAACTGTCCCTTGGTAATGCGACGCAAGTACATACCATGAGTGAACTATTGAACAAATGTGATGTGATTTCTTTGCACGTTCCCGAAACACCGGAAACGAAAAACATGATGGGTGAAGCTGAATTTGCTCGAATGAAACCAGGTTCCATCTTTATCAACGCGGCACGTGGCACCGTTGTGGATATTCCTGCACTTTGCCATAGCTTAGAAGCTGGTCACCTTGCCGGCGCTGCAATTGATGTATTCCCAACTGAACCAAAAACGAATGCTGACCCGTTCGAGTCTCCTTTACAAAAATTCGATAACGTCATCCTCACTCCACACGTTGGTGGTTCAACACAAGAAGCACAAGAAAATATCGGCTTAGAAGTGGCGGGTAAACTGGCTAAGTACTCTGATAACGGATCGACACTTTCAAGCGTAAACTTCCCTGAAGTGTCATTGCCAGAACACAGTGGTGAGTGCTCTCGTCTGCTTCATATCCATAAGAACCGTCCTGGTATTCTAACTCAGATCAACACCATCTTTGCTGAAGAAGGCATTAACATTGCCGCGCAGTACCTACAAACAGCCGCTGAAATAGGCTACGTAGTGATCGACGTTGAAACTGAACGAGCAGAAGAAGCTCTAACAAAGCTCAAAAACATTGAAGGCACAATCCGTGCTCGTATCCTGCATTAAACTGTGAAATAGAAATGACAAAGGCAGGGGTTGTAACTCCCTGCCTTTTGCTTTTTACTGTTTGCTAAGCCTTACTTTAGCTTATAAATGACATCGACTTGATCGCGAATGATCATGGTTGAATCTTGGTAGCTATTCGCTCCTTCTTTACTATCCATCGCCATTGAACGCATTAACACAGGCTGAACGTGCATCTGTCTGTAATTGATCTGCCATACATCGCCCAACTTTTTCTCAAAACCAGTCGCTAATGACCCTGCTTTTTCTCTTGCGTCCTTAATCGCAGCCATTCGTGCCTTTTGCTGATACTCGGCTTGGTTGCTTACCTTAAGTTGAATATTATCAACCTGATTAATTCCCGCTTCTAACGCCATATCTAGGTATTGGTTAAGGTTTTTCAGATCCGTCACCGTGACATCAATACTGCGAGATGCTCGATACCCAACAAGTTCTGCTTTTCCTGATTTAGGGTAATGGTACTGAGGAGCAAGGTATAAATTCGAGCTAGTAATATTGTCTTTTGACAAGCCGGCATCCGATAAGCTTTTTAGAAACTCTTCAACGGTTTTATCTACGGACAATTTCGCTTGTTCGGCCGTCATTGTCGTATCGACTACTTTTACAGAAAACGTAGCCATATCAGGTGTGGCCGTCACTTCGCCATACCCCGTTGTCGTAACATGAGCAAACTCTGGCGTATTCGCCAAAACTGAAGCACTGGTAAGGCTGAGTGCTGAAGCCAGCAAAAATGAATACAATTTCATTCAATAAATCCATCCATACAAAATTAAGTACTTAATCTCAGATTCCAACATCACTATCATGGCTGAGAAAGCGTGTGGTTTCATAATAGAAACTTCCGCCGATTATCCAAGCACCCATAGTGACTTCTAACACAACTTTGACTATGTAACATTGGCGTAATTTTTAAACAAAACACACTTAAGTTAACGATATGCAGCTCTGACGAACTTATTGAGGTAGATGCTGCTGCGCATACCCCACTATCGCATGTGAGATTTCTTGTAGTACCCCAGTTTCTAACTGCCAGTGGTGCCAATAAATCCGATGGGACATTAAAAAACCTGGAGTCACATCAACCAACACACCTCTGTCTAATTCGTCGGTAATTTGCAAGCGGGGGATCAAGCAATAAGCTACACCAGCTAACGCCACTTTTAGAAACGCTTCAGAACTACTGATGTTGTGATGAATAACGCTGTCAGGATTGACGTTAAAGTGCTCGGTAAGAAATGTTTTATGTAGATCATCATATTGGTCATATGAAACGGCCGGTGCTTTTGCCAATGTCTGATTATTTACGCCTTTAGAAAAATAACGCTGATAGAACTCTGGGCTCGCGACACAAACATAATCGATGCGACCTAAATAGTCTGCTCTGCATCCGGGGATTGGCTGGGACTCCAAGCTGATCGCTCCTGTCACTTCGCCACTTTTGAGTTTTTCAATAGAGCGGTATTCACCATAGATAGTCAGTTTTAGTTCAACTTGACGCTGCTTCATAACATTTTGCAGCGCTGGCAGTAGCCATGTTGCAAGGCTATCTGCATTAGTCGCTAAAGAGAGTTGCACAGGTCGCGTACTGGTATCATTTTTTAGTTCGGGGAGAATTTCATGCTCTAGCAAGCGTACTCGCCGATAAAGACCCAACAATTTTTTACCAATTGGCGTTGGCTTAGGTGGCTGGCTTCGAATTAAAACAGGCTGCGCGAGAAACTTCTCTAACTGCTTGATACGTTGAGAAATGGCGGATTGAGAAACAAATAAATGCTCGGCAGCACGCTCAAAGCTACCCTGATAAACTATAGCGTCTAATGCCTCAATCCATTTGTAATCTAACCCTCGCATACCTTTCCTCTCACTCCTGATCAAACGCCTCCCGTTAAATTAGTCTATCTAATGTAAGATTAAAATCATTAATTATACTTATTTAGATAAACGCTTTATCTTTCCCTTTTCTGTAAATGTATTTGTTATTTTGAAGTGAGGTGAAGTGTGAGCTTGTGGGTTCTATTGCAAGGTTTTGGTTTAGGAGCATCAATGATCATTCCGATCGGCGCGCAAAATGCGTATGTTTTGAATCAAGGCATAAAGCGTAACCACCATCTAACAACCGCCACTATTTGTAGCGTGCTAGATATGATTTTCATCTCTCTAGGTATCTTTGGTGGTGGTGCAATTCTGTCTCAAAATGAAATCTTACTGACGTCGGTGACACTTGGCGGTATTGCTTTCTTGAGCTTCTATGGACTGCTCTCGCTAAAAAGTGCTTTTAAGCCAGAGAGTGAATCGGAATCAAAAGGGGAGATCGTAGCTCGAGGTCGTCGAACGGTTATTCTAGGTGCGTTAGCTGTCACTGTGCTTAATCCGCACTTATATTTAGATACAGTCGTTATTCTAGGTTCGATCGGTGGACAATTTGAAGGCCATGATCGCATTGCTTTTGCACTAGGTACGATTATGGCTTCCTTTGTTTGGTTCTACACTTTATCGATAGGAGCAGCCAAACTAGGTCCAACACTCTCTCAACCAAAAGTGAAAAAAACCATCGACATTGCAATCGCAATGATGATGTTCACAATAGCATATATCTTAGCGAGTGAGCTTATTGATAAGTATTGGTAATCACCAGGTAGTAAGGCAGCAAAGACATGGAGTCACTAAAACGTATTTATAACAACAATAGAGAGCGATTCAACGCGCTCTCTATTCCTTTTCGGGAATGGCAGCACGAAGCCATTTTAGACTTTGAGACAGATATACGCATTGCGAGAGAGCTTGGTTGGACGGGTACGCATACCAAAAGCCTCTTTTTAACACTCAAAGGACAAGGTTACGCGGTTTATCTGACAGATAAGGACTCGCGCCTCGATGCCAAGCAGATTAAAGCGATTACAGGTAAACGTCCCTCTATTTGTAATGACGATGAAATGGTCGAAGTGTTAGGTTGCGTACCCGGCGCGGTTTGCCCAATAGGCTTACCGGAATACATCACTATCATTGTTGATACCAATCTCTATCAACATCAAGAGTTGCTGTATACGCCTGGCTTACCTGAGTTCACATTTGGATTTGCAGGTAAACATCTAAAACGCCTCTTACTTGCTGGTCATCACACCCTTTACGAAATATAAAAAAGCGAGGCCTATTGGCCTCGCTTTTGAATATCGACTGCTTTTGATTAAGCGTCGACTTTGTTCAGGTGAACATCCATTTGTGGGAATGGAATCTCGATACCATTTTCATCCAATGCTTCTTTAATACCTTGCATTGCATCAAAGTATACGCCCCAGTAATCTGCAGTTTTCACCCATGGACGAACCACAAAGTTAACTGAAGAGTCCGCTAACGTAAGTACACCAATTGTGATATCTGGGTCTTTCAAGATACGTGGATCTTTCTCTAGCGTCTCACGAATCACTTTCTTCGTTAGTTTAAGGTCTGCTTTGTATGAAACACCAATCACTAGGTCGACACGTCGTGTCGCATGGCGAGAGTAGTTAGTAATGGCACCGCCGATAACTGAAGAGTTAGGCACAACAACCATTTTGTTGTCTGGTGTTTTTAGAACGGTTTGGAAGATTTGAATTGCTTCAACACTACCCGCTACACCACCGATTTCTACGTAGTCGCCTGATTTGAATGGACGGAACGCAACAATAAGTACGCCTGCTGCAAAGTTTGATAGTGAACCTTGTAGTGCAAGACCAACAGCAAGACCTGCCGCACCAATCACAGCAACAACAGAAGCGGTTTGAACTCCTAATCGACCAAGAGCCGCGATTAGCACGATTACAAATAGCAAGTAACGAACAAGACCGTGAATAAATTCAACGACGGCCTTATCCATGTTTTTCTTTTCTAGTACTTTAGAAACACTACCAGCGACTGCCTTAACGATAAGATTACCGATAAACAGAATAAGCAGCGCAGAGATAATGTTCACACCGTACTGAACCAGTAGATCTGAATTGTTTGTCAGCCAAGTTTCAGCCTGAGTTAGACCATCCGTTAAAGTGGTATCGATACCCACCGATTCACCTGCCATAATTCTTATCCTCAAAAATAAAGAGATATAAATCCAATTGCCGTTAATTTATGAACCTTGTTTTTTAAAGGCTCTTTTCTAAAACAACATCCCTATTGCTCCACTGAACAGTGTCAGATTTTTGGCACAATATCCCAACTCTGACTTTTTTCAAAGTCAGAGTTTCGCAAAGATATGCAAAACAAGACTTTATCAGAGCTTTCTGACACTGACTTGTTACAGGTTACGCAATGCACTCTGATTTCGCCACTCTTAAGACTGATATTCCCATGTTTTCTTTAAAAAAACGTTAAAGGTGAGATATCTCACTAGCAAATACAACCTAACGCATAAAAATATCGGGAGAAAGCAGCGGGGAAGAAAGTGATAGACATAAAAAAACCCGCTCAAAGAGCGGGTTTTTAAGTAACTTAATCAATAACGATTATAGTACGTCAACTGCGTTAAGGTCAGCAAATGCTTGCTCTAGACGAGTAACCATTGAAGCTTGGCCTGCACGTAGCCATACGCGTGGATCGTAGTACTTCTTGTTTGGTGCATCTTCACCAGTTGGGTTACCGATCTGACCTTGTAGGTAATCGTGGTTTTCAGCTTCGAACTTACGGATACCATCCCAAGTAGCCCACTGTGTATCAGTATCGATGTTCATTTTGATTACACCGTAGCCGATAGATTCACGGATTTCTTCTAGAGAAGAACCTGAACCGCCGTGGAATACGAAGTTTAGAGAGTTCGCTGGAAGACCGAATTTCTCAGAAACGTGCGCTTGAGAATCACGTAGGATAGTTGGAGTTAGTACAACGTTACCTGGCTTGTATACGCCGTGTACGTTACCGAAAGATGCTGCGATAGTGAAACGGTGGCTGATTGCGCTTAGTTTCTCGTATGCGTATGCAACGTCTTCTGGAGAAGTGTATAGCTCAGACGCATCCATATCAGAGTTGTCAACGCCGTCTTCTTCACCACCAGTACAACCTAGTTCGATTTCTAGAGTCATGTTCATTTTAGCCATGCGCTCTAGGTACTTAGCAGAAATTTCGATGTTCTCTTCTAGAGACTCTTCAGAAAGGTCGATCATGTGAGAAGAGAATAGTGGCTTACCAGTTTGCGCGAAGTACTCTTCACCAGCGTCTAGTAGACCGTCGATCCAAGGAAGTAGTTTCTTAGCTGCGTGGTCAGTGTGTAGGATTACTGGAACACCGTAAGCTTCAGCTACAGCGTGAACGTATTTCGCACCAGCAACAGCACCTAGGATTTGAGCTTCTTGACCTTCAAGTTTTAGACCTTTACCAGCAAAGAAAGCAGCGCCACCGTTAGAGAACTGAACGATAACTGGAGCTTTAACTTTTGCAGCTGCTTCAAGTACTGCGTTTACAGAGTCAGTACCCACACAGTTTACTGCTGGAAGTGCAAAGCTGTTTTCTTTTGCAACTTCAAATACTTTCTGAACGTCATCGCCAGAGATAACACCTGGTTTTACGAAGTCGAAGATCTTAGACATGGATGTAATCCTATTTATCTGTCGTTTTTAAACAAAACTTGTTAAGTTGAAAATCTTGCAAACGTTTGCTCACAACTGAGGCTATTCTAGCAGAGTTCCTCACACGTTGCAGCAAACAAGAAAGCGGGAGAATCACTCCCCCGCTTTGCTTTAATTACTTAGCGCGTGCTTCTAGCATTTCTACTGCTGGAAGAACTTTACCTTCTACGAACTCAAGGAAAGCGCCGCCGCCAGTAGAGATGTAAGATACATCCGCTTTGATACCGAACTTGTCGATAGCCGCTAGCGTGTCACCACCACCAGCAACAGAGAAGCCTTCAGAAGCTGCGATAGCTTCAGAGATGCCTTTAGTACCTGCTTCGAAGTTCTTGAATTCGAATACGCCTACTGGACCATTCCATAGGATAGTCTTAGCGTTTTTAAGGATTTCAGCTAGTTCAGCAGTTGAATCTGGACCAAGGTCGAAGATCATGTCGTCGTCTTGTACTTCAGAAACGTGCTTGATTTCAGCTTCTGCGTTCTCGTCAAATGCTTTCGCACATGCAACGTCAGTTGCTACTGGAATTGCACACTCGTCCATTAGCTTCTTAGCTGTTTCAACTAGGTCTGCTTCGTATAGAGACTTACCAACGTTGTGGCCAGCAGCTGCGATGAATGTGTTAGCAATACCACCACCAACAACGAGTTGGTCAGCGATTTTAGATAGAGACTCAAGAACAGTTAGCTTAGTAGAAACTTTTGAACCACCTACGATAGCAACCATTGGACGAGCTGGCTTGTCCATTGCTTTGCCTAGCGCTTCTAGTTCGTTCGCTAGTAGAGGACCAGCACATGCTACGTCTGCGTGCATACCAACGCCGTGAGTAGATGCTTGAGCACGGTGAGCCGTACCGAATGCGTCCATTACGAATACGTCACATAGTGCTGCGTATTTCTTAGATAGCTCTTCGTCGTTTTTCTTTTCGCCTTTGTTGAAGCGAACGTTTTCAAGAACAACAAGTTCACCCGCATTTAGCTCTAGGCCATCTAGGTAGTCTTTTGCTAGCTTCACTTCGCAATCTAGTGCGTCGTTTAGGTAATTAACAACTGGTTGTAGAGAGAACTCTTCAGCGTATTCACCTTCAGTTGGGCGACCTAGGTGAGACGTAACCATTACTTTAGCGCCTGCTTCTAGGCAGTGCTTAATAGTTGGAAGAGATGCGATGATACGTGCATCCGAAGTTACTTTACCGTCTTTTACTGGCACGTTTAGGTCAGCACGGATAAATACACGTTTACCTGCAAGATCCAGGTCAGTCATCTTGATTACAGACATGATGTGTCCTCTCAAATATTTAATAATTAAAGTTTTTGAAAACTCGGCAACCCTGCCAAGCCTGTTAATTCTTCAAACTGGTTATAGATATGGAGATATTATGGATTTATTTCAAGGCTAGAAATAAAAATTCTCCATCACTTCTTCGTCATTACTGTTCCACTTGCGAAGAAGCTTGCATTGCTAAGGCAGTATCCAGCATCCGGTTAGCAAAGCCCCATTCGTTGTCGCACCAAACGAGCATTTTTACGAGTTGCCCGTTACTCACTCTAGTCTGGCTTCCATCCACAATCGCACTATGGGGGTCGTGGTTAAAGTCGATGGAAACGAGTGGCGATTCAGTATAGTCAACAATGTTACGTAATGTACACTGAGATGCGTTAACAATGGTTTGATTTACGTCATTAACTTTCACATTTGTACTAATTGTGACACTTAAATCCATTGCAGTGACGTTAACCGTTGGAACACGAACAGAAATTGCTTCGAATTTGTTGGAAAATTTCGGGAAGATTCTTTCAATCCCCTTATGCAACTTAGTGTCCACCGGAATAATAGATTGGCTTGCAGCGCGGGTACGGCGTAAGTCGTTATGATACGCATCAATTACTTGTTGATCGTTCATGGACGAATGAATTGTGGTAATGGTGCCAGACTCTATGCCGAAGGCTTCGTCTAATACTTTAATGATGGGAACGATACAGTTGGTGGTGCAAGAGCCATTGGAGACAACACGGTGCTCGTCTTTCAGAGTTTCGTGGTTCACGCCATAGATAATCGTATTATCTAGGTCGTTTGCGCCCGGGTGCGAAAACAGTACTTTCTTAGCGCCAGCTTCTATATGCGCTTGCCCATCGGCTTGCGAACCAAATACGCCAGTGCAATCCAAGACGATATCAACTTCTAAATCACGCCAAGGAAGTAATTCGATTTCGGAGAGGTGGAGAATGCGAATGGAATCATATTCACCGCTGTCATGATGAACATGCAAATGTTCTTGGTCATGGGAAATTTTTTTACCAAAGCGACCATGACTGGTGTCATATTGCAGTAGGTGTGCCATCGCCTCTGGCTGTGCTAGTTCGTTAACCGCCACAACCTTGATCTGCTGGTGTTTTCCGCTTTCATACACCGCTCGCAGAACATTACGACCTATACGTCCAAATCCATTGATCGCAACCTTTAGCATTTATCCTTCGCCCTACCAAAAATTTCGTGTTACAGATACTACCTGATCAGGCTGACAAACGCACCTGTTGAATCACAGTAAAGCAGGATTAAAAAAGGTCGAGACTATGCTCGACCTTATTACAACGATAGATAATTAAAATGCGACGTCTAAACCTAACCAGTAGCGACGACCATCTTCAATATATCCGTATTCTTCGTAACTGATTTCCTCGTCCAGCAAGTTATAGATAGCGCCTTTAATACGAGTATTGTCGGTTAACTGGTATGTCACACCGGCGTCCACAAAGGTATAAGCTGGCTCTACGATACTGTTTCTTGATGGGCCAGTAACCGGATCCATTTCTTTACCTCGGTACGTGACTTTCGCCCAGCTCTCTAGATCTGTTGTCGTTTGCCAAGTCACATCCACATTAAACAGATGCTTTGGTAACTGCTGCAGCGGCATGCCTTTGTATTCACCTGTTTTTTGCTCTGAGTCGGTAAATGTGTAGCTCGAGCTAAGGTAAATGGTTTCCGTTAACGGCGATGCTAAGGTCGCTTCAATACCTTGTGTGACGGCTTCATCCACGTTAATACGGTACGTTGGATCTGCGCCCCATTGGTTTGGACCATCAGTACAGATAGTGTCTGGACAAACAACACGTGTGATCTTGTCTTTGAATTCGTTATGGAACGCTGTCAAAGAGACATCTAAGCCAGAATCACCTTGATACAAGACGCTGATTTCTTTGTTTAGCGACGTTTCAGGGTCAAGATCTGGGTTACCGTAGATATTACCGCCACCACTGACTTGCGCCCAGCCAGGAGTAATTTCACGTAATTGTGGAGAACGGAAACCTGTTGCCACACCGCCTTTCACCGTCCAAGACGGATCAACTCGCCATACACCGTAAACACGCGGACTAAAGTGCGCGCCATAGTTTTCGTCATGATCTAGACGGCCACCAAGCGTAACGCTAAACGGATCAGCGATTTTCCATTCATCTTCAATGAAAATAGCCCACTGCGTATTCGATGTTTCAGTCTTCGATGACGCTTTGTTGGAGGTGAAATCCTCAAGCTCTGCATGAGTGGCGTCCACACCCGTCGTCAACGTATGGTTTCCGATACCAGTCACCAAGCTCGATTTGAACGTGGTGTTGGTGATCGTCATCTCACGAGATTTGTTCTCGCTCTCTTCTCGCTGTAAGTAAGTGTCTGAAATGCCAATCGAATCCCAATCACCGTTGTGGCTTACCGTTACGTAATTACGACGATATTCATTCAGTGAGTCTTCACACCCACCACGACACCCAGTGGTCGGCACTGAAAGGCCCACATTACCACGACGACTTTGTGCCGACGTGCCACCTTCTAATTGCACCGAGTGGCGATCATTAATCTGGTAAGTCAGTTTTGAAGAGATACTCTGCATATCTTTATCTTCATAACCGTATTCGATGTCATCTTCTTCTCTGGTTGTGTACTGACCATATACTTGGAGAGATAAATTTTCAGCCAACGGACCATTAACGAAAAAGTTCGCGCTCTGCTCTCCCCCTGAGCGGCTATTCTCTTGTAGTACCGTGCCCAGTTGAACATTACCTGTCCACTCTAGCGCATCTTTTCGTGTGATGACGTTAATCACACCACCAATCGCATCAGAACCGTAAAGCGTCGACATTGGGCCACGAATAACTTCGATTCGCTCAATCGCTTGAAGAGGAGGTAACCAACCTTGTTCGATACCAGGACCGTCACTATTTGGACGAGTTTCACGCGTGCTTTGACGTTTACCGTCGACCAGTATCAAAGTGTATTTAGAACCCATACCACGGATACTAATGTCGGTGGTATCACCACCACCTGTCACGACAACACCTGGCACACTTTTTAGTGCATCAGTCACATCGCGGTAATAACGGGAGTCCAACTCCTCACGTGAAATAACACTAATACTTGCAGGCGCGTCCGCTTGAGATTGCTCGTAGCTTGATGCAGTTACAACCACTGTTTCCATTTTAGAAACTGCATCATTGGCAAAAACATGAGGGACACTGACGAAGGCTAAAATACCAGTTGCGGTAATAACTGGCAGTCTAAGAGTAGACATCTACATCTCCATAATTGATAATGATTATTATTTTCGAAAGTGAATTATTCACAAATAGAATGAGATGCATAGTGAGAGTTATGGAACGGTTCTTTCCATTTATGGAACTCGTACATAACGCAGTAAGGAGTAAAAGAAATATGCACGACTTAGCATCAATTAGAGCCTTTGATGCGCTCAATCAGCATAAAAGTTTGACAGCCGCTGCTAAAGCCCTTAATCAGCCAAAATCAACGCTAAGTCGTCGCTTGGCACAATTAGAAGAAGACTTCGGTCAGGCTCTAACCGCCAGACAAGGTAATCGATTAGTTCTGACAAGAGCTGGAGAGATCTTTGCCCACTACAGCCGCCAGATTCTTGAGTTAAGTGAAGAGAGTTATGATGCACTTCAAGGTTTAACGAACCAAGTTTCAGGGCCACTGCATATTGTTTGTCACACTGCCTTAGTTAGAAGCTGGCTCGGCGGCGTACTCAATCGTTTTCTTGCTGATAATCCCGATGTTAGAGTTCAACTTACCAGTGACTTTTCTGAGGCGCATCATGACCCAGATTTGTTCATCTGGCTCGGTGAACGTAAAGAGCTAGACTGGCGAAAAGAAGTGCTGGGGGTATTTCGCTATACGCCTTTTGCCTCTCCAAATTATCTAAAACAACATGGGCCTATACCGCACCCCAAAGAACTTGAAGCACATCCATGGATCGATTTTGGTTCAGTGCAAGAAAATGGATTGATGCTAGCACACCCTCAACACGGTGAGTTCTTTTTAGAACCCTTTGTTAGTCGCTTATACAGCGACAACATAGCAATGCAAATAGACAGTATCGCGAATGGTCATGGTATTGGACTGCTGCCGACTTGGACAGCATGCGGCTATGAGAAACATCACCCAGGGCGAATCACACCATGCTTAGAAGGTTGGCTTTCTGAGCCTATTTCCATTAACTGCTATACACCAGCAGGACGACCACCACTGCGCTTATCCGTACTTTTAGACTGCATTCACCAAAGCATTCCACAAGGTTGGAAAACCTGACAAAAATAAAAAGGCCATCATAATGATGGCCTTTCTAACTTTAGCGTTTAACAATCGTCGTTTACGTTCGACTGTTTAGACGGTCCTGCAATTACGCTAGCAATTCTTTTGCTGTGTTCACTACGTTTTCAGTCGTGAAGCCAAACATCTCGAATAGCTGACCAGCAGGTGCAGATTCACCGAATGTTGTCATACCGATGATGCGACCGTCGAAGCCAACGTACTTGTACCAGAAATCAGCAATGCCCGCTTCAATAGCGATACGTGCCGTTACGTCTGATGGCAGTACAGATTCACGGTAAGCGGCGTCTTGTTTGTCAAATGCATCTGTTGATGGCATTGAAACAACGCGTACTTTCTTACCTTCAGCAGTTAGCTGTGCTGCTGCTTCTACTGCTAGTTCAACTTCAGAACCTGTTGCGATAAGGATTAGCTCAGGCTTGCCTTCGCAATCTTTCAGAATGTAAGCACCTTTCGCGATGTCTGCTACTTGTTCTGCTGTACGCTCTTGTTGCGCAAGGTTTTGACGAGAGAAGATAAGTGCTGTCGGTGCATCTTTACGTTCAATCGCTAGTTTCCATGCAACTGCAGACTCAACTTGGTCACATGGGCGCCATGTGCTCATGTTTGGAGTTACACGTAGAGACGCCATTTGCTCAACAGGTTGGTGAGTTGGGCCATCTTCGCCAAGACCGATCGAATCATGCGTGTAAACTTGGATGTTCTGAATTTTCATCAGCGCAGCCATACGCATTGCGTTACGAGCGTATTCCATGAACATTAGGAATGTTGCGCCGTAAGGAACGAAACCACCGTGCAATGCGATACCGTTGATGATAGCAGTCATACCGAATTCGCGTACACCGTAGTGGATGTAGTTGCCAGAGAAGTCCTCCGTTTCTAGAGACTTAGAACCAGACCACATGGTCAGGTTAGAAGGCGCTAGGTCAGCAGAACCACCCATAAACTCAGGAAGCATTTGACCAAACGCTTCTAGTGCATTTTGCGATGCTTTACGTGATGCAATGTTCGCTGGGTTTGCTTGAAGATCAGCAATGATTTGGTTCGCTTTTTCTTCCCACTGTGCAGGAAGTTCGCCGTTTAGACGACGTTTAAGCTCTGCCGCTTCAGCAGGGTAAGCTGCAGCGTATGCTTCGAATTTTTCATTCCAAGCTGCTTCTTTCGCGGCGCCCGCTTCTTTTGCATCCCACTCAGCGTAAACATCTGCCGGGATCTCAAATGGGCCGTACTCCCAACCTAGGTATTCGCGAGCCGCTTGGATTTCATCGTGACCTAGTGGTGCACCGTGACAGTCGTGCGAACCAGACTTGTTAGGAGAACCGAAACCGATAATTGTTTTGGTACAGATAAGCGTAGGACGTGGGTCCGCTTTTGCTGCTTCAATTGCTGCGTTGATCGCGTCTGAGTCGTGACCATCGACTGCTGGGATTACATGCCAGCCGTACGCTTCAAAACGCTTAGGTGTATCGTCAGAGAACCAGCCTTCAACGTGACCGTCGATAGAAATGCCGTTGTCATCCCAAAACGCGATCAGTTTGCCTAGACCTAACGTCCCAGCAAGAGAGCATGCTTCATGCGAGATGCCTTCCATTAGACAGCCGTCACCCATGAACACATACGTAAAGTGGTCAACGATATCGTGACCTTCTTTGTTGAACTGTGCCGCTAGTGCTTTCTCTGCGATCGCCATACCAACAGCGTTAGTGATGCCTTGACCTAGAGGACCCGTTGTTGTCTCGATACCAGGCGCGTAGCCGTACTCTGGGTGACCTGGGGTTTTTGAGTGCAATTGACGGAAGTTTTTCAGATCGTCAATAGATAGCTCGTAACCGCTTAAGTGCAGTAGAGAGTAAATAAGCATTGACCCATGACCGTTTGACAGCACAAAGCGATCGCGGTCGGCCCACTCTGGGTTTGAAGGGTTATGGTTTAGGTGAGAGCGCCAAAGAACTTCAGCGATATCAGCCATACCCATTGGTGCGCCTGGGTGGCCTGAGTTAGCTTGTTGAACACCATCCATGCTTAGAGCACGAATTGCATTGGCAAGATGTTTACGAGACGACATGTCTGCTCCTGAGTACATTAAGCGAAACGAAAAGTAGGTCATAATTCTCTCAAAGCCCTGTTGGGTGTGCAAACGTTTTCCAGTCCAAAACCTCACAAATATTGCACCTTTCGCGCCAAATCGTTCGAAGTTCTTAAAATTATCAATAAATCAGGCAAACGTTTGGTTATAACAAAAACCAAAAAAGAGCTTGTAATTCGAGCAATCAAATTTAGAATAGACGTCTAGATGTAGATACACCTACAAAAATTAGTATTAATTTGCGCTGGAGAGTTTATCATTCCCCAGTTTTAAACCAGATATAGTGGAGCTAACATGGCTAAGCACCTGTTTACTTCTGAGTCAGTATCAGAAGGTCATCCAGATAAAATTGCAGACCAGATTTCTGATGCGGTTCTTGACGCGATTCTAGAGCAAGATCCAAAGGCTCGTGTTGCATGTGAGACTTACGTTAAAACCGGTATGGTAATGGTGGGTGGTGAAATCACGACTTCAGCATGGGTAGACATCGAAGAGTTAACTCGTGAAACCGTTCGTGAAATCGGCTACGTACATTCAGATATGGGCTTTGACGCAGATTCTTGTGCGGTACTAAACACAATCGGTAAACAGTCGCCAGATATCAACCAAGGTGTTGATAAAGCTGACCCTAAAGAACAAGGTGCAGGCGACCAAGGCATCATGTTTGGTTACGCTTGTAACGAAACTGAAGTACTAATGCCAGCGCCAATTACTTACTCTCACCGTCTTGTTCAAAAGCAAGCAGAAGTTCGTAAAAACGGCACACTACCTTGGTTGCGTCCTGATGCAAAATCTCAGGTAACATTCCAATACGATCAAGGTAACATCGTTGGTATCGACGCGGTTGTTCTTTCAACTCAACACTGTGACTCAATCTCAACTTCAGACCTGCGTGAAGCGGTAATGGAAGAGATCATTAAGCCAGTACTACCTTCTGAGTGGATCAACAAAGAAACAAACTTCTTCATTAACCCAACCGGTCGCTTCGTAATCGGTGGTCCTATGGGTGACTGTGGCCTAACTGGTCGTAAGATCATCGTAGATACCTACGGCGGCGCAGCTCGTCACGGTGGCGGTGCGTTTTCTGGTAAAGATCCATCAAAAGTTGACCGTAGTGCAGCATACGCAGCACGCTACGTAGCGAAAAACATCGTAGCGGCAGGCATGGCTGACCGTTGTGAGATCCAACTTTCTTACGCAATCGGTGTTGCTGATCCAACGTCTATCATGGTGGAAACGTTCGGTACTGAGAAAGTACCTCACGACATCATCATTGAAGCGGTTCGTCAATTCTTCGACCTACGTCCATACGGTCTACAAGAAATGCTTAACCTTCTTCAACCTATCTACAAGAAGACAGCGGCATACGGTCACTTCGGTCGTGAAGAATTCCCGTGGGAAGCGACAGACAAAGCTGCACTTCTACGCGATTTCGCTGGCATCAAATAATCAAGCTAAGCAAGAATCAATCAAGCCCTCGCCTATGGTGGGGGCTTTTTATTTTCAGCAACTTTTATCTAGTCATTTCGGCTCATACCGCCCTGCCCCACAAAGCAGTCCTGTTTCTCCCTCATTTTTATACCGAATAAATTTTAAGCAATTATTTGTAAATTATCCCATCTCCGCCAATAGTTAAAATATTGTTAACTCCAATTTAAATAGAGACGTCGGATGCTGGCGACTGTGGAAGCAACACTTAAGTAAAGACATGAGTCAGGCATCTTTATGGCCGATACCAAACTAAGCCAATGCTCAGATGTAAACTTGAAAAAGTCGCTTCAAGTTTGACTGAACAAAAACCGCTGTCAGTTGGTATAAGCGGATAATGTGGGAATAAATCAAGGAGGAGTTATGCCTCGAACTGTTAATCCATCGGACTTCCACAACAAACGAAAGGAAGTGCCAGACAACGAATATGCCAGAACCATACCGTGCAATACGGTCAATCTTTCTGCACCTTTTCATTGGCTCGCATTAGGTCTGCATGATTTCGTGCGAATGCCGCTTATTAGTGCTTTCTATGGCATCTGTTTTATGGCTGCTGCGATAGGCATTGTTTTGCTCGTACAGTGGCAAGGCACACACTTAGTCGTCATGCCCAGTTTGATTGTTTACATGTTAATCGGTCCGTTTCTCGCGCTGGGCTTGTATGATGCCAGTTGGGAGAGAGAGCGCGGACACAAAGCAAGCTTGTTCCATTCAATGAAAGCGATCGGTCGTAACTCAACATCTCAATGGGCGTTCGCCGTGTTACTCGCAGTGTGTATGATATTTTGGATGCGCATTGCCGCTCTACTTCATGCACTCTACCCTTCTGTTCAAGGGGCACCTTTAAGTGAGTTCCTACCCTTCCTTGTCATCGGCTCTTTAGTTGGCTTTGTTTTGGCTTGTGTGGTGTTTAGCATTTCAGCCTTTTCTATTCCTCTCATGATGGAGCGTCGCGTAGACATGATGACCGCTGTATTTACCAGCTTTAATGCAGTGAAATCCAATATTCCAGCAATGATTGTTTGGGCAGCGATCATCTGTGGCGGTATTCTTATCGGCTTTGCGACCTACGGGATCGGAATGTTGTTTACCATGCCAATTCTAGGCTACGGTACATGGCACGCTTACCATGCCACCATCAAGAAAAAACACACACCATAATTAACTGATGCTATGATCTGGCCCTCGCAAATGCGGGGGCTTTTTTATTTGATTTATCGAGGTGAATTGTGGATATAGAACTCAGCTATAAAGCCAAGCAAGTGATGGCGGGCTGTATCGCGATGGCGGAACAAGCTTTCAAACGTTCTTTCCCGATTCCAACAATCACCTTCGACGTCCGTGGGAAAGCGGCAGGAAAAGCCTACCTTCAATTAAATCAAGTACGCCTAAACCCTGTTTTATTTCGCGAAAACACCCAAGCATTCTTAGATGAAGTCATTCCTCATGAAGTAGCACACCTGATTACTTATCAGGTTTACGGGCGAGTTAGGCCTCACGGTAAAGAATGGAAAGGCGTCATGGAAGCCGTATTTAACGTACCAGCCAAAACCACTCACAGCTTTGAAGTAAAATCCGTTCAAGGTAAGACCTTTGAGTATCGTTGTGGTTGTATGACCTACCCTCTATCGATTCGCCGTCATAATAAAGTGCTGCGCAAAGAGGCAACGTACTCTTGTCAAAAATGCCGCCAACCACTTAACTTCACCGGCATTCAATTATCGTAGCCCTTACCTCATAGTGTTACTTGCGTTCCCAAAATAAAGATCGAGTTGATCAAAACCTTCCCTTCGCCACTTATTGTTAACTTACTCATCACTAAAGCTATTTTATGCGTGTTATCATGAATAAAGTCATACTTTATAAAGACTTTTATCATGAAATACTTACTCTCTCTGTTGCTTATCGCGCTTTCTAGCACTGCGATTGCCGCGCCACCGAGCTCATTCTCTGCAGCCAAACGTGAGGCGGTCAAAATTTATCAAGACCACCCAACAAGCTTCTACTGTGGCTGTAACATTCAATGGCAAGGCAAGAAAGGCTTACCCGATTTAGCCTCTTGCGGCTACCAAGTCCGTAAACAAGAAAAACGGGCTGCACGAATCGAATGGGAGCACGTTGTTCCTGCGTGGCAATTTGGCCACCAGCGTCAATGCTGGCAAGATGGCGGACGTAAAAACTGTAAGAAAAAAGACAAAACTTTTCGTTTGATGGAAGCAGACTTGCACAACCTAACTCCTGCTATTGGTGAAGTAAACGGTGACCGTTCGAACTACAACTTCAGCCAATGGAACGGTATGGATGGCGTGAGTTATGGTCGCTGTGAGATGCAAGTGAACTTTAAGCAGCGTAAAGTCATGCCACCAGACCGTGCGCGTGGCTCAATTGCTCGTACCTATCTATACATGAGCAAAGAGTACGGTTTCAAACTGTCGAAGCAGCAAACGCAATTAATGAGTGCTTGGAACAAAACCTATCCTGTCGATAAATGGGAATGTGAGCGTGACGAGCGCATTGCAAAAGTACAGGGCAATCACAACCCATTTGTTCAAGAAGCCTGCCGCGCACTGTAACCTCCGACCTCGAAGCGTTTCAATTACTGATATTGAAACGCTTCTTGCCCCTTGTTTTTTCGGTGCAAAGCATCCATGTTAGGGTTTAAGTTTATTCTCTTGCTGGAAATCTCATGCGTACCCCTCGAATTTATCATCCAGAAACCATTCATCAACTTGGCTCACTTGCTTTAAGTGACGACGCAGCAGGCCATATCGGTCGTGTTTTGCGCATGAAAGAAGGCCAAGACGTTCTCCTTTTTGACGGCAGTGGCGCAGAGTTCCCAGCGGTTATCAGTGAAGTCAGCAAGAAATCAGTTTTGGTTAACATCACCGAGCGCGTAGAAAACAGTATTGAATCCCCTTTAGATCTGCACCTTGGTCAAGTCATTTCACGTGGCGATAAGATGGAGTTCACCATCCAAAAGTCTGTTGAACTTGGCGTCAATACCATCACTCCTCTGATTTCTGAACGTTGTGGCGTCAAGCTTGACCAAAAGCGTTTTGAGAAAAAACTCGCGCAATGGCAGAAAATCGCCATCAGTGCCTGTGAGCAATGTGGGCGTAATGTCGTGCCCGAAATTCGTCCAATTATGAGCTTGGAAGAGTGGTGTCAAGAAGAGTACGATGGTTTAAAGCTTAACCTTCACCCTCGTGCTAAATACTCAATCAACACTTTGCCAACCCCGGTTGAAAAAGTGCGCCTACTGATCGGTCCTGAAGGCGGTTTATCGTCTGAAGAGATCGAGATGACTCGAGAATACCAATTTGAAGAAACGCTACTCGGCCCTCGCGTTCTGCGTACCGAAACAGCGGCTCTGACAGCAATTACAGCCTTACAAGTTCGTTTCGGCGATCTTGGTTAAAACGGAGAAAAATAATGATCAAACTCGGTATCGTAATGGACCCAATCTCGTCCATTAACATCAAAAAAGACTCTAGCTTTGCCATGATGCTTGAAGCGCAACGACGCGGCTATGAAATCCACTACATGGAAATGAATGATCTGCATCTCGATCAAGGCGTTGCCATTGCAGATACTAAAGTGGTAGAACTAAAAGAAGATCCAAACGGTTGGTACGAGTTCAAATCAGAGCAAACTATCGAACTGTCTGAGCTAGACGCGGTGCTAATGCGTAAAGATCCTCCGTTTGATACTGAATACATCTACGCGACTTACATCCTTGAGCGTGCAGAAGAACAAGGCGCACTGATCGTTAACAAGCCTCAAAGCTTACGTGATTGTAACGAAAAGCTGTTTACGGCATGGTTCCCAGAGCTGACACCTACAACGATCGTGACGCGAAAAGCAGAGAAAATTAAAGAATTTCGTGAAAAACATGGTGATGTCATCCTGAAACCGCTTGATGGTATGGGTGGCGCGTCCATCTTCCGTGTAAAAGAAAACGATCCAAACGTCTCTGTGATCATCGAGACATTGACTAACCACGGTCAAAACTACGCAATGGCACAAACCTTCGTGCCAGACATCAGCAACGGTGACAAACGTATCCTAGTGGTAGATGGCGAACCTATGCCTTACTGTCTAGCACGCATTCCTGCTAAAGGCGAAACGCGCGGCAACCTAGCCGCTGGTGGTACTGGTGAAGCTCGTCCGCTAAGCGAAACCGACCTCAAAATTGCGCAAACCGTTGCTCCGACACTGAAAGAAAAAGGCCTTATCTTTGTTGGCCTTGACGTAATTGGCGACAAGCTAACAGAAATCAACGTCACCAGCCCAACCTGTATTCGCGAAATTGAAGCTGCTTTTGATATCTCAATCACAGGCAAGCTGATGGATGCGATTGAGCGTCGAGTAAAAGGCGAATAACTCAAACTGTATTACAGTTAATAGAGAGCGTAGTACATTAACTTAAGCAAACTCATGCACATACCTAGATGGTAAACTGTATGATGTTTGCTTAAGGGCATTTACGAGAGTTAAGGGTCAATATGAGTATGAATCTCACAAATCACTTTTTGGTTGCCATGCCTGGGATGAAAGATCCGTACTTTCAAAACAGCGTGATCTACGTTTGTGAGCACAACGAAGACGGCGCTATGGGGCTGATGATCAATGCTCCTGTTGATATCACCGTCGGCAACATGCTCAAGCAGGTGGAAGTTCAGCCAGTACACCCGCGCCTGTTTGAAGCCAGTCTAGATAGACCAGTCTACAATGGCGGCCCAATCTCGGAAGATCGTGGTTTTATTTTGCATAAACCCAAAGATTACTACGAGTCCAGCGTCCAAATGACCGATGACCTCGCGGTAACCACTTCGCGTGATATTCTGTCGGTGTTAGGAACAGAAGCAGAACCAAGTGATTACTTAGTGGCACTTGGCTACTCCGGTTGGAGTGCAGGCCAATTAGAAAGTGAGCTGGTCGAAAACTCTTGGCTCACCATTGAAGCGACGCCTGAAATTATCTTTAATACACCAATCAACGAGCGTTGGAAGAAAGCGGTCGAAAAGCTGGGTATCGACCCAAGTCACCTTTCAGCAGACTCTGGACATGCTTAGTCCAAATATACAGTTACATTAGATAGAGACACCTTATGTCACGCACAATTATGGCTTTTGACTTTGGAACCAAAAGCATTGGTAGCGCTATTGGCCAAGAAATTACTGGTACAGCTTCCCCATTAAAAGCCTTTAAAGCCAATGACGGTATTCCAAACTGGGACGATATCGAAAAGCAAATCAAAGAGTGGCAACCAGATTTGCTAGTGGTCGGTTTACCGACCGATCTGCATGGTAAAGACCTTGAGACCATAACCCCTCGTGCACGAAAATTTGCTAAGCGTCTGCAAGGCCGATACGGATTGCCTGTTGAGCTGCATGATGAGCGTTTATCTACTGCAGAAGCTCGTGCGGAGTTGTTCAGCATGGGCGGCTATAAAGCCCTATCGAAAGGTAATGTTGACTGCCAGTCAGCGGTGGTGATTCTAGAAAGCTGGTTTGAAGCCCTTTGGGGTGAGTAAACACTTCAAGCACAATGAAAAAAGGTTGGCTTCTGCCAACCTTTTTTGTTTCTGGATTGGATTAATCCATATCGATCTTAACGTTTGCCAAACTGCCCGTAGAGAATGCTTCACCACGCTGCGTTTTCAACATCAAGCGCAGATCATTTGCCGAGTCGGCACTATGTAGTGCATCCTCTTCGCTGATCTTACCTTGCATCACTAACTTATAAAGAGATTGATCGAACGTCAGCATACCAAACTCATTTGAGCGAGCCATGGTTGACTTCAACTCATGTAAATCTCCGCGACGAATCAAATCCGACACACGTGGGCTATTTAGCAAGATCTCAAATACACCATGACGTCCCTGCCCATTTTTATCTCGGATCAGCTGCTGACCAACCACGCCTTTTAGGTTCATCGACAAATCGAACAAGAATTGTTCTTTTTGATCTTTCGGTACCAAGTGAAGAATGCGCTCTAAAGCTTGGTTTGCATTGTTGGCGTGCAACGTTGCCATACACAGGTGACCCGTTTCGGCGAAGGTCATCGCGTATTCCATTGTTTCACGGCTACGGATCTCACCAATCAAAATCATATCTGGTGCTTGGCGCAGCGAGTTTTTAAGCGCAACTTCATAGCTTTCCGTATCTAACCCAACTTCACGTTGAGTCACGATACAGCGCTTGTGTTCATGCACGAACTCGATCGGATCTTCGACCGTCAAAATGTGCCCGGTTTTATTGCTGTTTCGATAGCCTGTCATCGCCGCCATGGTGGTCGATTTACCCGATCCAGTAGCACCGACCACCAGCACCAAACCACGCTTAGCTATCGCCAAATCTTGCAACACTAACGGTAACTTTAACTGCTCAAAAGTAGGGATATTAGTTTCAATACGACGAATCACTGCGCCTGGTAACTCGCGTTGAAAAAAGGCACTCACACGGAAGCGACCACAATCTCTCACAATGGCAAAATTCGACTCGCGACTTTTACGAAATTCCTGACGCCGATCTGGTTCCATAGCGCTGTCGAGTAATGCAGCCACATCACTCTCGGTGAGTTTTTCCCCTTGCGGACGCAATTCGCCATCCACACGAAATAGAATTGGCGCTCCAACCGTGATGTAAAGATCCGACGCTTTCAGCGCCAGCATGCCTTCGAGAAATTTATCTAGATCCATCTTCCGTATTCACCATTATCTGTATGAACGTTACGAGAATTGCTGCACTTCTAATCCGATCTTACTATCGACCTCTTCACGAGCAACCATGCCTTGCGCCATTAACTGACGAGCATTTTGCTCCATGGTTTGCATGCCGTGAGCCGCACCTGTTTGAATGATCGAATACATCTGCGCGACTTTGTCTTCGCGGATCAAGTTACGAATCGCAGGCGTTGCCATCATAATTTCATGGCATGCAATACGTCCACCACCATTACGCTTCAGAAGCTTTTGCGCGATAACCGAACGAAGAGACTCAGATAGCATCGAGCGGACCATATCTTTATCACTACCAGGAAAAACATCGATAATACGGTCAATAGTTTTTGCCGCCGAGCTGGTATGCAACGTCCCGAAAACTAAGTGACCCGTTTCTGCCGCCGTTAAGGCAAGGCTGATGGTTTCTTTATCACGCATCTCACCGACTAGAATCACATCCGGGTCTTCGCGCAATGCACTACGCAAAGCATTTTGGAAACTATGGGTGTCACGGTGAACTTCACGCTGGTTGATCAAACATTTATTGTTGTTGTGAACAAATTCAATCGGATCTTCAATTGTGAGTACGTGCTTGTTGTGATTACGGTTAATGTAGTCAACAATGGCTGCTAAGGTCGTCGATTTACCTGAACCTGTTGGGCCAGTGACCAGAACTAAGCCTTTTTCAGCGTTCGCAATTTTTTTGAAGATCTCTGGCGCTTCTAGCTCTTCCAGAGTTGGAATGCTACTTGGAATGGTACGGAATACTGCCGCACAACCGCGAGATTGGTTGAAGGCGTTGACACGGAAACGGCCAACGTTATGCAACTCAAAAGAGAAATCGACTTCGAGTTTTTCTTCGAACTCACTGCGTTGGGCATCGTTCATGATTTCGAAAACCAAACGATGCACTTCTTGGTGTGTAAACGCTGGAATACCTAGTTTTCTCACATCCCCATCAATACGAACCATTGGTGGGACACCTGCAGAAAGATGTAGATCCGAGGCATTATGTTTTACACTAAAATCCAGTAACTCAGTGATATCCATTTAAAATCCTTAAGTCTAAAGTACAGCTATGAGTAGTATTCAACAAAATATTGAACATATCACCTCTCAAATTCGATATGACGAGCAAAAATGTGGTCGAACTCCAGAGTCAGTGCAACTTCTAGCGGTAAGCAAAACTAAACCTGTCGAGGCAATTCTCGAAGCCTACCGAGCGGGACAAACCGCCTTTGGTGAAAACTACGTCCAAGAGGGCGTCAGTAAAGTTCAGCACTTTGCCGAGCATTATCCAGATAATCGAATCGAATGGCACTTCATTGGCCCGATTCAGTCGAATAAATCGCGACTTGTTGCCGAACATTTCGATTGGGTTCACACCATCGATCGAACCAAGATTGCTCAACGCCTGAATGATCAGCGTCCAAGCGAACTTAAACCGCTACAAGTTCTGATTCAGGTTAACACCAGTGGTGAGGCATCTAAGTCTGGTGTCACTGAAGCGGAAGTATTCGAGCTGGCGGAGTTGATTTCTCGCCTACCCAACCTCACTTTAAGAGGGTTGATGTCGATTCCTGCCAACGTGTCTGACTACGAATCACAACTCCATGAATTTCAGAAGTTGGCTACGTTGAAGCAAACACTCGAAGCACAGTTCCCAGAAATCGATACATTATCAATGGGAATGAGTGGTGATATGACCGCTGCAATCGAAGCTGGTAGTACAATGGTTCGTATTGGAACCGCTATTTTCGGCGCACGAGACTACAGCTAAATCAACAAAACGCTCACTCGCGACATAAGTTATGTCGCCAATCGTTAGAGCGTAAATGCGCAATCATCTTACTCGCCAATAGGAGCAGTAAGTAACAGCGGCGCCATTATACACCTGAGCGCACAACAAATTCTAAATATCATGATGGAAATCAGACAAATGGAACATAAAAAAATCGCCTTCATTGGTGCTGGCAACATGGTGAGAGCCATTGTTTCCGGCTTGGTTGCTAACGGATACCCAGCGCAAAACATTACCGCGACGGCTCCTTCAGAGGCTCGCCGCCTTCTGCTAGAACAAGATTTTGGCATCCGAACCACCAGCGATAACATCCAAGCTGCGACCGAGGCGGATGTGGTGGTATTGTCTGTAAAACCGCAAATGATGGCGGATGTCTGTAAACCACTGCAATCGATCGATTTCACTAATAAACTGGTGATTTCTATTGCCGCAGGCATCAACTGTTCACGATTGGATGATATGCTAGCCACCAAATTGAACTTGGTTCGTGTTATGCCAAATACGCCATCACAACTTGGGTTGGGTATGAGTGGTTTATTCGCACCAACTCATGTAACCGAGCACGACAAAGCTTTTGCCGCAGAGTTAATGGAATCGGTCGGTAAAGTATGCTGGGTTGAGCAAGAGTCTGGCATCAATAATGTGATTGCCGCAGCGGGCAGTGCTCCAGCATACTTCTTCCTGTTTATGGAAGCGATGCAAGCAGAAGCGATTGCGCAAGGCTTTGATAAAGAGACCGCTCGACTATTGGTTCAGCAAGCTGCACTGGGCGCGGCCAGTATGGTGGTTAGCAACCCAGAAACTGAGCTATCAACCCTGCGTGAGAACGTAACTTCGAAAGGTGGGACAACGGCAGAAGCACTGCGTACATTCAACGAACATCAACTTTCAGATATTGTCGCTAAAGCCATGCAAGCTGCTGTGGCTCGCGCGGAAGAAATGGAAAAACTGTTTTAATTATTTGGATGAACTCCGTTTAGTATCATCCATCACTTGTTAAGGGTACCTTATGAATTCAATGAGTTTTCTCATCTCAACCCTATTTGACCTGTACATCATGGTCGTAATTTTGCGAATTTGGTTGCAAGCTGCGCGCGCAGACTTCTACAACCCATTCTCGCAATTCATAGTAAAAGCGACTCAGCCGGTCATTGGTCCATTGCGCCGCGTTATCCCTTCCGTGGGGAATATTGACCTAGCAACCGTGTTGTTTGCCTACGTGTTGTGTGTGCTTAAATTTGTCGTGCTTATCCTAATAGCTTCGAACGGTTCCGTCTCTTTCAGCGCTGACTTCTTATTCTTGGGCTTATTATCATTAATCAAAGCCGCAGGTGGCCTATTGTTCTGGGTACTATTGATCCGTGCAATTTTGAGCTGGGTAAGCCAAGGCCGCAGCCCTATCGAGTACGTATTCCATCAACTGACCGAGCCAATGTGCGCTCCAATCCGTCGTATTCTTCCGGCTATTGGTGGTCTTGATTTAAGCGTACTGGTGTTATTTATCGGCTTGCAGTTCGCGAACTTCTTAATGGGCGATATCATTGGTCCAATTTGGTTCCAGCTATAATGTCAGCTGCAGTTTGGCAAGATGGTGAGGACATCATCCTGAAGCTCTATATTCAACCTAAAGCTAGCCGCGATAAAATCGTTGGCTTGCATGGTGAAGAGCTAAAAATCGCCATTACTGCTCCACCTGTCGATGGCAAAGCTAATGCACACCTAACTAAGTTCTTAGCCAAGCAGTTTAAAATCGCTAAGGGCTTGGTTCACATAGAAAAAGGTGAATTAGGACGGCACAAACAAATTCGGATAGAATCGCCTACCCAGATACCGACAGAAATTAAAGCCATCATATGATGGCTTTTTATTTACGATTTTGTACCACACTTACTAATACCAACGACTGAGTACGCATTTTTTACCCCCTGACCAAGGTAAAATTGCAGCTATGGTTGTTTTATAACAAGTGCTTTGAGGAAGTAACAATGAGCAAATGGATTACCGCATTACTGATTAGCCTGTTGTCGTTACCAAGCTTCGCCGATCAGTTTAAAAATATGAAAGATATCGAAGTACACTATGTAGCGTTTAACTCAACATTCCTAACACCCAAAGTCGCACGTAGCTACGATATCAAACGTAATGGATACCTCGCTGTGGTTAATATTAGCGTGTTAGATAGAGCTTCATTGGGTAAGCCAGCATTAGAAGCAAAAATTGCTGGACGCGCGAAGAACCTTATCGGCCAAACTCAGACCTTGACCTTTCGTGAAGTCAAAGAAGGCAATGCGATATACTATTTAGCCGAACTGCCAATTACCCACGAAGAAACTTTTACTTTCGATATTGACGTAAAAGCTGGAAACAAAGGCTCAGGTAAGCTTAAATTCACCCAGAAGTTTTATGTTGAAGAGTAATTGGGTTGTGATGTTCCAAAAGCTTTTGGATCTAAGCAGGCTAAAAACCACTTATTAGTTAAAGAATATCTAGAGGAGAACGATTTGTTCTCCTCTATCACTATTAAAAGAGATTCCCATGAAAAAAATTGTGCTAGCAACTGGTAACCAAGGCAAAGTTCGTGAAATGGCAGATTTGTTGTCTGACTTCGGCTTTGAAGTATTAGCGCAAAGTGAATTCAATGTATCGGAAGTAGCTGAAACGGGTACAACTTTCATTGAAAACGCAATCATTAAAGCTCGCCATGCCGCACAAGAAACAGGGCTTCCTGCCATTGCAGACGACTCTGGATTAGAAGTCGATTTCTTAAAAGGCGCTCCGGGCATTTACTCTGCACGTTACGCAGGCGAGAGCGCATCTGATCAAGAGAATCTAGAAAAATTGCTAGCGGCAATGGAAGGCGTACCAGAAGCAGAGCGTACAGCACGTTTCCACTGCGTATTAGTCCTCATGCGTCACGATAACGACCCAACGCCTATCGTCTGTCACGGTAAATGGGAAGGCCGAATTCTAACTGAAGCACACGGTGAAAATGGCTTTGGCTACGACCCAATCTTCTTTGTTCCTGAAGACAACTGTGCGTCAGCCGAACTTGAACCTGCACGTAAGAAACAACTGTCTCACCGCGGTAAAGCGCTCAAGTCGTTGTTTGCTCAACTGTCTGAGCAAGTGTCTCAGTAATCACGAGCGAATTAGACCATGTTAACGCCCCCAGCACTCAGCTTGTATGTACACATCCCTTGGTGTGTGCAAAAGTGCCCGTATTGCGACTTTAACTCTCACGCGCTCAAAACCGAGATTCCAGAAGAAGAGTACATCAGTGCCCTTTTAGAAGATTTGGATACCGACATTGAGAAATACCGACTTAACGAAGCGCCACGTCCACTGCATTCAATCTTCATTGGTGGTGGTACGCCGAGTTTGATTTCGGCAGAAGGCATCGAGCGTCTACTTAAGGGCATTGAAGCGCGTATTCCGTTCAAGCCTGAAATCGAAATAACCATGGAAGCGAACCCAGGCACCATCGAAGCAGAGCGTTTTGTTGGCTACCGTAAAGCCGGGGTAACGCGTATCTCTATCGGCGTGCAAAGCTTTGAGCAACAAAAGCTTGAGCGTTTGGGGCGTATTCACGGCCAAGACGAAGCCGTCAACGCTGCTCAGCTGGCGCACCAAATCGGTTTGAACAGCTTTAACCTCGATCTCATGCACGGCTTACCTGATCAAAGCATCGAACAAGCCTTGGCAGATTTGGACAAAGCGATTGAGTTGGCACCGCCGCACTTGTCTTGGTATCAGCTGACCATCGAACCAAACACCATGTTCTACTACAAGCCACCAACGCTACCTGACGATGATGACTTGTGGGATATTTTCGAGCTCGGACACCAAAAACTTGCAGCCGCGGGTTATGTGCAATATGAAATCTCCGGTTACAGCAAGCCGGGCTATCAGTGTCAGCACAACCTCAACTACTGGCGCTTTGGTGATTACCTTGGTATCGGTTGTGGCTCTCATGGCAAACTCAGTTTTACCGACGGACGTATTATTCGAACGACAAAGGTAAAACACCCGCGAGGCTATTTAGCGGCTTATCAAAATATGGTCAAACCTTATCTGCATACAGAACATGTCGTCGCGGATGAAGATCGTCCATTCGAGTTTTTTATGAACCGATTCCGCTTAATCGAAGCCTGTCCGAAGCAAGATTATGTGGACACCACGGGCTTACCGCTTAGTACGATTCAAGAAACCATCGACTGGGCGATAGAAATGGGCTACCTGAGTGAAACGGCTACCCATTGGCAAATTACTGAAAAAGGGAAGCTCTTCCTTAATGATTTGCTCGAAGCCTTTATGGCCGAAGAAAGCGAAGAGTAACGCAACCCCAAAACAAAAAAAGCCTCTCAATTGAGAGGCTTTTTATTTAGAAACTGTGCCGTCCTAAATAAGGTTGACACATTTCCAACATTAGAAAATTGAACGGCCAATTCGCTCTGAGAGCAGCTCAAGCGCCTTAGTACCCGCAAGCGAGTTACCTGAAGGATCAAGCTCTGGAGACCATACTGAAATAGTCATTTCACCAGGTACTACCGCGATAATGCCACCACCAACACCAGACTTACCAGGCATACCAACGCGATAAGCAAACTCGCCCGCGCCATCATACAAGCCACACGTTGCTAACAGTGCATTAAGTTGTTTGGTTTGCACAGGAGAAACTACAGGCTTACCCGTTTGTACCGATGTGCCCTTGTTTGCTAAATAGCTAAACGTTTTAGCCAAATCGACGCAACTCATCTTCAGCGCACAAGCGTGGAAGTAGTTTTGTAGTACTGGAATCACCTCATTTTCGAAGTTGCCAAACGAGCGCATGAGATATGCAATCGCCGCATTACGATCACCATGCATCATTTCGGATGCCGCAACGACTTTGTCATACACAATATGGGTATCACCAGAAAGCTGACGCACAAATTCCAACAGGCGCTGACGAGGTGCAGATAAGCGAGTTTGTAACAAATCTGCCACTACTATCGCTCCAGCATTTATAAATGGATTACGAGGAATACCTTGCTCCATTTCTAGCTGGATTAGCGAATTAAATGCCTGCCCCGAAGGCTCTTTTCCCACTCGAGACCAAATTTCTTCTTGCTTGTACAAGCACATCGCTAACGTCAAGCTCAATGCTTTTGAAATAGATTGGATAGAGAAAGGTTCATCGGCATCACCCGCCTTAATAACCTCACCTTCGTTGGTGTATACCGCAATACCTAACTTGTTGCTGGGTACTTTTGCCAGAGCAGGAATGTAATCAGCCACTTTACCTTGGCCGATTAAAGGGCGTACTTCCGCCAAAATATCTGTCAAAATTTCCACTGTCGGTTTCATTCTCTACCTTCTATTTACAAGAGAACTCGTTGAGCTCAGAGGTAAAAAAAGCCAACGTGTCGTTGGCTTTTCCATAGGGTTCGTTCGACTCAAGTCGATTATGGTTTTACTGCCACAATAATATTGCGGTTGATAGATTGATCAACACGGTGAAGATAACCGATGTAAGGCTCTTCTGAAAGTACCTTCCAACCTTGCTCTTCAAATAATGCCGCGACATCTTTCCATTTCAATGTGAATTCATTGAAAGACAACACCACTGAACCTTGCTTTTTCAATACCACTTTCCATGCAGGCAGAGCCTCTTTTAAAAGCTCTAGTGGACTACGGTTCAGTTTGCTGTCCTTGGCATTTTTGCTGCCGTGCTGCACGCCATAAGGCAGATCAGACACCATCACATCAACTGAGTTCTTTTTCACGACTTGATCAGCGATACGAGTATCAGCCGAATACAGCTTCATAAACTGAAGATTGCCTTGGTTGTAATCTTCTTTATTTGCTGCAGCTTCAACCACGAAACCATCCGCCACTTTCTTGCCACCCGCAGTGCGCTTTTCTTTGCTCACTTTGTGCTTAAAGCGGCCATTCTTCATGAACTTAACAATAAAGGTCTGGATCTCTTGCACCCACTTGGCGTTGATCTCAACCCCTACCACGTTCAAACCGTGGATCAAGCCTTCAAATAAGGTTGTACCTTTACCACACATTGGATCCATTAAGGTCAGTTGTTCACTTCCCGTATTGGACGCACTAATGCCGATATTCACCATCAAACGGGTAAACTGCTCATTTGTTTTCCCGGTGTAGCGCAAAATCTGGCTCATGCTTTCCGGGAAAGTGTTAAATACGGGCGCTTGAACTGGTCGAAGTAAACCATCTTCGCGCACTTCAAATAGCGCATAGTAAATCGAAGAGGCTGCGATTCTTCGCGCCTGCTCATCGGTTAGCGCTTCCTGACAAGAAAACACCAACGCAGCAGGTAAGCCAACGTCTTTACTACCAATTTCTGTCACATCCACGCCTTGTGAAGCTAAAATTGCTTTTAGTTCAGAACAGGCAATGGTCATTGCGCTATCAAAGTAAATTCGGTTATGACCCGGATTCGCTAATATCGCGTAATGGTACATCCCATGAACTCCTCTGGTTACGCAATACGCTTATATTTGATATCCCAAACACCGTGACCAAGACGGTGACCACGAGCTTCAAACTTCGTTAGCGGGCGATCGTCTGGACGAGGAACGAAATCACCATCTTTAGCAATGTTTTCGAAACCTGGCGCTTGGTTCATCACTTCAATCATGTGCTCTGCGTAGTTTTCCCAGTCGGTCGCCATGTGGAAAATACCTTCATTAGGGATAAGCTTCTCACGCACCATTTCCGCAAAACCTAATTGAACAATACGACGCTTGTGGTGACGCTTCTTATGCCAAGGGTCTGGGAAGAACAATTGCAGTGTCGATAAGCTGCCATTTGGGATCATGTGTTCGAATACTTCTACCGCATCGTGACACATTACACGCAGGTTAGTAATTCCCGCTTCGCGAGCATCGGCAAGACAAGCACCAACGCCTGGGCTATGAACTTCGATACCGATGAAGTTTTTCTCTGGCGCGTTCTTTGCCATTTCAACCAATGAAGCACCCATACCAAAACCGATCTCAAGCACTACTGGGTTATCGTTGCCAAACACCTCTTTCCAATCGAGAAGTTCAGCTTTGAAGTCAATACCCATCGTAGGCCAGCATTCATTCATCGCGCTCTCTTGACCTTTAGTCAAACGCCCTTCACGGCGTACAAAGCTGCGGATTTTGCGGATCAGCTTTCCGTCTTCGTTGTATTCGTTAGTGGTTACTTCACTCATTGATTTTGCCTGCACATTGATTAATCAAAGCGGGGATTATCCAAAGAATTTACTTAGGTGCAAGTATTTGTTGAGCTCTTGGTCTATGGCAATCCAAAAGCAACGAAACACCTCTTTATATCCCTACTGTTTATCCGTTGTACTTCTTGCCCATTATGTGGTGCAATTTTGCACCTAACCAATAATAGAATACAGAGCAAGTCGTGACACCTTTCGCCAGTGCCATCCTAGAATGGTATGACGCATATGGAAGAAAAGATCTTCCGTGGCAACAAAATAAGACCGCATACAGTGTCTGGTTGTCTGAAATTATGCTTCAGCAAACTCAGGTCACTACGGTTATTCCGTATTACCAACGTTTCTTGGAGCGCTTTCCAACCGTAATCGATCTTGCCAATGCTGAGCAAGATGAAGTCCTACACCTTTGGACTGGCTTAGGGTATTACGCCCGAGCCCGTAACCTTCACAAAGCAGCACAAGAGGTCGCCTCTACATACAATGGTGAGTTTCCTCTTGATATAGAGAAAATGAACGCCCTACCGGGGATTGGTCGCTCTACTGCTGCCGCCATTTTATCGTCTGTGTATAAACAACCACACGCGATTCTTGATGGTAACGTGAAGCGCACCCTATCCCGCTGTTTCGCAGTTGCAGGATGGCCAGGACAAAAAAAGGTTGAAAACCAGCTGTGGGAAATTGCCGAAACGCATACCCCACAAACGGATGTAGATAAGTATAACCAGGCAATGATGGACATGGGCGCAATGGTCTGCACTCGCAGCAAACCCAAATGTAGCCTCTGCCCTGTTGCTGACCTGTGTGTGGCAAAACAACAAGGTAATGTGCTCGACTACCCGGGCAAAAAACCGAAGAAAGATAAACCAATCAAGCAAACTCGTTTCGTGATGCTTCACCACAACACCGAAAATGGTCATGAGGTGTGGTTAGAGCAAAGACCACAAACAGGCATTTGGGGTGGCTTATTCTGCTTCCCACAAACCGAACATGTGGATGCAGAAAGCGACATTGAATTGCTACTGGATCAACGCGGCATTCAAGCCAGCAATATCAAACAGAAGCAAACACTGATTACCTTTCGTCATACATTCAGCCATTACCACCTAGATATCACGCCAATTTTGATTGATTTATCAAAGCAACCGGACGTGATAATGGAAGGCAACAAAGGTCTTTGGTATAACTTATCTAAACCTGAAGAAGTCGGTTTAGCCGCGCCAGTAAAACTATTGCTGGAAACGCTACCCCACGAACTTCGTTAATTGAATACAAGGAGTCATTATGAGCCGCACTGTATTTTGTGCTCGACTAAAGAAAGAAGGCGAAGGTCTAGACTTTCAACTTTACCCTGGTGAACTAGGTAAACGCATTTTCGACAACATCTCGAAAGAAGCGTGGGCTCAGTGGCAACACAAACAAACCATGTTGATCAACGAGAAGAAACTCAACATGATGGATCCAGAACACCGCAAACTGATCGAAACAGAAATGGTAAATTTCCTCTTTGAAGGAAAAGACGTTCATATCGAAGGTTACACACCGCCGAGCGAATAAAGTCGCTTGAGTTAAACAATGACATCGCAACCATTTGTGGTGTCATTTTTCTATTACCTTCAATAACTCTGATACTTATGAAAAAAATTGTCTTTATTGCTGCCGCACTTTTAATGGCAGGCTGTAGCCGTGAATTCGTCGAAAAGATTTATGACGTCAACTACGAGCCAACAAACCGTTTTGCCAATAACTTAGCTGAGCTACCAGGACAATTTGAAAAAGATACTGCGGCGCTAGATGCCTTAATCAATAGCTTTTCAGGCAATATTCAAAAGCGCTGGGGTAAAAAAGAAATCAAGTACGCAGGCAAGAGTAATTACGTTAAGTACATCGATAACTACCTTAGCCGCGCCGAGGTCGACTTTCGCAAAGGCGTGATCACGATAGAGACCGTATCACCGACAGAGCCCCAAAAACACCTAAAAGACGCGATTGTCACCACCTTATTAACACCAGACGATCCCGCTCACGTCGACTTATTCTCCTCTAAAGGTATCACGTTAGAGGGGCAACCATTCCTGTATAAACAAGTTGTCGACCAAGACAATAAGCCAATTCAATGGTCTTGGCGGGCAAACCGATTTGCGGAATACCTCATCGCAAATAAAATAAAAACCAAAAATGTAGATTTCAAGAAAGCGTATTACGTCGAAATTCCCATGGTTGAAGACCACTTTTCAACTCGCAGCTACCAATACGCCGATATCGTGCGTCGAGCTTCCAAGAAATACGACATTCCAGAAGACTTGATATACGCCATTATTAAAACCGAGAGCAGTTTCAACCCATACGCGGTAAGTTGGGCAAATGCATATGGCCTAATGCAAGTTGTACCTAAAACAGCGGGACGAGATGTGTTCAAACTCGTGAAAAAGCGCTCGGGCCAACCAAGCCCTGAATATTTGTTTAATCCAGAAAACAACATAGATACTGGTACTGCGTATTTCTATATCTTAAAAAATCGTTATTTAAGAGAAGTCCGCCACCCTACCTCTCTCGAGTACAGCATGATTTCAGCTTACAATGGCGGTACTGGAGGAGTTTTAAACACATTTCATCGCAGTGATCGCAAACGCGCAATGCAAGATCTTAATTCATTGCAACCCAACCAAGTTTATTGGGCGTTAACCAAGAAACACCCGAACGCAGAAGCGCGTCGCTACCTAGAAAAAGTTACAAATTTCAAAAAGGAATTTAACTCGAAGCAAACTTTGTAGTGACAGTTGAATAAAAAGCGTTCGAACAACCACTTTTTTGAAATTATTTAAAAAAAGTGGTTGACGCAACGCGGGAAAATCCGTTTAATAGCGCTCCGTTGCCCGGATAGCTCAGTCGGTAGAGCAGAGGATTGAAAATCCTCGTGTCGGTGGTTCGATTCCGCCTCCGGGCACCACAATTTGATTTGTTGGTGTCTTAACGAAATGTTATAACACGGACAAAAGCACAAAGAATAAAGTGTGCCGACTTAGCTCAGTAGGTAGAGCAACTGACTTGTAATCAGTAGGTCACCAGTTCGATTCCGGTAGTCGGCACCA